>JAENZK010000103.1 GCA_016841285.1 Guptibacillus hwajinpoensis | reverse complement strand
CATTAATCCAGCTGGTCCTGCTCCAATAATTCCTACTTGTGTACGCATATTACATCATCCCTTTTCTAATTATTTAACCAACAAATTGTAAACGTTTACTTCCTATAATCAGATAATATAATAGAAATATTTTGAATATTATGCTATTTTTCTTATATACGGAACAAATTTAAATTTTCGTTTTTAGGAATCCCTGATGCTTGGCAACAAAATGATCCTACAATTTTAACTTTAAGGAGATTTACAATCACCATTCTTCCTTTCCTTTTCTTTGTTTTCTCTATAGTTCTTGCAGGCTTCTTTAAAACATATCACATTTATACCTTCTGGCAGTTTGTCTTCATACTTTTCAAAGCAATAACATTTACTCATTTGGCTACCCCTTTTTTGAATTACTAAACTAATTAAGAATTTTGTATAATATTAAATGCTGTATTGATATGTTTAGTGATCATTGAGTTAGAGCATCCTACTATTTTAGAAATCTCAGATTTATTAAGTCCTTTAAAATAAAACAAGTAGAGTATTTTACGCTGAATCGTATTAACCCTATTTAAAAACATCTCAACCATTATTTTATTTATCACAGAATTTTCCACACTAGAGTTTTTACTTTTCGACTCATAAATGTCTACTACATTCATCTTTTTAATTCCACTACTCATTTTAAGATTAGTATCATTGTATATAATATCCTGCATACCATATACCAAATCAAATGCATCATCCTTAGAGATATTAAAGTACTTCATCGTATCCTCAATTGTCGGATCCCTATCATTATTATTCCAATATATTCCAAAAAATTGGATATATTTCGGATACATTTCTCTTATACGTTGCGAAATAACGATCATATTGGAATCATTTGATCTAGAGAAGTATCTTAGTTCTCCTTGAATTTTTAAATATGTGTATCGGACCCACTCATTAGGGGATAAGTTTAAATTTAGATTGTTAATTGCTTTAAACACCCCGATATAAGCTGCCTGTAATAAATCGTCCCACTCTACCCTGTTGACAGCCATAAATCTTGCAGGGGACTTTGTATATGCTTTAATAGCATGATTAATAAACTTCTTCATTTCTTCACTTTTTAGTAATTGATTTAGATAATCACTATCTTGTCTTGCCTTAAATAATATTTCTTTCTCTCTTAAAAACACTTTTACCTCTCCTCATTCTTTCCCTTAACAAAGGTGGACCTATATTGATTGATGATCTTACTTACCTTGCATTTTTTTAAATATTATATTGCAGTCAGATTGTCAGTCTACTGAATGCGTATACTGCCCTTTCGTTTTCCTAGACTTGGAACTTATTTATTTTATATGCAATTTTCATGCCCAGAAGCCCATTTTAATTAATTGGCTATTTTTTCAAAAAAAATAAAATCGGTCTATACAAAAAAAGAAAATTTTTTTCTTTGCGAAAAAAATTTTCTTCTTGAATAAGGACCCATTACAGAAAAAGTCGTTATTTTTGTTTTAAATATCTTCTCAAAGTGGGCTTACTAATTCCGAGTTTTAGTGACAGGTCATTAGTGTTTAGGTTAGCTATGGAGCTTATTTTACTAACAATTTCACTAGTCATTTCCGACAAAGTACCTATTCTTACACTGATTTGATCCTGACCAACAGTTTGTTCGCTATTTACAATTATATTTTTTTTCATTTCTTCTTCCATTAAGCTGAGGATGATTTTTGACACCTCTTTCTCATTGTCAGCCAATACAACACATTTTTCTAAAAAATTCTCCAGTTGTCTAGCGTTACCAGGCCAATCTATATTTGAAATCATATCTAGCAGATATACTGGCAATGAATGTATTGCCTTACCATACTTTCTGGAAAGTTTACCTAAAAAGAAAACCGCTAGGGCAGAGATATCCTCTCTTCTCTCTCGCAAGGGAGGTATGACTAAATCCAACACGTTCAAGCGGTAGTACAAATCCTCTAAGAAACTGCCTCTTTTAATTAAATCCTCCAAGTTTTCGTTAGATGCGGTAATTACCCGGACATCGACAGGGATTACACGATCACTTCCTATCCTGCGCACCTCTTTTTCCTGTAAGACCCGTAACAAAATGCCCTGCTGTTCTAAGTTCATTTTCGCAATTTCGTCAAAAAATATGGTGCCACCGTGGGCTATTTCAAGCAAGCCAGGTTTCCCCCCCTTTGTTGCACCGGTAAAAGAACCTTCAGCATAACCAAAAAGTTCACTTTTTGACAGTTGATCATCCAATGTTGCACAGTTTACAGCAACAAATGGGAAACGCTTTCGATTGCTTAATTGATGAATACTTTGAGCAAAAAGCTCTTTACCTGTACCACTTTCCCCCCTTATTAATACAGTACAATCCGTGTTGGCATACTTTTTTGCCTTTTTAATAATTGAAGACATCCTGCTGTTTACATGAACAATATCATCAAAACAATGTTTTGCTATGAGTCCCTTTGTATAAGCAGCTTTGCTGTTTTTATTTTCTTGATTTTTTGTCATTTCAATAAGAGTCAATAATACTCCTCTTGAACTATTTTGATCAATAATTGGAAACTTATTTACCAAAACGCTGCCATTCGGTCCATGATGAATAAAACCCAACTTTTTCTCAAAATCATCAACAATAGTAACTAAGTTAAGCCCGTCATTTAAATCAGCTAATGACCGACCAACTATCTCTCTTTCAGTTAATCCCAACATTTTAGAAGCTACCGGGTTACAAACCGTAACGACCTTGTCTTCATTAAGGATAACAATCCCTTCATGAGCATACATCGAAATGGTAGTGATCTGTTCAGCAGTTAATTTCTCCCGTCTTTCAAGTTGTACGATATTCTTAGCCCATTCAATTCCATTTCTCAGCGTCCCTTCCCCAATCATGACAGGAATAAACTGCAAACCAGCTTGCCTCACTATATTGGCCATTTTATCACCTACGCCCAATATCACTTCACATCCATCTTCAAGGGCTTGTTTAATATTGACCTCAACATCCTGCCAATCACTATATACATAGACCTTCACCTTTAGGCTAAGAATTGAACTTAGCTTTTCAACTACATCTAGGTCCTTGTATGCCGCAATAAATAGTCCTAGCTCTTTTTTGATTGTCTTGGCTCTGCTCAGCGCAAGCACAATATCGAACTCGGTCGGATAAATATCAACAAAATGCATAGAAGGAAATTGCTGCTGTAAAAGCATCAGACTTGACCCTCCACTAGCTAATACTCTGATCCTTTCAGGTCCTCGGGATACAATTTCATGAACTTCGTGAACGGCATCCATAAATGAATTTTCTATTATACTTATATTGACATTTAGCTCACTCTGTATTTCTTTTACTAATTGAACAACTTCTTTATCTGGCAAAATCATTAAAACCTCAGCAAACAAAATAAATCCCCCTAACCATTTGTATTGCAATGGTTGATACAAATTAATTTTAGCCTTGATTAAGGAAAGTATAGGAGTTAAAGTAATATTCTGTCAATTTATATCACTTATAAAAGACTGCCAACACGCAAAAACAGCAGGTACCATATACCTGCTGTTTTTGCGTGTTGGCAATCTAGATGCAACTTGAAGATCTCTTACTACCATATCAAAGTTTAATTCTCTTTAGATAACAACGGATAGAAATTATTCTATCCGTTCCTGCCATTCTGCTTTGAATCTACAATTAAAACAAATTATTCTTGATGCAAAGTTGCTTCACGTGAGCCCATGAGATGATTGATATACCTTGCGACAACAAAGAGAAAATCTGAAAGACGATTTAAATATTGGATTACCACCAGATTAATAGATTCTGTTTTTTGAATTTCCACGGCACTTCTCTCCGCTCGGCGTACAATCGCTCGTGCCACATGGAGTGCAGCACCTGCAGGATGTCCACCGGGTAAGATAAAATTAGTTAAAGGTGGTAATTCGTGTTCCAAATGATCAATTTGTTCTTCTAGGAAACTAATATCTTCATCAACAATGATCCATCCGACCTTTTTCCCCTGCGGAGTCGCCAATTCTGCCCCTACATGAAACAGTTTAGTTTGGATTACATGGAAAATGCAATGAATTTCGGTCCATCGTTCCTCTCGAGGAATTGATGATAGAGCTAGGCCAATCATCGAGTTAGCTTCATCGCAAGTGCCATAGGCGTTGACCCGAGGAGAGTACTTAGAAATACGTTGACCGTAAACAAGACTTGTTTCTCCTTTGTCTCCTGTTTTTGTGTAAATTTTCATTTTATCTTCTCCTATGATTAAGCAATGCCCAAATCATCTTTCAATATCTGAACGGCCTCAGTTGCCGTACAAGTATTTCGGAAAACTCGATTAAATCCGATATCTCGAAAACGTTTTTCAATTTCAGGCCAATTCTTTTCAAGATCAAGTGGTGCTGCTACAGTTCCGCCCACATAAAGAATAATATCCTTTAGACCAGCTTCAATGCATTTTTCTCGAAACCCTTCACAATCCAAGAGGCCCATACCATACATCGATGAAACGAGAATTGCATCTGCATCAATCTCAATTGCTGCATTGATGAAGTCCTGTTGAGGAACCACTGCCCCAAGATAAGCAACAGTAAATCCCGCATCCTCAAAAGCTTTTTTAAGTACCCATCCCCCAATCATATGTGCATCCGCACCAATAGTACCAATTACAACGCTTTTATTAATCCCATTTCTTCCCATCATTTATTCCTCCCTATTACAATTTTTTTAATAATTTAATTTTACTTAGGTAATCTAGATGCATATTGAAGGTCACTAACAACCATATCAAAGTTTAATTCTCTTCCTTCTTTCTGTGCCCTTCCCCTTAACTTCCCTGCGTGGTATTCCTTCACTTCCTTTGGTAATGGAAGATTTCCTGTATTGTAATATCTTACGGCGTTTTCTGCATCACGCATAACAACGACATTTCCTTTATTGTATTTCCAAGGTGTAAGCATTGTATCTATCCATCCAGCTTCAACACCTAAACACAATCCAACAGCTATATCTCCATCACCGGCTTCAAGACACTTTTCCATTAATGCCCTAACTTCCATTTCAATCATGTATTCTTCCATTCTTAATTTTTCGTTTTCTGGCATTTTTTGTGTTCCCATTAGGGTAAGCAAATGTGTTGCCAATCTGACAGACTTGGCCATACTTTCCTTTGTCGGCGTTGCAAAAGCCTCGTCTTGACATTTTAGGATAAGGTCAGTTACACCGCCCATAATTGGGATAATAGCATTCCAAGCAATCATGGCATTCGCTTCTTCAATACGTGCTGGCCAAGCTCCTAAGAAAGGAAATCCTCCTGGGACAAAAACCATATCTTTGTAGCCGAATCGCTCACAATATTCATAACAAAGCTTTTCGGTTACTCGAATCATAGCGATATCCTGAATCAAATTCATGTTTAACCCATGTAAGAGATGTTGGTATCTAACTCCTTGCTCAGCTGCCAACAAGGCTTCAGAGACACAAACAAACGAGCGAAATCCTGCACTATCATATCCAGTAAGGTTACTAGGATTATGAGGCATGATAGGGATACCGTGTTCTGTATAAATTCCTGCTAACCTTGCTTCGTATTGATTGATTCTTATTTCTTCTTCTAACGGTATATCTTTGCAATGAGCGATAACTTCCTGAAGGGAACGGACGTTACATGAATTCCATCCAGCTGCCAAGGCTATTTCTGATTGTAATCGTCCATCTTCGTCGGTTGAATTAAGATTAATCGGACACTGTGTTGCTTCTCTGATTTTTCGAGCCTCTTCCACGCCAAAGTTGACAATAGGCCAGCCGTTAAGCATCGTCTTTCCTTCCTTTTTACTTGCCTCAATGCCTGCAGCTGCCCTTTTAAAATCTAATTTCCGTGTATAGGAATCTGAGAAAATGTTCCATACCCCACGAGACGGCAAATCTGTTTCTCCTTCTACATATGTGAGGCCTTCAATCATATACTCGGTAAGCGCCTGACCAAATTGGGGCTCAAGTACATGTGTCCCATTGCGTTTAGCCTCTGCTAGCCTTAGTGCGTAGCTTTTGCCTTTAGACAATTCTCTAGCAGCTTCCATGCACTCATTTAAGTCAGCTATCTCTTTTCCAGTTTCCCATTGAGGAAGTACTTCTTCATTCCGTATTTTAAAGAACTGCTCGTCAGTTAATCTTTTATTTCGAATCTTAATTGTATTTGTTGTCATATGCTTTCTCTCCTTATTTGATCTGAATTCTTAAAACGTTTTATTTCCTATATATTGAATTGATTCTTTCGATGCATTAATCCCCGCAATTCGACCAAAAACAATGCATTCGGGAATTGAATTACCTGCCAGTCGGTTTGACCCATGGACTCCACCGCAAACTTCACCTGCCGCATACAATTTTGGTATCGGCTTTCCCTCGATGTCTATCACTCTTGCTTGTTTATCAATCCGTAGTCCACCCATACAATAATGGACAGACGGCCATTGAGATATAGCGAAGAACGGCCCTTCAAGTAAAGGAATCATACTCTTTGTCATAGGTTTATTGAAATCTGAATCTTTTCCTTCGCTAATATACCTGTTATGTTTTGTTACAGTTTCTTGTAAGGCATCTACGGGTATGTCTAATTTTTCAGCAAGTTCAACAGTTGACTCAGCTTGAATAATTCGTTTTTTTCTTACCCCAGCATGAATCACTTCCTTGGGTGTTGCTAGTTTTTCGAACATCCTATAGTTGAGGATAGCATAAGTAGGTTTTGATCCAGATTTTATCTGAGCGTCAGCGACGGTGTCACGGCGATCTAGTTCATTAACAAATCTCTGACCATGCTTGTTTACGTAAAATAAGCCGAAGCCCGTTCCTGAATAACAATCCAGTGCATATGAATCAATAACGCCCCTTTTTGGTTCTGCACAAGGATAAAGTTGAACAAAATCCATGTGAAGTGCATCAGCTCCCACAGCCATTGCATACCGGATAATTTCACCGGTAGCGCCACGTTGATTAGTACAGTTATATTCTGGTACTAAGCTTGGGTTATATTCCATTCGCATCCTCACATCTCTACCATAACCTCCAGAAGCCAGAATTAACGCTCTGTTCACTTTGACGTTCTTCTTCTCTTCCCCAGTTGTTGTTTCAATACCTAATACAGGCCCTTCAGTACCATCCCGCCAAATATGAGTTACCTGCGTTTTCAAACGAATTTCTATTCCGCGACTTAAAGCGAGATTTTTCAACGGATCTGTATACCCACGACCTCGTGCCCTAGCCTCCAAGTGACTCCGGTGGGTGGAATGCCCCCCTATATGTGCAAGTGTCTCCCTAATCTTTGCTCCGGCATCGATGAGCCAGTTTAATCCATCTGGCGCACCCTTAACCAATACCTGAACCAGTTCAGGATTGTTATAATAATCCCCTCCCTTTAGGGTATCCTCCCAATGCTTCAGCCACGAATCATCGCCCAAATTAAACTTTTGCCGAAGTTTAAGCTTGCTGTCCCAAGAGCAATATCCACCGCCAGATATAATAGAGTTACCTCCATAGCTCGGCATTTTTTCAAAAATAACGACTTTGGCACACACTCGGGCAGCCTCTATAGCTGCAGACAAACCGGCAAGACCTGATCCAACCACACCTACATCAACTTCTTCGTCCCACTCTGGCTCAACGGAACGTCGATTGGATTCAAAAACATTTCGCTTAATCTTTGACATTTTCAGTAAACCACCCTGCCACTGAAGCTTAATTTAATAAGATAAATGGGATCACGCTGCGAATATCCTCCAAAGATTCCATTTGATCGACAGCTTCCATTATGTTTTCAATATTTTGCGCTGGAAGAGGCTTTTGAGCAAATGCTAAGCAATCCTGGAACCGCTCTCTATGTTCTTCATCATTGAGTGGATTACCCGGGAAACCGCGAGCTACTTCTATACTCTTCACAAATTCTCTTCCATCCTTCATTACAAGCCGCATGTCAAGTGGTGTATGCCCTCGTTTTTCAAGAGTAGCATCTGAAATAACCGTAACCTTTTCTACAAGTTTTAGAACCTCTGAATCTCTGATCGCATCCTCTTCAAAATGGGCAAGTTTAGAACTTTTTCTCATTAGTGCATTTGCAACGCAGTATTGAATGTTAAACTGGGCATTAACTTTTAGATTTGCACCAAGCTGAAAATGGTGCCCCACCAGTTTGTACGTATAAGGAGGGACAGTAACATAAACATGCTCTACATCATCAACCCCAAAAGATTCTTCTTTCATTAGTCCCAAAATAACACCTGTACTTCCCTGAGTAAGACCGCAGCTCGGGTATTTCTTGAATACCAACTTCTCGACATTGTAAATCTCACCAAGACCTGTGGTAATTGCTTCAGGAGAAATTCTATCCCTGCCAAAGAGATGTAAATAGCCATATACTCCCTCAATGAAGTTTCTCGGCCCCGTAATACCCCGACCAGCAAAACGTGCACATAGGACTCCACTTTCTGCTGCCCATCCCTCGATTACTCTTACTGCTAATGCCCCATCCACATTACTTTGGAAACTGCCCCCGAGCCTGTTAAATGCCAAAGCTAAGGCGTTCCAAGTCTCATCTTCTGAGAGGCGTAATATCTTAGCAGCGGCAGCAGCTGCACCTAAAATTACACAAACACCCGTTGGGTCAAATCCATCGTACTCAGCTTCGCCAAGATTAAACCTTAACGCCACCTCAGTTCCTACAGTAATGGCTGTAAGCAAATCTTTGCCACTACAACCTCCTGCCAACTCGGCTGCAGCTAAGGCCGCCGGTACGATTGCTGCACCTAAATGAGCACCTGGTGCGAGAGCATCATCGAAATCAAGAGCCCTTGCCATTACAGCATTCATAAAAGCTGCCTTCTCTGCAGGAACTTTGCCTCCATGAATAAGGATGGTTGACTCTTCTTTACCACCAAGCTCCCTTGTCAGATTATATAAGGTTTCACAACCGTCTGCCGTAGCGCCGGCATTAGTCGTCCCGATTACGCCCAGCACTTGGTTCCTAATAACCTTCAGTGTTTTTGCTGGAATTTGCTCAAAATTAGTGCGGCTCACAAACTCTACAATTTTTTGTTCAGCTGTCATGATTCGACCTCCGTTTTTATTGTTGTGGGTTTCAAATATTTTTTTGCAATTCTTAAGGCCTTTGCTGGAAAGTCTACAGCAAGTAATCCGATACCATACAGGATATAATCACGATCTACATATGCATTTGGGTCTTTTGGCTTTAGACTCCAAGGCGTTTCTGGATTGTATAGAGCGGAACGTAAAATCCTTTCCGGATGCAGACCGTATTTAAAAATGCCTCCAGTACCAATAATGTTTTTGGTTTCAAGAAGGTTTTTTCCATTTTGGACCATTACTTTGTCTCCCATAACAGAAAATTCTTGACGGATAGTCCCCGCATGACGTTGAACAGCAATTGTAGTAGCGCATTCAGCCAATGCTATATCAATATTAAACTCACTTTCAGTTGATGGGGTATAACCCACATTGTCCGAAAGATTTCTAACATGTTCTTCTAGCTCATTTTCTGTTTTATCTTTTTCAGAATCCAACGTTTGCCAACTTCTTAAAAATTTATCTCCACCAACAAAGTCATAAATTGTTTTCGCATTCCATCTAATTCCCAAATCACCTTCAACCGTCCTTTTTACACGCAATTCCGGTAACCCTTGAATGATCGTTTGTGGTGCTGCGGGCAGTGATTCGATAACAGAATGAATATTCGTTGTCGCTCCCCCAATTTCTACGATAACCAAGCTGCCTATTCCAGATTCTTCATCATGTCCATCTGCTAATAGCTCTGCAGCTTGTAGCGTTGCCTTTGGAGTTGGTATGATTGCTTTCCCAATGTAATCTTGCGCCTTCTCCAACCCTTTTGCCTTAATTATGTGTGCAATAAAAATCTCTCGAATAAATTGTTGTGCTGGCTCTGCATTAATTGTGTTGATACTTGGCAAAACATTACTAGCTAAATAAACTGTTTTGCCTGCACTCTCAAGAATATTTCTGACATCGTTTGCAGCTACACGGTTTCCAGCAACCAATACAGGACAACTAATATCGGAATTTGCAAGTTGCTTCGCATTATGAATAATTACATTCTTATCTCCTCCGTCGGTACCACCTGAAAGAAGAATGATGTCACAATTTTCATCTTCTATTTCCTTAACAATCTCCTCATCTATCTCAAATCCATATGAGCACACAACCTTAGCCCCTGCCCCTAAAGCAGCCCTGCGCGCAGCCTCTAATGTCAGTTCAGGAACAAGTCCTATTGCTGCCATTTTTAAACCACCTGCCGCACTACTACTGGCGTAAATCCCTTCAATTCTTGTCTCATCAAGTTCGCAAGAATTAATTAAATTTGTTTTAGCGTTATTTAATCCGATCGTAATGTCTGTATCAATTGTCGTATAGGCCTGAGCACGCCCTAGAATAGTTTCTTTTTCTAAATCAACGGCGATTATTTTGGTATAAGTACTTCCAAAGTCAACCAATAAATATATACTCACCGTTATTCACCTCCTGTAGAATAACTTGTAATACCTTTCTTTAAACACTCAATTCTCAGCATAAACAAGAATTTTTTCAACGGATATAATCCTTTACTTTAATTTAATAAACTAATTTTAAACCTTACCTATACTCCTCCTTGTTTATTTTTTGTATATTTAAATTATTTGCAATTTTCGTGCCATTTTTTTTAATGATGATAATTAGCCTTTCTTTGTACTAAAAGTAAATAAAAAAGATAATAGCAAAAATATTTTTTTCTTTTAAAGAAAAAAATTTACCTATTTCATAAAAAATGCTTTTTAAACTTTACTTAAATTAAACAGGATAATACAATAGAAATTTTTAGAATATTATGTTATTTTATTTGTGTACAGAACAAATTGAGTTTTTCGAGGTGAATCTTTTGCATTCAGTAGAAACTAATACTAATATTCTTCAATCTGTCCAAAGAGGCTTACAAATTCTAAAATTATTTACCTCATCCAATCCTGTTTGGAGCATTACTGATATTGCTAAGACTCTAGAGTTAAGTAAAAGTACGGTAAGCCGAATTATCAGTGACTTAATCGAGGAAGGCTATATAGAGAAGACTCGTAATAAATATCGATTAGGGTTTTCACTATTATGTTTAAGCGGCGTCATTACCTCCCATTTAGAAATTCATAAAGAATCAAGAGATACGTTAAAAGAGCTTGTCCATAAAGTTGGAGAAACTGCCCACATCGCCATTCTCGAAGATTTAGAGATTACCTATTTACATAAAGTGGAATGCAAAAACCCTGTAAAGCTATTAACAAATATCGGTAAAAAAAACCCTCCAACAAGTACGGGTTCTGGAAAAATATTATTAGCCTACCAACCTGAAACAGTGTTACAAGATCTTATCGATGCTGGATTACCAAAAATGGGGCCTAATAGCATCACAGACCCTCAACAATTAAGGCAGGAATTACAAAATGTTCGAAAAAAAGGGTATTCATTTTGTATTGATGAAATGCAGAAGGATATTATTAGTATTGGGGCAGCCATTAGGGATTACACAAATGAAGTAGTAGCAGCAGTAAGCCTTGTTGGACCAAAGCACCGCGGAATAGGAACAAACACATTAACAAATATAAATGAAGTTAAAAAAGCTGCTGAAGAAATATCCGAGAAATTAGGTTATATTAGAGGACTGGACGAAAAAAGATGGAGAATTGAAGATGAGATATCCTTCTCGTAATAAAGAATCGATATCATCCATGAGAAACGCATTAAGGCTCTTAAACTTATTCACGATGGATGAGCCTGAGTATTCATTAAGTGAAATAGCTGAAAAATTACAGGTTGGCATTAGTACTGCCCACCGTTTAACCAATACTTTAATGGTCGAAGGGTTCCTTACAAAAGATTCCCTAACAAAGAAATTTCGCCTTGGTGCTTCCATCTTAGGAATGGGAAATACAATTATTACGCAAAATCAGCTATGCCGTATATCCATTCCTGTATTGGAGAGCCTTGCTGTAAATACGGGAGAAACTGCCCATATTGCAATACTAAAAGAATATCAAGCTATTTATCTTATCAGAATGGACAGCAAACACACTGTCCACCTGCTTTCACACGCTGGTAAACAAAACCCAATCCATTGTACAAGCTCTGGACAAGCCATACTTGCCTTTCAAGATGAACCATTCGTTGACCAAGTGATTGCTCGTGGTTTACAGCGCCATACTGAAAACACTATAACGACTCCGGTAAAATTCAAGCAACTGCTAAACAGTATTCGTAGGAAGGGCTATTCAATCAGCGAAGAGGAACTTCATCAAGGTGTATCTTCGATTGCTGTTCCTGTAAAAAATATTAACGGTCAAGTCATTGCCTCCATTAGTATTGCTGGTCCAACTTCACGCATAAATCAAGATACCTTATCAAATTTAGTAAAAGTTGTTAAACAAGCGGCAGATCAAGTTTCAGAAGGAATCATTTTTACAAAAAGATAAACTGATTACCCCACTATGCTAGTGCCAACCTTTTCTTTTTTAGCTACCTGTCTCTTATGCATAAACTTTATAAAGGGAGGCATCAGTAAAAGAACCATAATAATTCGTAAAGTTTGAACAGCAACAACAAAGGTCGAATCAGCATGTAAGGAAACAGCTGCTGTAGACATTTCAACAACACCTGCAGGTGCAAACGCTAAAACTGAGGTAACTAGTGAGATTCCTGTTATGACTGAGACAATATAAGCACAAAAAAACATGGCGACTATTAATAATAAAGTTCCTATCGTGCTCACGGCTAATACTCGTTTTAATCCAATAAACATACTTTTTTGGAAACGTGAACCAATACTTGTTCCAATTAAAATTTGACCAATAACAACAAGGGAGTGGGGCCAAAAGAAAGTCAACGTCTTGTCAACTATATTAGAAAAAAGGGATTCAAAAATAATTACTCCTAATAAGCTCCCAATAAGCCATGGCGCAGGAATTTTAATACGTTTTCCAATAAATGTGCCAATTAATGCCGCAAACATTATGGGAATTGTCCAAATGAACGGATTTCCGGCAACTCCAATATAATTTTCTACAATAGGAGTATTTACAAACTCTTTAGTCCCATTATTATTTACAATAAAAAACAGCACAACTGGTATGATCGTAACAACTAAAAATACGCGCATCGCCTGAACAGCTGTAACCACACCAATGTTGGCCCCGACCTCTTCAGCAATGGCAGGCATTGTTGCTACGCCTCCTGGAGAGGTTGCTAATAACCCCGTTAACTTATCGGCCCTACTATAACGATATAAAAGTAAACCTGTTCCAAATGAAAAAAATATTGATGTTAAGATGACAATAATGACTGTAATCCAATTCTCCTGAAAAATATTCATAACAGAACTGTTTACATTTCTTCCTAATTCTATTCCGAGTAAAAATTGACCGAACTGAAACCAGTACCGGTTTAGTCCTTTTTTCAGGTTAACCCCTAACTTTCTCGGTTGCAATAAGGCCAGAATACAAGCGAATATTAAGGAACCAATCATCCAGCCAATTGGCAAACCCAATAATGAAAGCAATAGCCCCCCCAAACCACATAATACAATAAACCAAACTTGATATAAAAAACTAGTTGTTTTTGCTTTCATGTCTATTTCCATCCTTTATCATCGAGTAATTTTTAAATTACGAAGTTTTTTTATACTATATTCCATAAAATTTTATACTTTACTATAGTAAATAAACTGTCCCAAAAGGACAGTCTCGAATGATAATTATATTACATTTTACAGAAAATTTCATTAATTTTGTCTTTAAGCACAATAGTTTAACCATTTTCATATTAATAAAAGCTAGATAACTATTCCCTCTAGCTTTTATTAATTACTTATTTCAGATATTTTATTTCATCAAACCTGGTAAAAACGTAACGATCTCAGGGAAGATCACCAAGACA
>JAENZK010000102.1 GCA_016841285.1 Guptibacillus hwajinpoensis | reverse complement strand
CAAAATAAATTCATGAATTTACATATTTTTCAAGTTATGCAAAGCTAGTGGGTCGGGTTCTCTGGCTCAAAAGCGTTGATGGCGGTGTGGCTTGTGGGCCGCGTCTGGGACATAGGGTCGGAAACTCTGGCCTAATAATTTAAATAGCGCTCTCTTTCGCCATTGCACGGCTCTTTGTCGTTTTAACAATGGAGATGAGCACGCTGAGAAATACTAAGAATGCTCCGATATATCCATTCACGGACATGATTTCATTTGCAAAAACGTACCCAAATAATGCCGCAAAAACAGGCTCTAATGAAAAAATAAGTCCAGTTCGTGTGGGAGATGTGTATTTCTGGGCCACGATCTGGATGATAAAACCAAATCCACTACAAACGATGGCAAGGGTAAGAATAGCGAACCAGCCCTTAGGTGTACTTGGGAATGTTGGTGTTTCAAAAATAAAAGCAAAAATTAATCCATATAAACACGCAAACCCCAATTGTAAAATGCCAACATTTAGCGTATCAACCTCCTTTGCCGCAATACCTGCCACCGTTATGTGCAAGGCATAAAACAAAGCCGTCCCGATACATAATAAATCTCCAACCATGATTTTAAACGGAGGATGGATAGTAAGTAAGGCAATACCTGTTAAAGCTATCAAAATGCTAAGTATTAATCTTAGTTCGATCTTCTTTTTGAAGATGAAAATTGAAAGCAACGGGACAAAAATGACAGTCAAGCTCACTAAAAAACCTGCATTCGTCGTAGTCGTAGTATTCAAAGCATAGGTGACCGTGACAAACACAAGAAATAATAGGAACCCTAAAAGAAGAGCATATTTGATTGTTTTAAAATTAGTGTGTCGTAATCTCTTTGAAAAAAAAGCAGCAGCAATCAAAAATGCGACGCCAAACCTTAACGCAATTAAGGTAAACTCCCCCACTGCATCAAGACCCATTTTCATTAAAAGATATGATGCTCCCCAACCAACCGTTGCCAATAATAGTAATATATCTGCCCTTAATTGTGTCACTTTCAATTTCCCCCTCCATTTTGTAAAACAAAACCATTATACTAAGGTGTATAGAACAAGTAAAACGAATGTTTCCTATAGTTAACATGAGTAAAACTAATGCATTAAAGTGGACGGGGGTGCCCTTTTTTGAGCATTAACAAGTACAAAGTTTTTAAAAAGGTAGTCGAACTTGGTAGTCTAACAAAAGCGGCAGAAGCAATGGGTTTCACCCAATCGGGGGTAAGTCATCTAATCAATAGTCTTGAAGATGAAGTCGGGTTTTTATTACTATCAAGAAATCGGTCAGGTGTAAAATTAACGGAAAACGGAGAAATGATTTTAAAAATAGTTACGGAAATTTTGAAATGGAATGAACATTTAGAGCAGCAGGTTGCCTCTATTCATGGGATTGAATTGGGAACCATTCATATCGGAACTTTTACAAGTGTTTCTGTTCACTGGCTTCCCGGAATCATTAAGGATTTTCAGCAAGATTTCCCGAATATAACCATAAATTTTATCGAAGGGAATTATCGAGAGATTGAGGATTGGATTGTGGAAGGAAAAATTGATTGCGGCTTTCTTTCACTTCCAACAAGGGATGCTTTTGATATATTACCGTTAGCGAAGGACGAAATGCTGGTGTTATTGCCGATTGATCATCCTTTAAGCTCCAAGCCTGTCCTTAGTTTAGCTGATATTATGGATGAGCCTTTTATTATGCAAAGAAAAGGTGGAGATGATGATATTAATCGGGTTATTGAGGGTTCTTCATTTATACCAAAGGTAAAATATACAGTGGCAGATGATTATGCCATCATGGCAATGGTGGAAAAAGGCCTAGGAATCAGTATTCTGCCTGAGCTAGTTTTACGGGGCCAACAGAGAAATATTCGGTTAATTGGGCTTGAAGAGCCAAAATACCGCTCGCTTGGTATAGCGGTGAACTCTCTGAAACATGTGTCACCGGCAACTAAGAGGTTTCTGGATTATGTGAAAAAGGACGCTCATTTGAATATGTAGCTATTAATTTCAAATTATCTATCCTCAAACGAGTTTGGATCCCATTTGGTGAGGATAAATCCGTGTTACCTATAATCAAACGAGCTCCGAGTCTGGTTTGGTAACGATAAAATCGAGTTATCCATAATCAAACGCAGACAATAATTGATTTGATTATGGATAATGTACTTTTATTGAGAAATTTTATTTTAACAACCTCAAAATCTGCTTAAACTGCTCCCCTTCTGACCTTTCCATTAATTCATACAAGGACATTTCCACACTAGTCCATTGAATTCCCGCTGAATTCATTTTTTCAAGCCCGATCTCTTTATTTAACATGGTGCGTGAGGAAACAGCATCAGCAACAACTTCCACTTCATAGCCCAAATCCTTTAAGCCAGTAGCTGTTTGATACACACAAATATGCGTTTCAATTCCGGCGATTAATACTTGTTTACGACCGGTCTTTTCGATAGCCTCTATGAAGTCGGAATTTTTGCAAGCACTGAATGTTATTTTTCTAATCGGTTCCAAATCTACCAAAAGGGCTGCCAAATCTTCATTCGTAGGACCCAACCCTTCAGGATATTGTTCAAGCCAAACAATTGGAACCCTTAGAATCTGCAGTCCTTGAATTAAGTTCTTCAGATTGGCGATCATCTTTTCACTGTCTTGCACAATTTTCGCGAGTTTCCCCTGCACGTCAACTAGTACAAAAACTGTATTTTCTTTATTTAACATGATTTTTCTCCCTTCACCCATAACTCTATGCAACATATATTTTACCATAATATTACAGTTAAACCTATTTAATCAAAGGGCTGGTACATACATTAATGCTATCTACCTGGTAAAACTAATTAAAAAAGGAAAGGGTACAAACATGCAGGGTACATTTAAAAAGCTATTTTATTTATCCTTAGCAGTGAATCTTTTACTTATTTTTATCATTGTAAAATTAAATGGAAATGAGGAAGTAAACGCTAGAGGCCCTAGTTATCTCCAAAACAAAATATATATGATGAGTTCGAGCTATTATGATGTCTATCCAACAAAACAAGCTAATATCGTTATGCTTGGCGATTCGATAACACAAGCTGTTGATTGGCACGAATTATTAGAAAGAAAAGATATAGTGAATCGTGGGATTCGTGGTGATAGTACAGAAGGAATGTTAAACCGGCTTCATTATGTTTATGACTTGAAACCGAAGATGGTTTTTCTAATGGGTGGGATTAATGATCTTAAAACAAATGAAGCGACACCTAAGGAAATTGCTCGTAACCACCGAAAAATTGTGACTGAATTAATAGATCGGCAAATTAAACCTGTCATTACGTCCACACTCTACGTTTCTTCAACAGAAAGAAAACACAAGAAAATTAATCAGAAAGTGGACAACTTAAATGCCTTGTTAAAAAAATTAGCTGCTGAAAAAAATATCACCTTCATCGATTTAAACAACAAATTGGCAAATGAACATGCACTAGATAAAAAATTCACGATTGATGGTGTTCATCTATTGGGAAACGCTTATCAAATATGGGGAAATGAAATTTCGAAAGAACTAGTACGTGAATTTAAAGAGCCATAGGGTCGCGTTCTCTGACCTTGAGAGCCGCAGGGTCGGGTTCTCTGGACCAGAGTCCTCCTCCCCACAAGTATAATTTCCCAATTTGTGTCAAACACTAAATTTATCTTTTTTGTAAATGAAACGGAGGTATTTTTGTGGCAAATGATAAGATTCCCCAATTTCCAGAGCCATATTGGCGGGATGGCATGGATTTTCCCGAATTCAAACAACTGGATGGAGATTTGGAGACAGATGTTGTAATTGTGGGCGGCGGTATTACAGGTATTACAGCTGCTTATCTTTTGGTTAAAGAAGGGATCAAGGTTGCCTTAATCGATGCTGGTAAGTTGTTAAACGGGACAACCGGCCATACAACTGCAAAAATAACAGCACAACATGATATCATTTACGATGAATTAATCAGCCATTTTGGGATTAACAAAGCAAGACTTTATTATGAAGCGAACCGCAATGCAAAAGAATTTATTAAAAATACTATAAATGACCTTAACATCGATTGTGATTTCAGTGAACAGGATGCGTACCTATATACAACTGAAGAGCAAAGTATACAAAAAATTGAAAAGGAATTTCAAGCCTATCAAAAATTGAATATTGATGGAAATATAATAAATGAAATTCCCTTTGATATTAAAATATACAAGGGATTAGTGATGAAAAATCAGGCCCAATTCCACCCTCTTAAATATTTAAATCATCTAGTAAAATTCATTGCTGACAATGGTGGACTCATTTTTGAAAACACGGTTGCGGTAAATATTGAGCGTGATGAAAATAAAGCAACAGTCCTTACCCGTGATGGCCACCGTGTTACCGGGAATGGGGTACTTTCTTGCACTCATTTTCCTTTTTATGAAGGAACGGGTTTTTATTTTACAAGATTACATGCAGACCGTTCTTATGTACTTGCTGCTAAAACGAATATGGAATACCCAGGTGGAATGTATTTAAGCATTGACAAACCTAATCGTTCGATCCGTTATACTCCGGTTAATGGTGAGAATTTGCTGATCATTGGCGGTGAGAGCCATAAGTCCGGGCAAGGTGTCGATACCATGGAGCATTATAAAGCATTGGAAAAGTTCGCAAAAGATGTTTTCAATTTCGATCATTTCGACTACCGTTGGTCTACTCAGGATTTAGCAACATTAGATAAACTTCCATATGTTGGGGAAATCACTTCCGGTGTTCATAACATTCTAATTGCCACTGGGTATCGGAAATGGGGAATGACAAATGGAACGGCGGCAGCCCAGTTATTAGCGGATATGGCCTTGAATAAGGATAATCCATATCAATCCGTCTACACCCCTTCACGTTTTTATGCGGACCCTAGCTTGCAAAAATTCTTTAAAGAAAATATTGATGTCGCCAAACACTTAATAAAAGGAAAGTTTGAGGTTAGTAACAAACAAGCGGAAGAATTGGCCCATGATGAAGGCGGCATTGTAATGATGAATGGTGCCCGAAAAGGCGCCTACAGGGATACGGAAGGAAAACTACATATTGTTGATACAACCTGTACACATGTTGGCTGTGAAGTGAATTGGAATGAGGGAGAACGGACTTGGGATTGCCCATGCCACGGATCGAGATTTTCATACACAGGCGATGTCATTGAAGGTCCTGCAGAGAAGCCGTTGCAACGAGAAGATTTTACAATGCTTGAAAACCTTACTTCCGAAAAATCAGGCTACTAAAATTAGACAAGGAACCGTCCGTCGGTTCCCTTGTCCAGCAAAACAAATCAAAGCACACTATCCACACTTAATAAAAAGACTATACCTAGAACTAAAAATAGGAGTGATATAATGTACTCTTTTGAACCTTTTAGGTACTTCCATTGGATAAATACCTGAAACCCCATTAATAGGACGTAATAGGTCATCCAAAACCACTTTACAATTTCATCATCTTTTTCTATAAAATAAGGAAAAGTAGCTAAAAACGTAACAAGTATAAGCCCTCTTCCCCAACGGTCAACGTTTTTCCCCGCTGTCTCTGAAATTTTCTTCTTTTCAACACCAAGTTGTTTCCTAATTACTCTCTCAATTAAAACAGACAGAATAATGAAGATGATTACAAATTGTAAAAATCCCACTATTACCCCCCTATCGATTTGTTACATTAACTCGGAAAATCTGTTAAGTCTTTTCTAAATGCATCTACCTCATTATTTAATGTATCATTATTTTTCGCCAAAAACTCAAGAAAGTTTTTCAGCATTTCTGTATAGTTACTTTCGATACCTCTGCTAACTGTATCCATATAAACAGACTTCGCTTCAGTGTCAATTTTTTTCGTATCATAACTGAACAACGGTGTGTTATTCAACCCAAAGAAAGTAAACATTTCATATCTTTTATAGAGCTCTGTTATTTCATCCAGTCTTTCTGAATTTGGATATTGTTTTAAAAATGCTTCTTGAGCTAATGCCCTTTCGACAATCTCGTCCCAGCTAACCATTAAGGCTCCATCTTTGGCCGGCACCTGATTTGATTCAACAGCCATGATATCGAAATAATCTTGGATTTCCTCAGTTGCTTTTGGAGTAAAAGTTTTATAAAACTGATAATCTATGATTGGGAAATAGTAGCCCTCTGCTGTTTCAATCTTATAACCGTTGTTTTTTGTTTCTTCAAGCAAAGATTTTATTTCAGCATCATCAATGTTTTCTATTTTTATCTCATCAACATTACCTTTTAATAACTCCCTAAGTTTTACTTGCAGTTCTTCCCCGCTTGTAAACTTCTGTTCAAAGGTTGGTAAATCATTCATTTGTAAATCTTCCAATGCCAAAATCATCACAGACACGTTTTCCGGTGACACTTTCGATATGTTGTCATCCATAAATTGAATAACTTCACCGATCTTCTGATTATTAGTCATTAAGTTGTTAAAATCACTCATCACCTGTTCCTCAATAGCTTGCGGATTTTCTGCTGGTTGAACAACCTCAACTGGTTCACCGCTGTTATTTGTTTTATTTCCAGTGGAGCAACCTGCAGAAAAAATGACCACAGATGCAAGCATTGAAATAGTCAAAGTTTTTTTATTAAACATGTCATCATCCCCTTCTCTTTTAAAGACGTTCTATCAACAAAAAAGTTACAGGAGACTGATCATTCACGATGAATCAGACTCCCTCCATTTTTATTTCCCCGTGTTAATAAAAACTGTATTTTGTACTCCATCCCATTTTACATCGGCCCCGATCGCTTCACTTATGAACCGTAACGGTACCAATGTCCGATCATTTTCTGTAAAAGCTGGAACATCGATTGTTTTTATTTTTCCATTGATCTCTACGGATTTAGAATTAAGTTTCAATTTAATAGTAAGCTCCTCTTTAGTAACGGTAATGTGTCCTGTATTCTGGTCGAAATGAACTTGGGCTCCAAGGGACTCAAAAATTCCTCTTAACGGCACCATTGTCCGGTTGCCTTTGAGAATGGGTGGTTGGTCTAAAGATTGCAATTTACTATTGATCATAACTTTGATTACCGATTGATCGTTCTGTGGATTTGGTTGGATTTTTTCAAAAAGGTCCTTACCAGTGTCAATGTCGATGACACTAACTGTCATATATTTTGTAGGAAGTTGTAGGCGGCCAATTATATATGGATAATGAATCACCTGTGGGTACATCATCCCTTCCTTCGGTAATGTTTGCCTCACAAAAATCTTCTCTTGTTCCCATGTTGTATCGCTTTTTACAAACTCCAGACCGTATCCCGGGTGCGGTCTTTGACCAAGGGCAATTAAATATAAGGTCCCCTGCTGAAAAATTCCTGGTTCGTATCTATTTTTTTCAACAAACTCCTTTTCGCTTTCTGACAGCGACTCATAAGCAACCGGTGTATAATGCAGGAATTCATTAGCCTTTTCGTCCTCTTTTTTTTGATCAATTGTTGGTTCTTCATTGGCAAAAACAGACGTGCTGCTTACCATAAAAATTATACCGACCAATAAGCCTATCCTTTTCCATTTGTTTTTCATAAACATCACCCTTCTTTTTTTCTAACAAATCTGACGAAAACAGTTAGCAAAAGTTACTAGTTCGATGGTCTAAATTTCACATGACTCAAATAATCTATATAAAGATTTTCCATGAGGTCTTTTATAACATATCCCAAAAAGTAGGTGAGAATAAAATGTTTACTGTTCATTTTATTGAAAACCAAAATATTTTATTGAGTCAGCTGCTTCAAAATGTTCCAACCGTTGGTCAGAATTTAAAAGTTAAGGGCCGGAAAGCAAAGGTTTTGAGTGTGGAAACAATTGATGAGAGAACCGTTCACGTGAAAGTTGTCCAAGAGGAAATCAAAAAGAAACAACAGCTCGTTTTGGATAATAAAAAGAAGAAAAGATAGCGAAAAAACAAGGCATACCAGTGCTAGCCTTTGTTGGTATGCCTTTTTATTTGGGGACACAGAACCCGATCCTCTGGCTCCCCGGCACTGAACGGAAGAGCCGCAGTTCCCGACCCTGCGGCCCACCTAAATAAAAGATATCCCACCATCTGCAATAATATTTTGTCCTGTTACATAGGATGATTTATTAGACAATAGCCATAACACAACTTCAGCGGCTTCGTCAGGAGAACCGATTTTTCCCAACGCATTTAATTCTCGATACTTATTTTCGAGCAATAAAGCTTCTTCCTTCGGCACATTTTCAAACTTCTTTTCTAGTAATGGCGTTCTTATTGCTCCTGGACTCACGGTGTTAACTCTTATCCCAAGGTTACCGTATTCTTGTGCAATCGATTTGGAAAGGGCAATGACACCGCTTTTTCCAGCGGAATAAACAGCCGTGCCGGCACTGCATAATAAGGCATCAACAGATGATGTGTTAACAATCACTCCACTTTTTTGTTTATTCATGATTTGGAGTTCATACTTCATCGATAGCCAAACACTTTTCAAAGTAATATCTATTAAACGATCATAATCTTCTTCAGAAAACTTATGTGTTGGTGTAGGTGTTATTTCATCGTTAGCGGCGTTGTTGAAAGCTAAATCCAAACTACCAAAACGGTCTAGCGTCTGTTTTACCACATCCTTTACTTGCTTACCCTTTGTTACGTCTGCTGAAAGAAATTCAATATTTGCGTGAATTTGCTTTAGATCAGCTAAGGCTTGTTCTCCTTTTTCTATATTTCTCCCAACAATGACAATTTTGGCATCATTCTCTGCTAACTTCCTTGCAACAGCAAAGCCTATACCCGAAGTTCCTCCAGTTATTAATGCTACTTTATTCTTAAATTCCAATATTTTCACCCTTTTCATTTATTTTTTTAAAACCATTGGGTCACAGTTCCCGACCCTGCGGCTCAAACCGCCCCTCTGGCTCTTGCCCAAAAAGTATCATGACTAATAAGACTTGAATAACCAGAAATAACAGATGCAGAACACCATAGTAAACATCGCTAGGAGTCCCATTTATTACAAGGATGCTGATCTCGCTGTTTCCGATTAACTGGCGTGTTAAAAAATCATAAATAAAATGAGGAACTGTTGCAGCAATGAGCGAACCTGTTTTCAAATAGACATACATTAAAGTTATGGCAGCACTTAAAGTTACAACCAACATAATTGGATTTAAGCCGTTAACGAATATATGTGAAATGGCGAAAAATAGGCTGGATACATAAAACATTTTACTGATCGATAGATGGTTAAGATTAGCCACCATATATCCTCTATACATTAATTCTTCATTAAAACCTACAAGAAACCAAGAAACTGCTGAAATGATAAACATTGGTATAACATTAATATTTGAAAAGAAATGACTGTTAAACTTTACTGAAACAATCCCAGTTGTTGACATTGACCATGTTGCAAGAAAAAACAAGCCTACCGTGAATAATATGGAGACGATTGAAAATACAATTTGTTTCCGATTTATCGATAGCTTCATCGTGCTCAGCGGTTTCTGATCCACAAATCGATAAAACAACCAAGTCACAGTAATCGCTATTAAACTGCCAAAAATAGAGGCTATCGCAAATACATACGTATTTGATGAAAGAATATACGTTTGAATGCCTGCTGTAAAGAGTAGCGCTAAAATTAATATTTGTATCGTACAAAGTGCAATGACCCTTATATATGGATTTTTCATTTGACCACGTCCCTATTCAAATTTTTATACCTTAATCATGTCAAAAAAAGGTAATGAATAGGGTCATCTAAAAGTCACTAATATCAAATGACTTTTACTTTTAGAAAAAAACTTCTACCCTACTTATTACTCAAAAAAGTATAATCATATTAAATATGGAAAAAACATGAAATGCGGAGGGGTCTATGTTTTCCTACATCACTCGTGAATGGTACTGGTTTGATTTCGGCATTGTTTTTTTACGATTACTTTGGTACGTTATTAATCTTTTTATCTTATTTTCCACTTCAAATTTAGGATTGAATCATTATGTAGTGGTATTCCTTTTTACTTTTTCCTATTTAATACCACAATGTTTTCATTTGCCAAAACGGATTTCCTCTTTTGGATTTATTTTATTCGAGCTTGTCTTAACAGGCAGTTTGTTCGTCTGGCTTTCTAATTACACCTTATATGTTGTTGATTTAATGTGGATCCCGATTTTATCAATCGCGTTTCTTTCTACAGAAAAAACGCAATGGTTTGGTTTATTAGGAGTTATCTTACTTCCTTTATATATCTTGATTTTCGTTAAATTTTCATTTGAATTTTTGCTTCAATATACCGTAGCCGTTATTTTGTTCGGAACACTTGGTCTTTCTTTTCGCTTTCTAATTCAAAGAAATGAAGATCAAAAGCTACTACTTGAAGAATTACATTTAAAAAATGATCAGCTTGTTCAACTATCTGGGGAGATTGAATATTTAACATTAAAAGAAGAAAGAAATAGGATCGCGCAGGACCTTCACGATGCCATTGGGCATACATTTACGACAACCATTGTTGGTTTAGATGCACTTACAAGATTAATAGATAAAGACCCTGCTGCGGCAAAGGAGCAAGCGATGGAATTATCAAAATATACTCGTGAAGGCCTCGGTGAAATTCGTAAATACGTACATGCCTTGCCTTTTAAAGACGAAATTTCGATTGATTTTGCTCTTCAAAAAGTTATTGATTCTTTTACAAAAACAACGGGAATTTTCGTCTCATACGAGTCAGACGATATTGGTGAAGGGTTACAGTTTTTCGAAAAACAACACATCATCTCCCTCACACGTTGTCTTCAGGAATCCCTTACCAATGCCGTAAAACATGGAAAGGCCACTAACATCTCTGTAAAACTTAAACAGACTGTGGAAGGAATATCATTAACCATCCAAGATAATGGAGTTGGAAACGAAGATTTAGTTTTAGGCTTTGGCCTGTCAACTATGAAACAACGAATTAGGGAATTGGGCGGTTTGTTTAAGATAGATTCAAATCAAACTGGAACGACTATTGAATTAAAATTGCCGATTAAAGGGGGTATTGGATATGAATAAAATATCTATCATCATTGCTGAAGATCAAGTGTTATTAGGAAAAAGCTTAAAGATCTTGCTCGAATCAGAGGGTGAATTCACGGTCGATGCTATCGCAAAAAATGGTGAGGAAGCAATAAAAGCATGCTATGAACACAAACCCGATTTAGTATTGATGGATATTAACATGCCTGTCATAGATGGCGTTGCTGCAACCACTATCATAAAAAAAGAATTACCTGAGGTTAAAGTTCTAATGCTTACCACTTTTGAGGAAGTCAATTATGTAAGAGCAGCATTGCAGGCAGGGGCTGAGGGGTATTTACTAAAAGCAATGGAACCGGAAGTATTAATGGATGGAATTAAGATTATTTGTAATGGTGGAACATTAATTCCCCAACCATTAGCAAAATCACTAGTTGCTCAAATGGACTCTGGAACTTTACAGGAGGAAGAAAACGAATTGTCAGAGCGAGAGATTAGTATATTAAAAAGTATTGTCGCCGGCTTATCTAATCAAGATATTGCAGACAAATTATTCCTATCACAAGGAACAGTCAAAAATTATATTTCAAATTTATATAGTAAAATTGGTGTTAAAAACCGAACGGCCGCGATAAGATACTGGAAAGAACATAACAAGAAGAATCCCCTATGATTTAGGGGATTTTTTATAAAAAATTCTGGTCATCAGTAGTAGGAGGATGTTTAAACCAATTGTAAATGCTAAGTATAAAGCGTACGCTTTCGTTTCTTGAATATCTTTTAATATAATAAAACTAATTTTTGAACTTACATCTTCATTAAGGAAAAAGGAATTTGCGAAATTCATGAATGCATGAATAATCGAGCCCACCCATACGGTTCCAGATTTCAAATAGATGTACATAAATGAAAAACCAGTTATAAAAAGAATTAAGAAATAAACAGGGTCTAATCCTTTAAAAACATGCATGATGGCAAATATTAATGAGGAAACAATGAGCATTCTCGGCACCCTTAAATGTAGAAGGTTTTTATAAAAATACGCACGATTAGTAATTTCCTCATGAAGAGCCGCTAAGATCCAGCCAAATAAAAAGGGAACAATGAACAAATATCGATGAGATAACAAATAATCAAAGTCATATTCAATAGTAGCTAAATGTGCTATTTCCATTCCTTTAATGAACAACCAATAACACAGAAGTACAATAAGACCCGCAATAAGACTAAATAACAGATCACCTTTTTTAAAAGAAAATCCGAGTGTACGAATCGGCTTTTTATCAACCAATTTATAAAATAACAGAGCAACTCCAATCATTGCGGCACTTATGCCCCCACCATACAAAACGAAAAGCACTGGATCCTTATAAACTTGTTCACGAAGCCCCATTAAATCTAAGGCCGCAAAATATCCACCTGCAACCACTACATTAATAATCGACAATAAAAGAATACGAACGTATTCCTTTCTCATGTTTCCTCAACCCTTCCATGATTTGTTAGAATTAAGCATACATAAGAAAAGTCATGGGAGGATTCACGAAAAAGTCATTGAAATTACATGACTAATTTAGGTTTTACTAGCTTTTTTTCACAAAAATTAATATCACCCAAAAATTGGAAATAATATTCAAGAGGTGATTTTATGGATCAAAAACACAGTTTAACTTCCATATTTTTACAATCGTTTGTGATCACAACAGACCAAAACGAAGGTACATAAATGAATAGGGCTGCGTTTGAAAAACTAATGTGGAGCATTGCCCTCCCAGGGTTTGGGCAATTTTTAAACGGAAAAATTATTAAAGGTATTGTATTAGTTGCACTTGAATTTCTAATTAATGTAAAAGCCAATTTTAACAAAATCATTCTTTTAAGCTTCAACGGAAAGATAAATGATTCCGTTCTCGAAACGGACTTTCAATGGTTGATGTTTTATCCTTGTTTATACTTTTTTTCAATGTGGGATGCCGTTAAAGATGCAGGTGGCGGAAAAGACACTTTTTCTTTTCTCCCATATGTATTCGCTGCATTTTTTGTGACAGTTGGTGTGATTTTTTCACCAGTCTTAAAGGTCTTTGGTATATTTTTTGGGCCTGTCTGGCTCCCCATGTTGTTTGTTATTCCTGGAGTAATAATCGGACTTATTATTAAAAAAATCTTGAGAATCATCTTTTAAGGCTCTCCTCCAATTCATTGAGGAGAGTATTTTTTATGGTAAGATTTTGGGTTGGGCCGGAGTTCCCGACCCTCGGGCTCGGCCCGGTCCCTCCTGCTTTTTCACATAAGTGTTTACCCATGAATATCTTAAAGTAAATTGCAGATTATTAATGCTTACTTTGAGGTGGCAGATTATGAAAATATATGTTGTACAAAGAGGAGATACTCTTTCGAGGATCTCTCATCAATTTGGGACTACCAATCAACAAATTGTTTTTGCGAATGGCTTGGAGGATCCAAACAGGTTGGTTGTTGGTGAAGCACTAGTGATCCCGGCGCCTTATCAGCAATATGTAGTTCAGGCTGGGGATACACTATGGGCAATAGCCTACCGTTATGGTGTGGCGGTACAGGAGATTGTAAAAGCAAATCAGTTAACCGATCCATCAAGACTTTTTATCGGTCAAGTACTTACCATTCCCGTAATTTATCATACTGTTCAGGCGGGAGAAACGTTATGGTTAATTGCTAGTCGCTATGGAGTAAGCGTTTCAGCCCTTGTTCAGGCAAATCAACTTCAAAATCCAGAAATGCTTTATATTGGGCAAAGATTGAGAATCCCTGAGACGTCCAATAAGAAAGACATGGAAGTAAATGCCTACGTTACTAGGATGGGACAGGATGGAGCTAATCTTGTTGCGCCAATCGAACCCTAGCTGACCTATATCAGTACATTCAGTCATAATGTTACAAAGACTGAGGGCCTTACACCTTTAGATAACA
>JAENZK010000101.1 GCA_016841285.1 Guptibacillus hwajinpoensis | reverse complement strand
ATTTAAGATAAGGGATGCTCCATCAAAATCTATGATTTAGTTGGAGAGGTTCACACCATATAAATTATAATTCGTAAATGTAAATATAAACGCAAAAGTGGGGTGACTTATAATGAATAAAACGAGAAAAGTGATGGCGGGTGTATCGTCAACTGTTCTTATGCTAGGACTTACAGGCTGCGGAACCGAGGTACAGGAACGCCCTCCAATCCCAAATGATAATAGTTGTTCCGATTGGGAGTGGGATTACGATGACGGTGTTTGGGAATGTGATGACTATGATTCCCGGTATTTTGGGCATTCTTATTACGGTGGTCGTTATTACAGTAGCAAGTCCAATTTATACAAAAGCAAAGATTATAAAGCCTATAAAAATAGTTCTTCTTTTATAGGTGGGACTACGAAAAGTTCAGGGTTTGGAAGTGGTTCAAAAAGCTTTGGCGGGTAAACCCGAAGGGAATTAATTTTAGAATGGATTGAATAGAAAAGGAACATAAAGGAGCGTGTATACAGTGAACTTATATTTAAATTTTGCATCTTACATAGGAGTAGCGGTACTGCTTATGGCGGTCGGCATTATACTTTTTATCCTTAGTACACCAAAATTAAAGGAATTTAGCTTAATTGCAGAAAAAAATGCTACTGCAGCCTTGTCGCTTGGAGGCAAAATGATAGGTCTTGCGATCGTTCTAGGAGCTGCTGCTGAATATTCAATTTCGTTAATTGATATGGCAATTTGGGGATTTATCGGTATTATTTCTCAAATAATTGTTTTTATCATAGCTGAGGTAATCACGATTCGTTTCAGTATCCACAAAGCAATTGAAGAAGATAATCGGGCAGTGGGGATTGTGTTATTTTCATTATCAATCGCAGTTGGCTGGATCGTAGCGAAATGTTTATCCTACTAAGAAGGGCTTGGGTAGAATGAGGAAACTGACTTATTACATTGATAAAGGCAATGGACAATATGAACCCTTTTATGAATATGATGCACTTACAGTAGGAATTGACGAATTGTATGCCCGGCAGCTTTGCACTTATTTTATTATAAGGGGCCAACAATACGAGCTTGTTTCTAACGAAATGGATGGGGAAGAGGAGATCCTTGTCATTAAAGATAGAGGCAGGAATATCAATGTACTTGATGAAAAAATGTATCCTGGGCAAGGTTTGAATATTGAGGTTCGTAGATTTCATGAAGAAGAGAATTATAAACTTCTTTCCGTCATCCAGTGTAAAACTCATTTTGATATTATTCGCTATTTATTAAAGGATATCGTTGATGTGTCGGGTCTTGGGCAAAAGCAGGTGACATCAACAGAAATCGATGAAGACCGCGGTGTCTATGTTCTTTATACGAAGGACATCGGGGAGGATGTGTAGCGGTTATGAATACTTATAGTGAAAAAAGACAGAAGTTTTATAGCCGAATCCCAAATTTCTGGGCCGACTTATATGGAGAAGAGTATGCTCTATATGATATTGCACTTATTGATAAAACGGATATGGAACAGATTCGTATAGCAAGTGAAAGGGTTGGAATGATATTTTTTAAGATTTGTAAACTGCTTCGAGAAGTGCCGGACTTGACACTTCTCGAAATGGGCTATCCGAAAGAAACACTCCCCTTCCTGAGATTAAAAACCCTTACGCCCGAAAGTGTTATTTCACGACTTGACCTTATCCCAACGGGAAATGGCTATAAATGTATTGAAATAAATGCCGATACACCAACGTTTATTAAAGAGCTTTTTAAGGTAAATGGAGAGGTTTGCAAGGATTTTGCTGCAATAGATCCAAATGAAGGGATGGAACTTCAACTTAGTAAAGTGATTCGTGATAGTATCTTGGGATCTTCAAAGAGAATGAACTTGAAGAACCCTAATATCGTGTTTACTGCTCACGAGGACAATATCGAAGACCGGGAAACCGTTCTATATCTCCAATGGCTTTCTGATATTGACTCTGCATTTACACCACTTCATAAACTGCAAATACAAAAAGGAGTTGGACTTTTTGATGATAACGGGATGAAAATTGATATTTTGTATCGTCAGACCTTCCCAATTGAAAGCCTGATTGCTGATGAGGATGAGGAGGGAAATAGGATCGGTCTATGGCTTTTGGAACTAGTGAAGAAAGGCAAACTTGCCCTTATTAATCCGCCATCGGCGTTTTTAATGCAAAATAAAGCTGTACAGGCCGTCGTTTGGGGTTTGCACCTTGAAGGAAGTTTATTTTTTTCGAAGGAAGAGCATGCTTGGATTGAAGAATATTTCCTTCCGACTTATTTGGAGCCTGATTTTTTCCTAGGGACAGGCCTTTCCTATGTCAAAAAGCCTGCATTTGGAAGGGAAGGAGATACGGTAGAGATCTACACTAAAGACGGTCAGTTAGTTCAAGCGGATAAGCAAAAGTCCTATACGGAATCCTTACCTGTTTATCAGCAATATGTTGAGCACCCTAAGGTTTCATTTATGAGTGAAAAAGGAAAACAAGATGGGAAGCTTTTAATTGGCAGCTTCCTTCTAAATGGCCAACCATCTGCAGTAGGGTATAGGGTAGGTGGAACGATTACAAATAATTTTTCTTATTATTTTCCAATCGGGATGAGGGAGGGAGGATAGAAAATGTGGATACTGCAACGGATTTTTTCAAAAATGATTAAACTAAGCTTGCTCCATGCTGTTATTCTTGCCTTGCTGTTAATCTTTGTTAGCAGTTTAACAATGAGGTTGATTGAACCGGAAACATTCCCACGATTTATTGATGCCATTTGGTGGACGATGACGACACTGGTTACTGTTGGTTATGGTGACTATTTTCCGAAGAGTGATTTTGGGCGTATTTTTACGATGCTGCTTATTTATACCTTTGGAATTGGTGCGATGGGAATCATAATTGGTAAAGTTTTTGAAGGCTTCAGTATGTACCGGAAATGGAAGGAGGAAGGGAAATTGACTTATTCGGGGAAAGGGCATTACATTTTAATTGGCGCGTCGAAAGAAAAGTTGGAAAACGTAGTGGATGAGATCCTGAATAGCAACCTAAAATGTGATGTTGTAATTGTCGACCATGCTGAACGGACACCATTAGAGCATGAGAGAATTCACTTTGTTAGCGGGAATCCTGCTGAAGAGGAGGTATTATTGAAAGCGAATATTCTTGAGGCTAAGTCAGTCGTCATTTTCTCTGATGATCGAATTGATCATGCTGAATATTCGGATGGAAAAACGCTACTCACTGCATCAAGAGTTGAATATATTTCAAAAAAATATGATAAAGGCATTTATACCATAGTTGAAATAAAAAAAGATAAGCATATTGCGTTGTTTGAACATGCAAACGTCGATGAATTTATCCTCTCCAATGACTCCGTATCTCGTATAATGGCCCAGGCTGCCATCCACCACGGATCAAGCAAGCTGTTTAAGGAGATATTGACCAGTACTGAAGGGGAAAATCTTTATGAAATTAGTTCGAAACCACAATGGATCACGTATAAGGATGCCGCTATGGAGTTATTTGACTTGGGTGCGACCTTGTTTTCTGACGGTAGTTCCCTCGACATCGCGCGTCGTCCTAATGAAAAAATACCGAAGGATGCCAAATTATTTGTGATCTGTGACGAGATTACATACAGGAAGATTATACAGTAAACACTGGATGATTTAGTGAGCTAAATTTTTTTAGTATTAGGAGAATATTGATGAAAAGACTACTTAAAGATTTTATAAATGGTTTATTAACCATTGTTCCAATTATCTTGGTCATCTATGTTGTTTTCAAATTATTTACGTTTCTAGATAGTATTCTAGGCAACATCTTAAGACCATTTATGAAGGAAGACTACATACCAGGTATTGGAATTCTATTAACAGTTGCGATTATAACCTTCTTGGGATGGCTTTCAACTCAGTATTTAAGCGGAAAGATTATAAAGTTAATTGACATATTACTAGAAAGGATTCCTCTAGTAAAAACGTTGTACTCCGTTATTAAGGATACGTTCAATTCTTTGTTAGGTGAGAAAAAGTCTTTTTCAAAAGTTGCCCTTGTTGAGATTCCTAATACAGGGATGAAAAGTATTGGCTTTGTGACATCTGAGGAAGTCGAACATTTTGCTGATCCACTGAAAGATCACATTGCGGTATACGTTCCACAAAGCTTTCAAGTGGCAGGCTTTACATTTCTCATCCCAAAAGACCAAGTTACGATTTTAGATGTTAAACCTGAAGATGCTATGAAATTTGTCTTATCTGGGGGGATTACGTCGAAAAGTAATTAGCAGATTTCAACAAAGAGTTTATGTGAAATACTAGACAAAATAGTTTCAAAAGATGATAATACAAACAATATAAATAATATAGAAGTAAATGCAATTGACAGAAGTGCAAATATTTTAAGGTTTCTTACATTTTTATATCAAAAATCAAATTTTCTGAAAAAAATTGACATTAGTAAGTAGAAATGTTATAACTCTAATAAGACATTTTATCACATAAAAGCGTAGAAGCGTAGAAGCATAAAAGTGTTGAAGTGTAATTGTAAATCGAGAGATCATGAGGAGGAAGTTAAGACCATGGAACATAAGATTTTAGACTGTACCATACGCGATGGAGGATTAGTAAACAATTGGGATTTTAGCGTTGAGTTTGTGCAAGACCTTTATAATGGTTTAAGTGCTGCTGGCGTTGAATATATGGAAATTGGTTACAAAAATTCGCCTAAGCTTCTAAAAGCAACAGAGCCGAATCCGTGGAGATTTCTTGACGATAACTTCTTAAAAGAAATTATTCCTGAGAAAAAATTTACAAAGCTATCGGCTCTAGTAGATATTGGACGCGTAGACCCTAATGACATTTTACCACGTGAGCAAAGTGTTTTAGATATGATTCGTGTGGCTTGCTATATTCGTGAAGTAGACAAAGGCTTGGAATTAGTACAATTGTTCCACGATCTAGGCTATGAGACTACCCTTAACATTATGGCATTATCAAGTGCCCCTGAGCATCAACTACTTGAGGCTTTTGAAATGGTGAAGGAAAGTCCAGTAGATGTTGTTTATATTGTTGACTCATTTGGAAGCCTAGAACCTGCAGATATTGAACATCAAGTGAAAAAGTTTAAAGCAATGCTTCCTAATAAAAAGCTTGGAATTCATACCCATAACAATATGCAGTTAGCTTTTGCCAACACTTTAACAGCGATGCGTAATGGCGTTACTTACCTTGATTCATCAGTATACGGAATGGGGCGTGCCGCTGGAAACTGTCATACAGAACTTCTTGTAGGCTATATACCAAAGACAAGATACGAGCTTAAGCCAGTACTAGGTGTAATTGAAAATCATATGTTGGAAATGCGTCAAAAATGGGAGTGGGGCTATATCATACCCTACATGATTTCTGGATTATTAAATGAACATCCACGTGTTGCAATGGCATACCGAGATAGCGAAGATCGTGATAAGTTCATGGACTTTTATGAAAAAGTAACATCACCAGAAGCTTCAGTTTCACCAACAAATAAATAGTTAACTAAAAGTACTCCTAAGGAAGGGGTACTTTTTTGTTATTAGCTAAGATGTATAATTGTTAATAAACAGTATATTTCTGGTAAAATCCTCATATAAGGAATCTATTGGGTTCTGAAAAGGGGAGGTTTTTTTGTGGAGAATCGTAAATTAGGAAACGAGGGTTTATTGGTTTCACCAATAGGATTAGGGTGCATGGGGATGTCATCTATGTTTTATGGGGGCGCACCTGAGAACCAAGCCCTCGACACTTTACATGCAGCGATTGAATATGGAGTTAACTTTATTGATACCGCAGATATGTATGGGAATGGGCATAATGAGGAGCTTGTTGGTAAAGTTGTTAGGAAATTTAGAAATGATGTGGTCCTAGCAAGTAAATTTGGCTTTGTGTCGAAGGAAAATGGGGAACGGGGAATATGTGGTAGACCAGAATATGTTAAGGAAGCATGTGAAAATAGTCTTAGCCGTTTAGGGGTCGATCATATCGATTTATACTACATGCATCGTTTGGACCGAGAAGTACCGATTGAAGAAACAGTTGGAGCGATGGCTGATTTAGTAAAGGAAGGAAAAATTCGCTATATAGGATTGTCGGAGGTTTCAGTTCAAACTCTTCGGAGAGCAGTCAAGGTTCATCGTATTTCCGCTCTTCAATCCGAATATTCGATGTGGACTAGAGACATAGAACAAGAAGTCATATCAGCATGCAGAGACCTTCATATTGGCATTGTTGCCTATTCACCTGTAGGAAGAGGAATGCTTTCCGGAAAAATTCGTTCCATAAATGACTTTGCACAAAATGATTCTCGCCACCGTATGCCAAGATTTATGGGTGGAAATTTAATCCATAATATTGAAGTAGTGAGTGTCATTGATCAAATGGCGGAGGAAAAGGGAGTAACACCAGCGCAAATCGCTCTAGCATGGGTAATGTCGTACGGTGAAGATATCGTACCTATTCCGGGTACAACCCACAGAGAGCATTTAATTGAAAATCTAGGAGCCCTAGAATTAAAATTAACCTCCGAAGATCTTGAACGACTTGAACCTATTGCTTCATTAATTAAAGGAGAACGCTATGATGCGGAACGTATGAAAAGCATTGATTTATAGTAAGACAATTAAATGTGTTCGATGAGAAGCAGTGGGATTTAAGTCATGCTTCTTTTTTGTTCATATCTAGAATATAGTAAGATTTGTAAAATCTCTAATAAGGTTTGTCATGTAAACAAAGCATATTTATTGTTATAGTTTGTTTATGAAGATAATTATCAGAAAATAAATAATAATCAAACGAGGGAAGTGAATTCAAATGTTAAAAGAAGAGTTGCTTCAGATTAAAGAGAAATTAGAAGAGGGCTATTTTCCACAATGGCTTTTATCAGATCCGGAAATCTATAAATTGGAACAAGAAAAGATATTTTATAATACATGGCTATTTTTAGCACATGAATCAGAATTGAAGAAACCGGGAAATTTTATTACGAGAATGCTAGCTGATGATCCAGTCATTTTGATGAAAAATAAAGATGGAGAAATTAAAGCATTTTTAAACTCTTGTCCACATAGAGGTGCACGCCTATGTACAGAAGATTACGGAAAAAAGAAAACGCATACATGCCCTTATCATGGTTGGAGTTTTAATACAAATGGGGAACTGATCGGAATTGTAGCAGGAAATAAGTTGTACGGAGAAAATATGAAGAAAAGTGAGTGGGGCTTACGACCGGTACCAAGGTTAGAAAGCTATCAAGGAATGATCTTTGGAAATCTCGATCCTGATGCAGAATCCCTAGATGAATTTTTAGGAGATATGAAATGGTATTTTGATATTATGCTAGGTAGAAGTGATGGCGGTATGGAGGTAAGAGGTGTTCCCCATCGTTGGGTTGCCAAAGCCAATTGGAAGATGACAAGCGAAAACTTCGCAGCAGATCCTTATCATGTGCAGACAACGCATCGATCTGCGGTTGAATTAGGGCTTACACCAAATGATCCACTCTATGCCTCATATGGACATCAGGTTGTTTTACAAAATGGTCATGGGATAAATATCATCACGTCTGCTACGGGAAGGTCTGCCAATCGTTATCAAGGTCTGCCTGAATCATTTGAGCCTATGTTTGAAAAAAATTTAAATAAAGAACAACTTGAAGTCTTTTCAAAAGTAACCAACTTTGTGGGCGGTGTATTTCCAAATCTTTCATTCCTAAGCTCATGTAGTGGGACCGAAGGCAATAAATATAATCATCTTCAATTTCGTGTATGGAGACCATTGGGTCCAGATAAAATTGAAATCATCGTTTGGTTTATGATTGACAAAGCATTGCCTGAGGAATACAAGGAAAAATCCTATAAAGGATTTATTAATACATTTGGGGCAGCAGGGACATTAGAAATGGATGACACAGAAAACTGGGCTCGCATTATTGAAGCTAGCCAGGGAAAAATGGCTCGTGACCGATCCCTTAATTATAACAATGTGATTAATTATATGATGGGATATGATAATCTCAAACCAGATGATAGTTTTATAGGGCCTGGGACGGCTTACCCGACCTGTTACACCGACCATATCGCAAGAAGTATGCATAAATATTGGTTTGAACTTTTAACAAAAGAGGAGAAGGAGGTAGTGACTGATGGATTTAACTATACAAATACAAAATGAGATCACACAGTTTCTTTATAAAGAGGCCTATCTTCTAGATCATCGCAAATATAGAGAATGGTTAGAGTTATTATCAGATGATATTACATATATCATGCCCTTACGTGTGACTGTTGAAAATAAAGTAGGCAGTAATATAAATGAAAAAATGACTTACTTTACAGATACGAAATCAGACATTGAAACAAAAGTAAATCGACTTTATGCGAAATCGGCTTGGGTTGATGATCCGGCGCCAAGACAAAGACATTTCATTAGTAATGTTATGGTTGAACCTTCCTCTAATCCTGAAGAATATATAGTAAAAAGTTATTTTTTATTTAAACGTAGCAGAAGTGATGAACACCGCACCGAGGAACTTTTTGGTGAGCGGGAAGATTTACTAAGGAAAGAAAATGGTGAATGGAAAATTGTTTCTAGAACTGTTTATGCTGATCAGGTAGTCTTGACGGTCATGAATTTGGGGATGTTCTTATAAAAGTAGACAAAAGGAGCGTACGTTTCTGATATGTACGCTCTTGTCAAATGAAGTCTCCTTTTTTCCTATACTCTATAGGGCTAACCCCAACGGTTTGACGAAAAGCCCGACTTAATTGCGTTTGATCTTGAAAGCCAATTAATTCAGCGATTTCCTTTAATGGAATATCAGTTGTTAGTAATAATTCTCGGGCTTTTTGCATTCTTTTTTTTCTGACAAATTCCATTGGTGACATTTTAATGTTTTGTCGGAAAAGTAAGCTTAAGTGGCTTTCACTTAAGTAAACTTCTTTTGCAAGTCGAGCTAAGCTAAGCTTTTCATCAAGGTGATTATCGATAAAGTAAAAAAGTTCTTGAAGTCGAGAATCAAATGCAGGTAAACGTTCTTCTGCATAAGGCTGGAGTAACGTTAAGATTTTAACAAACCATTGCATGGTGATAGCATTAAATTGAAGTAGCTGAATAGTTTGTGTTAATTCAAACTTATATTCCCCATTGATAGGGGAAAAGGGAGTTCTCATCTCCAAAGTCCATTCATTTTTTAACCTTCTCCATAAGGTAATCAACTCTTCAAGATTTTCATACTCAAGAATTTTTGTAATTATAGGGAACTCATACAGTTTAACTAGATTAAACGATCCCGGTTTATTTTCGAAGGCTATTTCTAAATGATGCATAGGGGGCATTTTTTCTCCTACTAAAATTTCAAAAGGTTTTTCAGAAGGAAAAACAACAAGGTCCCCATTCTTTACTGTGTACTGGATATCATTAATTTTGATCTTTTTTTCACCTGAAATGACATACCAAAAAACAGTGTAGGGGCGGTCGACTTTATCTATTTTCCAATTTGGTTGACGAACATTTTCATCAATTCGATGGATACGGAAAAAAGTTTTATTAAATTCGTTTAGAAGCTTTTGTTCTCCTTTTTTCATGCTTTCCCCCATAAATAATCCTCCCACCTGTTTATTTGTTAATGCACGGACAAATACGCTTTCACATCATCAACTGTATGTAACTCGTTTAGTTCTTCATAAGGCACCCGAATTTCATATTTTAAGACAGCATTAGCATCTTCAAGGTCATCTTGATAAAATTTTCTTTCATGATAACTTGCTAGACCACTTAATTTCCCGTATTTTTTATTGACCATTTTATTCACGTCAATTGAATTAGTAGACTCATAATAATAAATAAACATTACCATATCTTCTGGAAAAATATTAAAATCATATTCTTTTAAAGGAATATTTCTATATACTTGGACCACATTTAAAAATGAGGCTAAAAGCTCTTCTTCAGACCATGAGTTCTTTACTTTGATTACATCCGCACCGAAAGAACCATCGAACACGCCGCCAGCATTGACTCTAACGGGTGTTACCGCAAAGGTAATATAAGAATTAAGCGGATTATCTGGAAAAGTTTCTTCCATTACATTTATCATTGTTTGTCTTGCTGCGAAAAAGTCAGGTAGATAGGAATCACTATAGGATCCATCGTCTTTCATAGTTACAACGATCCCCAAGCTCGGGTCATTACTCAGAAAGAATGTTGATGAGTAAGCATTCTCGTCCCGATGCTTATAGACAAATCCATCTTCAAATTCTATATTCGGGTACTTGTTTTGCAGATAATTTCTCATTTCTTCTTGTTTTCCATCTAAGGATAACGGTAAGCCTGCTTTAAAACTATGGTTAGCTTCAATCAAAGTTGGAATTTGAAAAATACATAGGGTTACAATAATAGCTGTTATACCGCTCGTAACTAGCCTTTTATTATTATTCATCACATTCAATAACTTCCTAGTTAGAAGCATAGAAAAGCCAAACGCAATGAAAAAAAGTAAGACTGGGACGAAATTAATTCCAGATGCAAACGCTATTACATAAATAAAATAAGAAAGAGGGGATAGAATGAATCCAGTTATTAATGTAAGAACTAAAGTAACAAGAAAAAGTAAGCCAATTTTGATTGGGGTATTCATTTAGACCTCCGTTAAACTTTTTTTGCAAAAAAACAATAGAGTAAAAGATTCGACAGAAAACTGCGCTTTCCTGCACTGGAACTTCACTAACAAAACATTTTTTCCTATAATGAGTTTATGGCGAAGTATTCTGAATCCAGCTATAAAAATCCTAAAGGAATAAAGGAGATCTACATACATGGCTACGGAAAAATTATATTATCAAAATCAATACATACGTTCATTTACTGCCAAGCTTCAAAAATCAGAAAAGGATGAACAAGGACGTTTTTATGCTGTGTTAGACCAAACGGCTTTTTATGCAACCGGTGGTGGACAGCCTCATGACACTGGAACAATTAATGATGTAAAAGTGATCGATGTTGAGGAAGTGGATGGTGAAATACACCACTACGTCGAAAAACCGCTTGAAATGCAAAATGAATGTGTCTGCGAGATCGACTGGAACCGACGCTTCGACCATATGCAGCAACATTCAGGACAGCATATTTTATCTGCTGCATTTGATCATCTTTTTAGCTATAGAACGGTGAGTTTCCATTTAGGACAAGAAATTTGTACGATTGATATTGAGACAGAGAACCTTTCTGAAGATGAGGCCTTTCAAGCTGAGAATTTTGCCAATAGCATTATCCTCGAGAATCGGCCAATAGAAGCAAAGTGGGTAAGTGAAGATGAGCTTGAAAAATATTCTTTAAGAAAAGAATTGTCGGTATCGGAAAATATGCGTCTTGTGATTATACCCGATTTTGATTACAACGGCTGTGGAGGGACCCACCCAAAATCTACCGGTGAGGTAAGCACCGTTAAAATTTTACACTGGGAAAAACAAAAGAAAAATATCCGTGTTTACTTTGTTAGTGGAAATAGGGTAATCCAGCAGCTTCATGAAAAACATAAGGTCATTCAAAGTCTAATGACGATATTAAGTGCTCCCCAAGAAAAATTGGAAGAAGCAGCTTATCGAGTATTACAGTACTCTAAAGAACTTGAGAAAAATATTGATGATTTAAAAATGAAACTTCTAGGGGATGAAGCTAATGTATTGATTAATGGCGCACAGGAGTTCAACACTCATAAATTGATAAAAGTGATCTTTACCAACCGACCAATGGCTGAATTACAGCAATTAGGGAAAACGATTATTGCTAACACAGATAATATCGTTGTCTTGTTATTAAATGAACAAGATAAAAAAATTCAGCTCGTTTGTGCAAGAAGTAATGATGTAAACATTAATATGAACAAAGTAATTAAACAAATTTTACCAATAATAAACGGGAAAGGTGGAGGAAGTGATTCTGTTGCTCAAGGGGGCGGGGATCAAACGATTGCCTCAGAGGAAATAATGAATGAGTTACTGAAGTCGATAAATCAGAATCTTGATTGATAAAAAAACAGCAGGGGGACCATGTTCCCCCTGCTGTTTTGCTTAGAAAATTATTTGATGAAAAGTGCTTTTTTTATTTGTAAAAACTTATTCTGCGCTTTAATTTCTGCTTTTTTACCAAAAAGATAATTCATCATTAGGAATCCTCCTCCTAAAATATAAAAATTTTTCCTTTGTTCTATACCTTTATTATAAACCTAAATTCAAAGATGTCAATAAAATTGTATACCAAATACCAAAAACGAAAGGGTTTTCATGTCGAAAACTATTCGTTTTCACTAATCTGGTATACCAAGTCCTATAGAATAAGCCGAAAGTGAATGAAATCATCAAGTATTATTCATAAATTTACATGTAAGTTAATATAGTTTGTGTTTTAGAAAAAGAAGAATAAAAGAAATGACAGAATAATAAAAATATTGTATACCAAACAAAGTGGAAATAGGGTATAATTACCAATACATTTAAAAGAAAAGTGGTGGTGGTCCAAATGATAAAATACTTATTCATTGTGACGTTATTTCTTTATGTACTATCAGAAATCTTCCCTACTATTCATATTCCATATGTAGTATCGATTCTCTGTATGGTCATTATTGTATCGACTTTATTCCTTGTAAAACGTTTTGTAAAAATTTTAGGAATTGTTTTTTTACTGATTGGGGCATTGATGTTATATACTAGTGGGGCAAGCTGGCAAACTTACATCATATCGTTTGGACCAATGCTTAATCTTTTAACATTATTTTCTATAATACCGATTTTGGCGATTCCGATTCAAATCGGGAATTATGCTGGTGGAATACAAGAATTAGTCAATAGAAAGCTCAAAAAATCCGGACATCTCTACATGCTGACTTCTGGAATTTCTTATTTCTTAAGTATTTTTATGAATCTTGCAACATTGCCAATGACTTATCATTCGATGAAACCTGCTTTACAAGTATTCTCTTTACAAAGTAGTGGGAGATTCATGAGTCGGGCAATTACACGTGGGTTTGCAATGCCTCTTTTATGGGCACCAGTGACTCCAATTGTTGGTATTGTCATTGAAATGACGGGGGTAAGCTGGAGTACGATGCTTCCATATTTATTACCACTAAGTATAGCGGGTTTATTATTAGATTGGTTTCTAGCAGGCAGAGCTGCCTCTAAATCGGGAAGTGAAAAGATCAGAGGGAGTGCCTCAGCAAATGAAATAGCTACAACAATTGAAGAGAGTGGTAAATCGCTGCAAAGTCCAAGAAGAATTGTTCAAATCCTAGTGGCTATTCTTATTTTCAATATTTGTATTGCGATTTTTGATAATGTCTTTCATCTTAGTTTTTTAATATTAGTGGCTTTATTGGTTATCCCATTTGCCTTTTGCTGGTCATTAATGTTAAAGAAAGGCAAGGAATTCTTAACGGGTTTAAAAACTCATACTAATACGTATTTATATAAAATGAAGGATCAATTTTTTATATTTTTATCGGCTGGTTTTTTTATTTCAGCGATGCAATTTTCCGGTACTGATCATAGTTTGAATGAAATATTTGTTGCGTTTAAGGAATTAGTTGGAATGGAAGTATTTTTATTAATGATACCAGTCATTCCGCTAATTTTAGCATTTACTGGTCTACATCCAGCGGTGGCATTAGCGCTTTTAGCTGAAACTCTAGATCCAACTCAATTGGGGATTTCACCACAGATCTTAACAGTGTCGATGCTTAGTGGGGCCGTTTCTGCCTTTTTAATGGGTCCATATAATGCAACGATCGGTTTAATGTCCGGTATTATTAATGAAAGTCCTTTTAAAATATCGAATTGGAATGCTCCATTTACTGTTCTATATTTACTATTGGTTATGGTCTATCTAATCATTCTTAATCTTTTTATATGAGGACGTAAGAAAAGCGCAGGCGCCTTGCTCATCGCCGTACAAACTGGAGGGGCTTCGACTGAGATAAAGGAAACTTGAATTGCGTCAGCAATTCTTAGTTGACTTATCGTAGGGAGGAGCCCTGAAGTTTGCTAGGCGATA
>JAENZK010000100.1 GCA_016841285.1 Guptibacillus hwajinpoensis | reverse complement strand
TTTTACTCCTATATGTGTTTTTACTATTTTGCGAAGTTGTTTCGAGGAATCTTTTTCCAATTCGGGTATTGCCTGCAAAACATTCTTGGGCCTTCCCTTCGAAACAAAGACGTCGGCACGTATACGAGGTTCTGAGTGTCTCATCCAAAAATCAATTTGGTCACCTATTCCTTTTTTGGCTAATTCTTCACCAATAATGAGCACCTCATTTTGCCCCCAAAAAATTTTTCTAGGTAGTTCTTCCTGAAGTTGTGCCATCGCATCAGCAATGGTTTCCCCTTCAGCTAACCTTACAAATGACTGTCCGCTGCTGCTACCACTAGATATCCCAGATTGTTGCCCGCCTTGGTTGGCGCTTGGAATAAAGATTTGGGCTGAGAGTTCGATATTATTATTTTCACCTTTATCGATACCAGCTGCTAAAATGAGAGCTAGATCATTAACCTCGGAGCGGTCCCAACATCCTGTCATGAAAATCGAAGTTAAGCATAATAAGAGGATTAAAGTAAAGGTTTTCTTAACAGATCCAATCATACAACTCAACTTCCGTCGCCACCTTTTTTGGGATCAGGCTTTTGGTTGCTGGACTCTCTCCTTAAGTAACTAGAATCTTGTGAGAAAAAGTCAGGACGCGTATCCATTGCCCACCATGGAGCCCGAAAGAGGACATCCTTCAAATTATGAATCTTTAGTGGAGCAGCAGAATTGAAATAGGGTACACCAAACGATTTTAGGGTACACAAATGCGCTACAATAGAGGTGATACCAATCATAACGCCTAATAATCCTAACATTCCTGATAAAATCATGATCGGAAAACGCAAAATTCGAATCGATATGCCTGTTGCATATCTTGGCATTAAGAACGAAGCGACTCCCGTAATTGCCACTACCATAACCATCGGTGAAGAAACCAGTCCCGCCGCAGTTGCGGCCTGTCCAATGACCAGTGCCCCTACAATACTGACAGCAGCACCGACTTGTTTTGGAAGCCTCACACCTGCTTCACGTAGCGCCTCAAACGTGATTTCCATGAAAAATGCTTCAACTAAGGCTGGAAAAGGAATGTTTTCACGGCTATCAGCGATCGTTAAGAGCAGTGCGGTTGGAAGCATTTCTTGATGAAATGTTAAGATCGCCACATATGCAGATGGTGCAAGCAAAGCAATGAAAAAGAATACATAGCGTAGCCAACGGATAAAGGTACTGATATAAAACTGATTATAATAATCTTCTGGTGCCTGTAAGAGAGTGGCAAACGTACATGGCGCAATTAGAGTGATAGGGGTGCCGTCTATCAAGATCACAACACGCCCCTCCAAAAGACTGGCTGCCGCTACATCTGGGCGTTCTGTTGTTAAAACTTGTGCGAAAGGAGAATACGGGTAATCGATGATCATTTCCTCAATATATCCGCTTTCTAAAATACCATCAATTTTAATACGACTTAGCCTGTCCGTAACCTCTTGAACTAAAGTGCTGTCAGCAACCCCTTCAATATAAGCAACGATGACTTGTGTTTCTGTATAACGACCAATATTCATTTGTTTCATTTTTAATAATGGATGACGAATTTTCCTTCGTAAAAAGGAGGTGTTTACTCGTAATGTTTCAATAAAACCTTCTCTAGGACCGCGAACGACTGATTCCGCGTCAGGTTCCATAATACTGCGCTTTTCCCACTTCGGAAGCCCGATCGAAATTCCTTTTGTTTGTTTTTCTATAAGAATAATCGGGTTGCCCATTGATATTTGTTTAAATACATCAGTAATCGAGTAAATTTCCTTTAAATCTGAAACCGATATTTCATTTTTCGTTTTCTCGAATATTGATCTACAATCATCGCTTTTCATCTTTATAAGCGGCATTAGCACATGTTGATCGATCTCTCCAGTATCTGACAGACCATCTATGTAAAGTAGCACCGCATCTACACTGTTGCCGATACAAAATTCACGAAATACCACATCAGAGCAATCTTTATATGCTGATTTTAATATTGCAATATTTTTATTTAACTCAGGATTTAAAAGGATTTCCGGTAATGAATCCAACGACTCGTTCATTTGTATATTTTTGAAATCCTTTCCCTCTTTTCTGCTTCCCATAAATTTCATCAAATGGTTCCCCTTGGAATAGATTTATGTCTATTCTTTGCACATTCAATAATATTATGCTGTTGTTTTCCAATTTGTCTTTTTTATGGAAGACAGTTAAGATCTATTTCTAATAACTTCGGTGGAAACAGTGTATTGCAACCATGGTACCAAAATTTAAAAAGCTCTTTCAATAAACCAAACAAGACCGAATGCAAATATTGCGACTGACGTTCCTGGTATCACCCATTTAATTGGTTTAAAAGTGAGTTTCTTTAACCATAACAGGATAGGGAATACCAGTGATACTATGATTACCTGGCCAATTTCGATTCCAATATTGAAGGATAAGAGAGAATAAACTAAATGACTTCCATCCAATCGCATTTCCGAGAGAATTCCGGCAAAACCAAATCCATGTATAAGTCCAAATGCAAAAGCAAGCCATGGCTGGTGCTTGGAGTCAGGGTTAAAAATATTAATGAGTGCGACGTATACAATGCTTAAAGCAATGGCAGACTCAATAAACCTACCAGGCAATTGGACAATGTCCAATGTTGCAAGTGCTAAGGTGACACTATGGGCAATGGTAAATGCCGTAACCAATGAAAAAATATTTTTTATAGTCTTTGCACCAAATAATAAGCTAATAACAAACAAAATATGATCATAACCTGTAAAGATATGCTCTAAGCCAAGTGAGAAAAACTGCGTTATATTATTGATGAAACTTACTTCTCCTATTTCAAGCTCTCTTGATTCATAGGAAAGGACAGCTTCCTGTTGTTCTCCATCTAATTTAACAGTAGCAAAATTGGCATGACTTGGATCGGTATCGTCTAGAAACATATGATAATTTAAAACTAACTTCTCAGGTTTATGCTCAAGCTGATAGTTTAGGTTAATCACCGCAAATAGTTTATTGTTAATGGTTTCAACATCCGATGTTTTGATCGTTCCTTCTACTTTTACACTATCTACATAAAGATCAATATGTGAATTAATATAATCTTGAACGACTTGTGTATCAAAAAGCTGTTGTTTATCCATTTGTTTATTTAAGGATTCCCCTAGCTCTGTAAGGTCAACTTTCAATTCATACTCAAGTAGATTCTCATTCACTTCAATGAGCGAGTATCCTTCACTGTTATTAGTATGAGCATATACAGATTGAGGGTGTTGTATTGAGGTAATAGAAAGCAAAAGTAACACGATCAAGAATAGCTTTTTCATAAAATCCACTCCTCTATTGCTTTTTTCTCGATGAAAAAAGAAAGAAAGACGAGGAGCCTTTTTTCCCCGCCTTTTTTAACTTACTTTGCTGTCTTTATGAATACAGGGTTAGAGTAGAACCAAAGGTCTGTCCATGGATCTTCACCACGAGGGTCAACAGCTGGTTCTAATTGATCTGTGTTTGTTCCGCGCAAACGAATATAGCTGTCTTTTTCCACATTTTCCAATGTATAAGTCATTTCAATGTATTCCCCATCTTGCTTCCAATCCTTTTCTGTAAAACGTTTTACCACTTTAGTTGTCGGATTCGTTGCAGATGAGCGATCATTAACAGCTCCTGTTACTTCACCCATGATAAGGTCAACGCGTTTAACTTGTGGTGTATCTCCATTAGAATTAGCAGCCTCTGGATCTTTTAGACGAATAGTCACTGTTACATCTTTGGATTTACCAGGGATTGTTAAAGTTTCACCGAGCGAAGCTGAATTCCCTTTTGATTTAGCAAATAGTGGAGATTTTCCACCAGCTTGAACTTTTACATCAAGTTCGGAAATAAGGTCACCTGTTGTAACGAATACATTTCCGTTACGAAGGTTATCCATAATATCTTTATAATCTTTTTCAGCTTTTATATAAGTCTTAGCATACTCACCAGGCCAGAAGTCACTTCCTCCATCACGCCAGTTGACATGAGAGTCAGATGTAGCGGTAATCCACCAGTGTCTTCCTTCTCCGAGCATAGAATCCCAAAGACCTCCAACCTTAGCTGCCATTTGATCAAATCCGCCCATTGTTGGATAATTGCCATAACTACCCCGAGCACCCTTAGTATCTAAAGTACCATCGGGATTTAAAGCAGCTGCCTGATGACCAGGAGCACCTTCCATCCCAATCGAGATATTGGGAGCTAAATCATTCCAATTACGAAATTCTTCAGGTGTATCTTGTCCCCACTCACCGTCGCCTTTTGCTGAACGTGAAGGGTGGTGTGCGATATGGATTGGTTGTTGATCTTTGTCCAATTTTAGCATGTAGTTAAGGGCATCAATCATCGTAGATTCAGTATCTCTGCTACCATCATTTGGATAAGGGTCACGTTTGTTAAACTGACTTTCAATCCCATAAAGAATTTCGGATTCATTCTCGCCTTTAGGAATCATTAATGTACTATGGTCAGCAGCAGGTGTATCAAACTCCATGCCGAAGAATTGAAGCACTTCCGGAACCTCTTCACGAGCTTTAAGCAATTCAGGATACGCTTGCTCTAGATTCACTTTAGAATGGTTTGGGCCTCCGTGATCTGTTGTCATTACCCAATCAAGTCCGTACTCTTTTGCTTTTTCTGCATTTTTCACAATTGGATATATGGCATCTCCAGCTCTTATTGGCGTTGGAGGATTTGTAGTGTTGTCCCAACCAACACTCCACTCACTATGAATATGATGATCACCAGCAAGCCAAGTTGGGTTATTCTGTTTTACTTGTTCCATTGAAGATTCTTTTGCTTCTACTTTTTGCGCTTGCCCATCAGTGAAAAAGGTTTGTGTTGTTAAAGCAGTAGTGGCAAGAACCGTAGTAGCGACTAACGGTAGTACCTTTTTAAATTTCTTTTTCATAGATCCCATGTTTTCTAAAACCTCCTAAAATGTTTTTACAAATGTATTATAGAAAATGTTTATAAACCCTAAATTAATAACCCGTAAAGCCGGCGTTAATCTTACAATTAAACGGAAAATAAGTAATATTTACCCATATAGTAAATCGAAATTCCCTCATTTATAAATCAAATTTACCGCTACTTTCACATCAATTTCGTTAACCTATCCCCAAGTTGGAAGAACTTTTGATTAAATATGACCATACTCTCCTGTACTTTTTCCCTGTGATATAAAAATAATTTTAATAAAATCTTAATAAATGATTGAAGTGTAAATAAAAATCATAGCAAAAAGAGATAACCGCCCAAAATGGTAGTCACCTCTTTATAGTTTTAATCGCAATAATGTCGGATAAAATCTTTATCTTTTCTTCATCAGTAAAATTTTTCATACTTACCTCCAAAATTTTATCTATCTATCCTCAATTAGAATACAACTGTATTTTACCCAAAAGTTCATTAATAAGTTATCCACTTTAGGATTGATATGTTTATACCTGGATTTTCGTCTTTCTGCGTAAAAGTAAGAGCCTGTGGATTAAAAAAACCCCCGAACTTATTAGTCCGAGGGAACATAAAACACACTTCTATATTTAGCTCATCTATTTTAATGTCTGGTCTTCGTTGTCTTTATTGGTGTCGAGGTTATTCTCTTCAAGATTATCATTGGCATTCTCTGTATTTTTTTCAATCTGTTCTTTTAGTAACTTATTTTCTTCTTCTAACATATTGGCTGTTTTCGTCAAAGTTCTTATCTTCATATTTGATTTTATTTGTTTTATAGTTCCTAGGAATAAAACAATGATAGCACCAAAAACTGCAGATATTAATATAACTAATGCTTGTGATATTGTAAACTCTGCATATAAAAATTTAATAGTTACACTCATAGAATTTTGTAATGCAAATATTGCTACCAACAAGGCAAATAATAAAGAAATTACAAATCTTGACGTCATTAACAATCACCCCTTCATGTACTACCCTTGAAATTTCAACAAATTTATTCAGTAAATCCGAAACAGGTCTAATATGAAGGATTAAAACCACCTCATATTATCATAATTTAATCGTAATAATGATAACCCTTAAAGGAATTCAAGAGACATTTCTATCTAGTATGAGTGTACTTTTATAAGTGCTTTTTAATTATGATGTATCCCATTTTTACCTTCTTCTATTAACTTTTCACCCTCCTATCAATCTTTCCTCACAATTAGAATATATTATTTTAAATAAAAGAAGTGAGCAATAATCACTTCAAAGAAGCGATTAAAATGATGAAAGCAAGGAGGCAAAAATTTTATGAATAAAATGTTAAATACTCAAAAAAAACCCTATTTTAAAAGAAAAAAGAAAAGGAAATGGATCAGATTATCTGTTCAAATATTCTTCTTTGTTCTTGTACTCGCAATTTCGTTAAACAAAAGTCTTTCAGAAGCAGGCTTTGCAATACCCCTGCTGTCTACAGCTTCCCTTCATGCAATATGCCCTTTTGGCGGCGTTGTATCCATCTATGAATTCTTTACTTCGGGGAAATTTGTTCAAAAGATACATGAGTCCTCTTTTGTCCTTATGACGATAGGTGTTATTCTTGCCATCGGCTTCGGCCCACTTATTTGTGGTTGGATTTGTCCATTAGGTAGCTTCCAGGAATGGCTTGGGAAAATTGGCCGAAAGCTTTTTAAAAAACAGTACAACAATATCATTCCTGCAGGACTTGATAAATATCTGCGTTATACAAGATATATAGTTCTTGCTCTGGTCATTTACAACACCGCAACCACTGCCAAACTAATGTTTCAGAGTATTGATCCCTATTACGCTCTTTTCAATTTCTGGACAAACGAGGTCGCACTAACTGCATATATCATACTTGGAGCTACTATACTTCTTTCGCTCATCATAGAACGTCCGTGGTGCAAGTACGCATGTCCCTATGGTGCCTTTCTTGGACTTTTCAATCCAATAAGGATCTTTAAAATACGGCGCAATGCGTCTACCTGTATAGACTGCAAAGCCTGTGACAGATCTTGCCCTATGAATATTAATGTATCCGGTATAAACGCCGTACGAAACCACCAGTGTATTAGCTGTATGAAATGTACCAGCGAATCAGCTTGTCCAATCAATGATACTGTAAATTTCAGCGCAGGAGGTGCTCGCAAATGAGAATAAAAACAGCACAGGTTGCTATTCTCGTATTCGTTATGGTATTTGGTGGAGTTGCCTGTTCATCTGCGCTTGGTTTCTGGAAGACCGTAAATTCTAAAGAGCCTATCCGTTATTCTTCAGGAGAATTTGCAGGAGAATATAACCCGGATGATATTAGAGGTTCATACACGTTTGGTGAAATAAGCAAATTATTCGAGATGCCTATTGAGGATTTGGGTAAAGCATTTGCAGTAAAGGATAAAAGCAAATTTGAGGCCTTCCAATGCAAAGAGCTTGAAGCAATGTATAGCGCCTCCTCTGCAGAAGGAAAAGAAGTAGGCACCGACTCGGTAAGAATATTTACCGCTTTATACAAATCACTGCCTATAACCTTAAACAATGACACCTATTTTCCTAAACCCGCTGTGAGTATTCTTAAAAGCAAGGTAATTCTTACCGATGAACAATTGAAATATCTAGAAAGCCATACAGTTACACCCCCAGAAACAGAATCAGCAGAAGTAAGTTCTACAAATGAAAATACAGACAGGATCGTCAAGGGCAATACTACTTTTAAAGAATTGCTCGATTGGGGAGTTAAAAAAGAAGAAATTGAGAAGATTATAAACGATAAAATTCCCAATACTAGTGAAGCAGTAAAAGACTATGCCACGGCAAAAGGCACTGAGTTCAGCACTTTAAAGGAACCACTTCAAGAACAGGTCGATACGCTAAAATAGTACAACATCCCTAGTAAAAATGGAAAAATGAAATCATAGAAAACTAATCTTACTGTAAAATTCATCTCGCAGGATTTAAGGGGAAATTATCTGGAGTTGGTCAGGCCTTGAACCACCTCTAAGTAAGTTTTAATTTCCCATAACATCCCTATCATGTTTTCATCACATGTTCTAAGTAAAATAAAAGCATAGCAAGAGGAACCTTGATAATTATAAATAAGGGAGATGTTCATAATGAAAAAAAATTACAAATGGATATCGGCTGCTGTATTAGGAACAACACTTTTAACAACAGCTGTAATAGGTTTTGCTGCTGAAACTACTGACCCTTCCATTGGATCGACGAAGGCGACCACTGACAAGAGTTATACCTTACAAGAAATGTTAACCTATGCGATTCAAGATGAGTATATGGCTCAAGCTGAGTATAATGCGATTATGGATGAATATGGTGTCCAAAATCCCTTTTCAAACATTGTTCGTTCAGAGGCAACACATATAGACCTTCTCTTACCTGTATTGAAGGATTATAATGTCGCTGTTCCTGAAAATGATGCCTCTAACCGAGTAGTTGTACCAGCAAGTCTTGAAGAAAGCTATACAGCAGGAGTGGAAGCAGAAAAAAACAATATTTTCATGTATGAGAGTTTTCTAAAAGAAGATGTACCGGATGATGTAAAGGTAGTGCTAGAAAGACTAAAAGCTAACTCAGAAAATCATTTAGCCGCATTTGAAAAAGCTGCAGCAGGAGATGTAGGTCTTAGAATGGGACAAGGAAACAGTAATGGTAACAAAAGTCGCGGTGGAATGAACTCTTTAGGTAGAATGGGGAATGGTTCAGGAAGTTGTCTTATGCAATAAAACCTTAACTTAATGTGGTTCATATGGAGAAATACCAGCCATATGTTTTTGAGTTTAAGAGAGTGATTAAAGTAGATTGATAATTTTATAGTCTTATGAAAAGGAATGTTGCAAACTACTGGTTAGGGTTGCTTTACATTCCTTTTTTATCGCCATTATACTTAGTCAAAAGAAGGGTAAGCTTTGATTTCCTTTTTAAGTAAGCGTCAATGTCTAGTATAATAAGAGGTAGAAGAAATGGAATTTGGAGGCACACCATGGACAAAATCAAAATTCTTATCGCAGATGATGAAGAAGGCATACGTAATATAATTAGAGAATACATGTCTTTAGAAGACTACCAATTAACAGAAGCTGTAGATGGGGCGGCTGCCCTTAACTACTTTAAGAATGAAACATATGATTTGATTATATTGGATGTAATGATGCCAAAGATAGATGGATGGACTGTCTGTAGAGAAATACGGAAAACATCGAAAGTACCTATTATTATGTTAACGGCCAGAGGAGAAGAATATGATAAGCTTTTTGGCTTTGAACTAGGGGTTGATGATTATGTAGTAAAACCCTTTAGCCCAAGAGAGTTGATGGCCAGAATAAAGGCACTCATAACTAGAAGTCAAGTGATTGCTGTAAATATGCAAAATAAAAATGAAATTGTTTATGAGGGACTTAAGATCGATTTAGATGCTAGAAGTGTGTATTATGATGGAAATGAACTAACCATGACACCTAAAGAATATGAACTTCTAAGTTTTTTAGTCCAAAATCCTAAAAAAGCGTTTAGTCGTGAACAACTATTAACTTCTGTATGGGGATTTGATTTTCTCGGTGACGATCGTACTGTTGACACTCATATTAAAATGATACGTGAACATTTAAGAGAATACCGCCGTTGGATTATAACGGTTTGGGGGATTGGATATAAATTCGATCCAGGTATAAAAAAATGAAAAGTATCGGATTAAAGCTATGGTCTGGAATGATGCTCCTAGTCGTATTTATGCTGATTGTGCTTTGGTTGTTTCAGATCGTATTTTTAGAAAAGTTCTATATGACTATGCAAGTTGATACATTGGAGAAAAAGAGTGAAGAAATCGTACAAGAATTATCTACTTTTCATGATCTATCCTTCATTAAGGATGAGAGATATCGACCAAAAGCGCTTGAATCATTTATCTATACCTATCATCTGAATGTTGAAATAATAAATGAATCAGGGCAGGTTCTATATCAGATGACTAGTAACCCGGAGCAGCAATCACATAATTCGTTTAAAAGGTCCTTTGATCAAGTGACCGAACAAGTCATAAAAGGAGAACGTGTTCAAACAACCTTTGAACATCCTCGATTTGGAAATACTATTTTATTCATCGGCTTACCTATTATGAAAATAGGAGGAGCAAATGAAGATCCAGAGCAAGTAGGTGCTTTAATCGTTAATGCGCCTATGGCTCCCGTATCAGACACAGCAAATATACTGAAAAAACAATTACTCTATATCACTTTGATTCTTTTAGCGGCAGCTTTTGTCATAGCCTTTATGATTTCTCGACATTTGAGTAACCCAATTCTTAAAATTAATCAAGCTGCTAAAAAAATAGCGAAAGGCAATTGGAATATTGATGTTGAAACAAAGTCAAAAGACGAAATTGGACAGCTAGCCATTACAATTAAAGAAATGGCTGGAGATTTAAAAAAATCAGACCAGCTCCAAAAGGAGTTTATTGGTAATATATCTCATGAACTACGAACTCCATTAAGCCTCATCAGAGGATACGCGGAAACAATTAGAGATGTAAGTGGATCTCAACCTGAGAAAAGAGAGAAACATTTAGAAGTCATTATTCGTGAATCAGAACGATTAGCGCGATTAATTGAAGATATTCTCAATTTGTCCCAATTGGAGTCGGGGGTAATTAAATTAATGCTAACGCGAATAAACATATGGGAAGTTCTCGAAGATACGAGGACCCGATTTAGTAACCTAGCTCAAAATAATGAGATCGATTTGGTTGTCTCGTCAGCAGAGGCCATCCAAGCCTTAGGTGATTACGCTAAAATCGAACAAGTTCTTATAAATTTGGTTGGAAATGCGTTAAATCATTCTCACTCAGGTGGAAGAATCGAATTGAAGGCTACTGATATGGGCGATCGAGTAAAAATAGAGGTCAAGGACAATGGCGAAGGGATTCCAAAAGAAGCACTAAGTTCAATCTGGGATAGATATTATAAAGTGAAGAATCAAAATCGCGAAAAACGGATCGGAAGTGGGTTAGGACTAGCTATTGTAAAAAATATATTAATAGCTCATAAATCAGAATTTGGTGTGGAAAGTACTTTAGGAGAGGGTTCAACATTCTGGTTTATTTTAAAAAAAGGCGATGAGTTTTGATTAGAAACGAAAAAACTCCACAAACATACGATAATATCGCAGTTTCTGTGGAGTTTTTGTTTTTTAAACCAGAATATAAACGTTTGTTCAGCAGTCCAAATTCATAAGGAACTAAGGATGTCCTGCACTGTACCTTTAGCATCACCAAAGCACATCGATGTGTTTTCTTTAAAAAATAATGGGTTTTGCACCCCTGCATAACCGGTTCTCATGGAACGTTTAAACACGATAACATTTTGTGCCTTCCAAACCCCTCCAGCACCGGCATGCCTGCAATCGGACTGGATGGATTTTCTTGTGCAGATGGATTAACGGTATCATTTGCCCCAATGACAAGCACAGTATCTGTTTTCGGAAAATCAGCATTAATTTCATCCATTTCAAAAACAATATCATATGGTACCTTCGCTTCAGCTAAAAGTACATTCATATGTCCGGGCAAGCGACCGGCCACCGGATGAATGGCAAAGCGGACATTAATACCTTTCTCGCGAAGTTTTTTAGTAATTTCAGCAACCGGATATTGTGCCTGAGCAACTGCCATTCCATAACCGGGTGTAATAATGACAGAACTGGATTGGTTTAGAAGCTCTGCCACATCCTCCGGACTTATTTCGCGGTAGTCACCCATTTCTTCAGTATCTCCAACACTTGCCCCCTCATTTCCAAAACCCCCAAGTATAACCGAAATGAATGACCGGTTCATGGCTTTGCACATGATGTACGACAAAATTGCACCTGAAGACCCTACTAAGGCCCCAGTGATAATTAATAGATCATTCGAAAGCATAAAACCTGCTGCCGCTGCAGCCCATCCGGAGTAGGAATTTAACATTGAGATGACGACTGGCATGTCAGCTCCGCCAATTGACACAACTAAATGCCAACCGAAAACTAAGGCAATCGCAGTCATTATAGCAAGATAGGTCAATGAACCCCCATCATTGATGAATAAAAACATAAGCAAAACGGAGCTTATTAGTGCCAATAGGTTAAGCTTATGTTTGTGTGGCCATGCAAGAGCCTTTGAACTAATACGGCCATGAAGTTTACCATAAGCAACAATAGATCCTGCAAAGGTTATCGAACCTATAAAAACTCCAAGGAATATCTCGGTTAATTCAATATTTAAAAGTACCCCACTTTCGGGTATTTGAATATTTGTAAATATTTTTATAAAACTATTGTATCCAACCAATACTGCAGCCAAGCCAACAAAGCTGTGAAGTATCGCTACTAATTCAGGCATTTCAGTCATTTCTACCTTTAATGCCAAACGAACACCAACGAGGCTTCCTATTAGCATTGCTACTAAAATATAAACCATGCTTTGAACATCGACAAGTAGGACAGTGGCTATCAATGCTATCGTCATACCAATGATACCGAACTTGTTACCCATTCTAGCAGTCTCTTGTTTTGATAAACCTGCTAAACTAAAAATAAACAAAAGTGCTGCCAGAATGTAAGCGGCTGTAACTAAACCCTCCGACATACGGATACCTCCTCTCTACTATTTATTAAACATTTTTAACATACGATGTGTTACGGTAAAACCTCCGACAATATTAATTGTTGCTATTAAAATTCCAACAAAGGATAGGATCTTAACTGCAAGTATCGGACTGCTGATCTGTAATAATGCTCCTAAGAGGATAATACCTGAGATTGCATTCGTGACTGACATTAATGGAGTATGTAAGGAATGTGTTACATTCCAAACAACGTAGAAGCCCGCAACACAGGCAAGAGCAAAAACGATAAAGTGTGATAAAAACTCTGGAGGTGAAACATGACCTATCCAGCCAAACAGCAAGACCGCCGCTGCACCCAACAAGTATTTAAGTTTTGTAGGCTTTTTCTGGACTGGTATAGTTGGTGCTTCTGTTTTAATTTCATCTTTTTTAACAGGTGTAGCTGTCACGCTTATTGGGGGCGGTGGAAAAGTAACCTTTCCGTTGTAAATGACACTCATGTTCCGCAAGATGACATCATCAAAATCTATATTGATAATTCCATCTTTTTCTTTACATAGTAATTTTGTTAAGTTTACTAGATTGGTTGCATACATTTCAGAGGATTGGGTTGGCAATCTCCCTGGAAGATCTGTAAAACCTATAATCTTAACACCGGTTTCAGTGACAAACAATTCTCCCGGTACCGTATATTCGCAATTACCACCAGTAGAAGCTGCCATGTCAACAATCACCGAACCAGGCTTCATACTGTCAACCATGGCTTTGGATATAAGCTTAGGTGCAGGTTTCCCAGGTATGAGTGCGGTGGTAATTATGATATCTACCTCTTTTGCCTGTTCAGCAAACAGCGCCATTTCCGCTTGAATGAACTCATCAGACATCACCTTGGCATATCCCCCGGAAGTAGACCCATCCTCTTCCGCAACAAAGCTTAGCTTTAAAAATTCTCCACCCATTGACTCAATTTGTTCAGCTACTTCTAGGCGTGTGTCAAAGGCGCGAACAATGGCTCCTAGTGATTTGCTCGTGCCTATCGCGGCTAATCCAGCTACACCTGCTCCAATAACTAATACCTTAGCTGGTGGAACTTTACCAGCAGCGGTAATCTGTCCAGTAAAAAAACGACCGAAATGATGTGCCGCCTCGATAACAGCTCGATAGCCGCCTATGTTAGCCATTGAAGACAATGCATCCATTGACTGAGCCCGTGAAATTCTTGGGACCATATCCATTGCTAACACATTCAAATTTTTCTTCGATAACGTATCCACCAATTCTGAATTCTGGGCCGGATATAAAAAGCTAACAAAGGTTGCTCCTTCTTTTATAATTTCGATTTCTTCATTGTTCAGAGGGTTAACCTTATAGATTAAATCTGCTTGCCAAACATCTGTGGCATTTACGATTTCAGCTCCAGCCCTTCTATACTGTTCATCCGTAAAGCTAGCTCACTCTCCCGTTCAGGACTCAACTGCAACATCAAACCCTAGATTACATAATTGCTCAA
>JAENZK010000099.1:3474-14145 GCA_016841285.1 Guptibacillus hwajinpoensis | reverse complement strand
TGGGGGATCAAGTAGAGCCTCGTCGTGAATTTATTCAGGAAAATGCCCGTTATGTTAAAAATCTAGATATATAGAGAGGAGGGGCTTAAGAAATGCAGGAAGAACGTCAACAAATACAAGAAATCAATTTAAGCACTGAAATGAAGACATCCTTTTTAGACTATGCGATGAGTGTTATCGTATCTCGTGCTTTACCGGATGTTAGGGACGGCTTAAAGCCGGTGCATCGTAGAATTCTGTATGCGATGAATGAACTGGGCAATCATGCGGATAAGGCACATAAAAAATCTGCCCGTATTGTCGGCGACGTTATTGGTAAGTATCATCCACATGGTGATTCCGCTGTGTATGAAGCAATGGTTAGGATGGCTCAAGACTTTAATTTCCGCTATATGTTAGTGGATGGTCATGGAAACTTTGGTTCTGTGGACGGCGACCCGGCAGCCGCAATGCGTTATACAGAAGCACGAATGTCGAAGTTAGCGATGGAAATGATACGTGATATCAATAAGGATACGATTGACTATCAGGATAATTATGATGGCTCAGAACAGGAACCAGTTGTATTACCTGCAAGATTTCCAAACCTCCTAGTAAATGGTGCTTCAGGAATCGCTGTAGGGATGGCCACTAATATCCCTCCGCATCATTTAGGGGAAGTCATTGATGGGGTGTTAGCTGTCAGTCACAATCGTGATATTACCATTCCAGAATTAATGGAAATTGTACCTGGACCTGATTTTCCAACGGCTGGACAAATCTTAGGCCGCAGTGGTATTCGCCGGGCTTATGAGACTGGTAGAGGGTCGATTACCCTTCGTGCCAAATCTTATATTGAAGAAAAGGCAAATGGTAGACAAACAATTATTGTCAATGAAATTCCTTACCAGGTTAATAAAGCCAAGCTCATTGAAAAAATAGCGGAGCTTGTTCATGATAAGAAGATTGAAGGTATATCAGACCTTCGAGATGAATCAGACCGCAATGGTATGAGAATTGTCATTGAGGTTAAACGGGATGCGAATGCTAACGTCCTTTTAAATAACTTATATAAACAAACGGCTTTACAATCAAGCTTTGGTATTAATATGCTAGCCCTTGTCGACGGCCATCCAAAGGTATTGAACTTAAAACAAATGTTAAGCCATTACCTTGATCATCAAGTTGTGATCATTCGCCGCAGGACTGAGTTTGAACTACGTAAAGCAGAAGCTCGTGCCCATATCCTAGAGGGTTTAAGAATTGCCTTAGACCACATAGATGAAATTATTGCCTTAATTCGCGGCTCGCAAACAACGGATATTGCGAGACAAGGACTAATGGAACAATTTAGCCTCTCTGAAAAGCAAGCCCAGGCGATATTGGATATGCGCTTGCAGCGTTTGACAGGTTTGGAACGCGAGAAAATTGAAGAAGAGTACCAAGAGCTCATTAAGCTTATTGCAGAATTAAAAGCAATTTTAGCGGATGAAGAAAAGGTTCTTGATATTATTCGTGAAGAATTAACTGAAATTAAAGAGCGTTTTTACGATAAACGCCGCACTGAAATTATTTCCGGCAGCTTTGGTGAAATTGAGGATGAGGATTTAATTCCAGAGCAAAGCATTGTTATATCACTTACCCATAAGGGCTATATTAAACGATTACCGGCCGATACCTATAGAAGCCAAAGAAGAGGAGGCCGTGGAGTACAAGGAATGGGCACCAATGAAGATGATTTTGTTGAACATTTATTGTCTACTTCCACCCACAATACGATTCTTTTCTTTAGCAATAAAGGAAAGGTATATCGTCTAAAGGGCTATGAAATTCCAGAATTCAGCCGGACAGCAAAGGGAATTCCAATCATTAATTTATTAGAAATTGAAAAAGATGAATGGATTAATGCGGTTATTCCTGTTGAGGAGTTTTTAGACGATTGGTATTTATTCTTTGCAACAAAACATGGTGTTGTAAAACGTTCGGCACTTTCTGCTTTTTCAAATATAAGAAAAGGCGGCCTTATTGCTCTTCATTTGCGGGAAGGTGATGAAGTAATTTCAGTTGGCCTTACTGACGGACATAAAGAAATTATGATTGGTACAAAAGACGGCATGTTGATTCGTTTTAATGAAACCGATGTGCGCTCAATGAGCCGATTAGCTACCGGTGTAAAAGGGATCAATCTAAATGAAGATGACATTGTAATCGGTATGGAAATTATCGAAGGAAAAGAAGATGTATTAGTTGTAACTCGCTATGGCTATGGAAAACGTACGCCATTAAGTGAATACCGCATGCAAAGCCGCGGTGGTAAAGGGATTAAGACTTGTAATATTACTGAGAAAAATGGCCCTTTATCAGCCATTAAAGCTGTTACAGGGGAAGAAGATTTAATGCTTATTACCGAAAGCGGCATTGTTATTCGTATGGCTATAGATACAATTTCAATTACAGGACGTAATACACAAGGTGTTAAACTAATGCGTCTTGATGAAAATGAGGTTGTTTCCACTGTTGCAAAGGTTGACCGTGAAGAAGAGGAAGAAGAACTATTAGAGAATGAGTTGGAAGGTCAAGAAACAGCAACGGAAGAAACACCTGCTGGAGAAACAACAACTGAAGAAACAATAGAAGAAGCGCCAGAGGATTCAGAACCTGGCCAAGATGAATAAATGATATAAAATCTATAATACTTTTGGGAATTAGGTAAGGAGGAGAGGCATGATGAAAGTCCAGACTAGTCAATTAATAGAAGGGTGTATCTTATCTGCAGATGTCTTTTCACTAACTAATTTCCCAATCGTAGCACAGAAAACAGTCTTATCAACAAATACATTAGAAATACTTAATGCTTTCTTAATAAAAGAAGTCACAGTAGAGCCTACTCTAGTTACAGGTGAGCCATTTAAGCCTGTTTGGGTTGAAGAGGAAGAGGAACTCAATAAGGAAACAAAAGCTACAGTACCACAAAGCTTTACAGAGAAGTACTTAAAGGCTGTCCAAGGCTATAAAAAGCTGTTTAAAAGCTGGCAGTCTGGTATGGCTATTGATATGCCGGCTGTAAGGGCATTGGTCGTTCCGATTATTGAGGGTGCAATAGCAAATCCAAGGGAATTATTTACACTTCACCATTATTCAACAATAGAGGACTACATGTATCATCATGCTATTTCAGTTGCAGCAATGTCAGCTGTATTGGCAAATGCACTAAACTTCGCAAAAGGAGATTATATTCAGATTGGTATTGCAGGTGCAATGTCTGATTGCGGTATGGCCAAAATCCCAAATAGGATCATAAATAAAAAGGGGCCATTGACTAAAGAAGAGTTTGAAGAAGTCAAGAAACACCCTGTATACAGCTATATCCTTTTAAAGGATATTAAACTCCTCAAAGAAGATGTGAAGAAGGCTGTGTATCAGCATCATGAACGAATTGATGGAAGCGGCTATCCTAATGGCGTTAAATCTGATTATTTACACCCTTATGAAAGGATCATTTCTGTTGCCGATGTTTATCATGCAATGACTTCAGAAAGAAATTACCGTAGTAAGCAATCTCCATTTAAAGTATTAGAATCAATTTTGCAGGACCAGTTTGGCAAATTTGATGTGAAGGTTGTCCAAGCTTTAACTAAAATAATGACGAACTTTTCTTCTGGAACAAAGGTCCGTTTATCAAATAATAAGATTGGTGAAATTGTTTTTATTGAACAAAAATACCCGACTAGACCAATGGTCAGATTAGATGAGTCAGGGGAAATCATCCAGCTTGTTAATCAACGGGGGCTTTTTATCGAAGAAATACTATAAGGGAAGGGTCTGTCCAAAAAGTGCTACTGACAAGCGCTTACATGGACAATCCCTTCCTTTTACTTAAGCTTTTGTTTTTCTAAGTATTGGTTAATAAGGTATGGAACCTTTACAGCAGTAACGCTTAAGAATTGCTCAATAAATGGGTAATCCAAGCTGTCAAAGCCATGCAATAGCTCACTCCACCATTCTGTCTCATACCTGCTAATCATACTTAAGTTATAGAGCAGCAAATAATGTGTTAAGATCTCCGGAAAAACCATAAACTGCTCTTTATTGGTGGGAATATGAAATGTGTTTTCAAAACAATCAAATTGGAGTGGTGAACAGTCAATGGGATTTACCCGGCAATTGATTTGTAATTCAATATAGTCAGGCTGTTTGCTACCGGCGCTCGCTTTGTTCATCATTTGATAATCAAAAGGCAATATGTCTTTTAAAAAACTATCAAAGCGGTCCATCGTCATATGCAAATTATCTAATATGCAAGCGGGTATTGTAAAAGTTTTATCATGTAGGCCTGCTATTTTATAGTTTTGCTGTTTGTCTAAACTAACTTGAAAGAGGTGGTTTAATTCAGGAATCCGTCCTAATAGAATATCCATAGTGTATTTTTCTGCATCCAGATGGTGTTTCACATGAAACATTTTCAGGGCAACATGTGAAAATAGTCCGTTTTTTTGAGCCTTTACTTCGTCTTTTAGAAAATCATAGTTTCTTTTTTTTCTTTTACGTGTTGTAACACCGTGTGCCAAAACAGTGGAGGATTCAGGGTATTCAGGATCAACTGTAAGTAGACAAGCCTTAAGCAACTGAACCATGCCATAAAACAATAATATGGGTTTAATAGACATCGGGGCTTGCTTAGAGAGCTCGTAATAGCTTTTGCCATGATCTAAATAATATATAAATGGATAACAGTTTTCGTAGCTCTTCTTTTCAGAGTCATCAACACTGTGATTTTGATAACTATGTAAAAGGTATCTTTGTACATTGATTGAGGAATGATAAATTGTGAATGATTTCCAAATAGAATCCCAAGAGCTCATACTGATTTTTCCTCCAATTAAAACTTTTATAAAAAATATTGTCGAGATCATTGTCGTTTCTTGACAGTATTGTGTCCAATTGTTAAGCTACTAATAATATTTTCGAAGAAATTCATATAAGGGAGAAGATTTTACCATGTGGGAAAGTAAGTTTAGTAAGGAAGGATTAACATTTGACGATGTGTTGTTAGTTCCTGCTCATTCTAATGTTTTACCAAAAGATGTTGCTGTAAAGACTGTTCTTTCAGAGACATTAAAGCTCAATATTCCACTAATTAGTGCGGGTATGGATACCGTTACGGAAGCGGACATGGCTATTGCAATGGCTAGACAGGGTGGCCTTGGAATTATTCATAAAAACATGTCAGTTGAACAACAGGCCGAGCAAGTAGATAAGGTAAAACGCTCTGAAAGTGGCGTTATTACAAATCCATTCTTTTTAACACCAGACCATCAAGTGTACGATGCAGAACATTTAATGAGCAAATATCGGATCTCTGGTGTCCCTATCGTAAATAATGAACATGATCTTAAATTAGTTGGTATTCTAACGAACCGTGACCTTCGATTCATTCAAGATTACTCCATCAAAATTTATGATGTGATGACAAAAGAAAACTTAGTTACTGCCCCAGTTGGTACAACTTTAGTACAGGCAGAAAGAATTCTTCAACAATATAAAATTGAAAAATTACCTTTAGTTGATGAGGAAGGCACATTAAAAGGGCTAATCACAATTAAAGATATTGAGAAAGTAATTGAATTTCCTAATTCAGCAAAAGACAGCCATGGAAGATTACTGGTCGGGGCTGCAGTTGGAGCGACCGCAGATGCCTTGATTCGTGTTGAGGCATTAGTGAATGCTGGTGTCGATGCTATTGTTATCGATACGGCACACGGACATTCCGAAGGTGTTCTTAAAAGAGTTCGTGAAATTAGAGATGCTTATCCAAAATTAAATATTATTGCAGGTAATGTTGCTACAGGTGAAGGTACAAAAGCACTAATAGAAGCTGGGGTTGATATTGTTAAGGTTGGTATTGGACCAGGTTCCATTTGTACTACTCGTGTAGTTGCTGGTGTTGGTGTACCGCAAATTACAGCTGTCTATGATTGTGCTACAGAAGCAAGAAAACATGGTGTTCCAATTATCGCGGATGGCGGTATTAAGTATTCTGGCGATATTGTTAAGGCTATTGCAGCGGGTGCAAATGCTGTTATGCTTGGAAGTATTTTTGCGGGAACAACAGAAAGCCCTGGTGAAACAGAAATTTTCCAAGGCCGCCGCTTTAAAGTTTATCGCGGCATGGGTTCTGTTGGAGCTATGGAAAGAGGAAGTAAGGACCGTTATTTCCAAGAAGAAAATCAGAAGTTTGTTCCAGAGGGAATTGAAGGACGTGTTCCATATAAAGGCCCACTAGCCGATATGGTCTATCAATTAGTTGGCGGACTTCGTTCAGGTATGGGCTATTGTGGTGCTAAAGACCTTGAGGCTTTACGTGAAAATGGACAATTTATCCGTATGACTGGTGCGGGCTTGCGCGAAAGTCATCCACATGATGTCCAAATTACGAAGGAATCACCAAACTATTCTGTCTGATTTTTAGTATTAAACCTGTGAAATTTTAACAGCTATACTTTTTAAAACAGAGGAGCTTTTCCTCTGTTTTTTTTATATTAAATTTGATAGAATAGCCGTTGTAGAAAGAAAAGCGCAAGCGCCCGTTTTGCGACGTATAAACTGGAGAACATCGACTGAGATAAAGGAAACACGATGAACCAAGTGAATCGATGTTGACTTATCGTAGGGAGGTGGGTGAAGTTTACTAGTCGCTGGGCGCTGGAGCTGGACAAATAAAGTAAAACAACCATTGAAAGTAGGTCTCCATAGATGAGATGGTTTTTGAGAAATTATTGGAGGGATTTGAATTGAAAAAACATATAAGGAACAAAGGTTTCCTATATAGTTTGCTTACACTATTGTTATTTACATCTTTATTTGCAAATTTCCCCACTAAAGCGAGTGCTGTTGAGCTTGGCCTTGAAGCGGAGGCAGCAATCTTAGTTGATGCAAATTCGGGGAAAATCTTGTACGAGCTTAACCCTGATATGACTTTACCTCCTGCAAGTATGTCAAAAATGATGACAGAGTACTTATTGTTAGAGGCTATTCATAATAAACAAGTTAGCTGGGATCAAGAAGTATCCATTACGGATTATGTTTATAAAATCTCGCAAAATACAAAGCTATCAAATGTTCCATTACGGAAAGATATTAAATACACAGTAAGAGAGCTATATGAATCAATGGCAATCTATTCTGCCAACGGTTCAACTATTGCTTTAGCTGAAACAATTGCCGGTTCTGAGACCAATTTCATTAAAATGATGAATGATAAAGCTCAGGAATTAGGGATGAAGGATGCGAAGTTCGTCAATTCAACAGGATTAAATAATAGTGATTTATTAGGTATGCATCCAAAAGGTACAGGGGACGCAGAAGAAAATATGATGTCACCACGCTCTGTAGCTACTCTTGCTTACTCTTTACTTAGAGATTATCCTGAGGTTTTGGAAACAGCAAGCATTCCTTTTAAAAAGTTCACAAAAGGAATTGATGGTGAAGGAATTAGCATGTTGAACTGGAATGCCATGCTTCCAGATATTCCAGGATATCTGCAGCAATTCGCCTACCAAGGCGTAGACGGACTTAAGACAGGCTCAACAGCCCTTGCTGGCTATTGCTTCACAGGAACAGCAGAACGCAACGGAATGAGACTTATAAGTGTTGTCATGCGTACTAAATCACAATATGCTCGTTTTGAGGAAACTAAAAAACTATTTGATTATGGATTTAGTAATTTTGTAGAAAAAGAACTTTTCCCTGCAGATTATGCAATTAAAAAGCAAGATGCATTAAAAGTTGAAAAGGGTAAAGAAAAAGAAGTTCAAATTGCTAGTAAAGAAGCATTAAAAACGGTAATCAAATCGAATGAAGAAGAGCTATATGAACCAAAGTTAGTATTAGATAAAAAAGCACTTACTAAGAATGGCACATTAGTTGCTCCGGTCGAAAAAGGGCAAAAGGTTGGCTACTTAACCTATGAATATAAGGGTGAAAACAACTATGGGTACCTATTAGACAGTGGTGCTGCTAGTGAAAAGGTAGCAATCGTTACTCAATCAGGTGTCGAAAAAGCTAATTGGTTCTCACTAACAATGCGCGCGATCGGCGGCTTCTTCGCTGATATTTGGTCAAGTGTTGCTGGTGGTATTGCAGGTTTATTCTCATAAAAAAAATACGAAGTAAAAAACAGTAAAATCCATAAATTCTACGATAGAATATTCGAGTATTCCTAGTAGATTTTATGGATTTTTTATTTTTTTATAAATAAAAATAGGAATTTTCGATATTTTAGGTTAAAATATTTGATAGGCCTTTATTAGCACATGTTAAAAATAAAGATAAAGAATGAATACATATATTTAGGAGGAATTTTTACAATGTCACAGAATATTGGAACAGAAAGAGTAAAACGTGGAATGGCTGAAATGCAAAAAGGCGGCGTTATTATGGACGTTGTCAATGCAGAGCAGGCTAAAATTGCAGAAGCTGCTGGTGCGGTAGCAGTAATGGCACTTGAGCGTGTACCTGCAGATATTCGTGCAGCTGGTGGAGTTGCTCGTATGGCTGATCCAACCATCACTGAAGAGGTATTGAATGCTGTGTCGATTCCTGTAATGGCTAAAGCTCGTATTGGACATATTGTCGAAGCACGCGTTTTAGAAGCAATGGGCGTAGACTACATTGATGAGAGTGAAGTATTAACTCCTGCTGATGAAGTTTTCCATATCAATAAGCGTGAGTACACAGTTCCGTTTGTATGCGGATGCCGTGACTTAGGTGAAGCTTTACGCCGTATCGGTGAAGGTGCTTCTATGTTACGTACAAAAGGTGAGCCAGGAACAGGTAATATTGTTGAAGCTGTTCGTCATATGCGTATGGTTCAATCACAAATTCGTCAAGTTGCTGCAATGTCAGAAGATGAGTTAATGACATTTGCTAAAGATATTCAAGCTCCATTTGAGCTAGTTCTTCAAATTAAGCGTGAAGGAAAACTTCCAGTTGTTAACTTTGCTGCTGGCGGTGTTGCTACACCTGCTGATGCTGCATTAATGATGCAATTAGGAGCAGACGGCGTATTCGTAGGTTCAGGTATCTTCAAATCAGACAACCCTGAGAAGTTTGCTCGTGCAATCGTTGAAGCAACAACTCATTACGAAGACTATAAATTAATCGCTGAGCTTTCAAAAGGCTTAGGAACAGCGATGAAGGGTATTGAGATTTCAACATTACAACCAAGCGAGCGCATGCAAGAGCGTGGCTGGTAAATAGAAAAGCGGAGGCGACTGTTCAGCGACGAAAAAACTGGAGCACGTCGACTGAGATAAAGGAAACACTGCGAGGGACGAGCAGATGTTGACTTATCGTAGGGAGGCGGCGGGTGAAGTTTTTCGAGTCGCTAGGAGCCGAAGTTGGACAATGAAAAGTGGAAGCACCCGTTTAGCGACGTACAAACTGGAGCACTTCGCAATGAGATATAAGGAAACACTGTGAGGAAACGAGCAGATGTTGACTTATCGTAGTCAAGAAGTGTGAAGTTTGCGAGTCGCTGGGTGCTGGAGCTGGCCGACTTGAAAAGTGCAAGCGCTGGACAATGAAAAACGCAGGTAGCTAGAAAAAAGGAGAAATGGAACATGGTTAAAGTAGGGGTTTTAGCTCTACAAGGGGCTGTAAGAGAACATATTCGTGCCCTTGAAGCAGCAGGTGCAGAAGCAGTTGCCGTTAAAAGGGTTGAACAATTACAAGACATCGACGGTCTTATATTCCCTGGCGGTGAAAGCACGACCATGAGACGTTTAATTGATAAATATGGCTTTTTTGAACCGCTTAAGGAATTCGGAAAAAGCGGTAAGCCCATCTTTGGTACTTGTGCAGGTCTAATCTTGATGGCAAGTAAGCTTGCTGGCGGGGAGAATGCACATCTAGGATTAATTGATATGACCGTTGAACGCAATGCTTTCGGACGTCAAGTAGACAGCTTTGAGGCTAGTCTGATGATTACAGATGTTGCCGATGACTTTATTGGTGTATTTATTCGTGCACCAAGAATTCTTGAAGTTGGCAACGATGTTGAAATCATTTGCAAGCATAATGATAAAATTGTTGCAGTTAAACAAGATAATTTCTTGGCATGTTCATTCCATCCGGAATTAACAGATGATCACCGTATGGCAGAGTACTTTGTTAAAATGGTGGAAGAGGCAAAAGAAAAATTAGCTGTATAACAGAAGACTTTATGTGGTAAAATATAGTTAAAATTATACGTTATAGTGTTGACGGGAATTAGTAACAATAGTTCTTTTTCAAGAGAGTCGGTGGCTGGTGAAAACCGATAAAAGGCTATTGTGAATCCATCCCTGAGCAAAATATTGAACAGCTGTTGAGGCTAGTGTATAGCTTTAAAGCTAAGTAAGTATTTTCGGTTTTAAAACCGTTATGATTATGAGTGGAAAAAGGACTTGTGTCTTTTTTCAATCAGGGTGGCAACGCGGGTTAACTCTCGTCCCTATTTATAGGGACGGGAGTTTTTTGTATTTTTGCGGGCCACAGGGCCGGTGTGAGCCACAGGGTCGGGAACTGTGTCCCGTTTTGAGCAGCAGGGTCAGGTACAGTGTCCCATTTCAGTAACTGGGCCGTATGGTTCCCGACAGCAGCAGCGAAGAGTCCAAGTGGGAATCAAAGAGGTCGTATGATTCCCGAAATCAG
>JAENZK010000099.1:0-3374 GCA_016841285.1 Guptibacillus hwajinpoensis | reverse complement strand
AAATCAGCGCAGAAGAGTCCAAGTGGGAATCAAAGAGGTCGTATGATTCCCGAAAGCAGTGCCGAAGAGTCCAAGTGGGAATCAAAGCATAAAACCGGGAATCATTGCGATCCCGATAAAATAAAGGAGGCATATACAATGCTTGATATGAAATTTTTACGAGAAAATTTTGCGGAAATTAAAGAAAGACTGCAATGTCGTGGTGAGGATTTAGGAGATTTTGATCGTTTTGGTGAGTTGGATGCAAGACGTCGTGAACTTATTGCTGAAGGTGAAGAACTTAAAAGTAAGCGTAATGAAGTTTCAAAGCAAGTATCTGTATTAAAAAGAGAGAAGCAAGATGCTGACCATCTTATCGCTGAAATGAGAGAAGTTGGCGACCGTATTAAAGTGCTTGATGATGAATTACGTACTGTAGAAGATGATCTTCAGATTTTATTGCTATCTATTCCAAATGTTCCACATGAAACAGTGCCAGTTGGTGAGTCTGAAGATGATAATGTAGTTGTTCGAAAATGGGGCGATGTTCGACAATTTTCATTTGAAGCAAAGCCACATTGGGATGTTGCTGATACGCTTGGCATTCTTGATTTTGAGCGCGCAGGAAAGGTTACCGGCAGCCGTTTTGTATTTTATAAAGGCTTAGGTGCTCGCCTTGAACGAGCTCTTATCAGCTTTATGATGGATTATCATTCTGACAACCATGGCTATGAGGAGGTAATCCCGCCTTATATGGTTAATAGAGATAGCATGATTGGTACAGGTCAGCTTCCCAAATTTGAAGAGGATGCCTTTAAAATTGATGGCATGGATTATTTCTTAATTCCAACAGCAGAAGTGCCGGTTACCAATATGCATCGTGATGAAATCCTAGATGGAGCGGATCTTCCGATTGCTTATTGCGGCTATAGCGCATGTTTCCGTTCTGAAGCTGGGTCAGCAGGCCGTGATACACGTGGTTTAATTCGCCAGCATCAGTTTAATAAAGTAGAACTTGTTCGCTTTGTGAAACCAGAAGACTCTTATGCTGAATTAGAAAAACTTACAGGCCATGCTGAGAAAATCCTTCAGCTATTAGGTCTTCCGTATCGTGTTATGAGCATGTGTAGTGCTGATCTTGGTTTTACAGCTGCTAAAAAATATGATATCGAAGTGTGGCTTCCAAGCTACGACACCTATCGAGAAATTTCTTCTTGCAGTAACTTTGAAGCTTTCCAAGCAAGACGTGCTAATATCCGCTTCCGTCGTGAACCAGGTGCAAAACCAGAGCATGTTCATACATTAAACGGATCTGGATTAGCAATTGGCCGTACTGTTTCAGCTATTTTAGAGAATTACCAACAAGAAGACGGCAGTGTAGTAATTCCAGAATTGTTAAGACCTTATATGGGAAATGTTGAGGTTATTAAGCCAAAAGAAAAATAAGCAGCAACAAAAAAGGGGATTCAAACTCAAACTGAATCCCCTTTAATCATTAAAGCCCGATACCCTTCAGACTGAAACTAAAGGTAGAGCCTCTATTTACAGTACTCTTTGCCCATGCCTTCCCTTCTAAACGGTTCATAATTTCTTGAACAAGGGATAGTCCTAAGCCTGCTCCTTCCTTTGATAAAGGACGATCTTTGTCCACCTTATAAAATCTTTTCCAAATATTTTTGAGCTCATCCGGAGCAATGCCGACTCCTGTATCTCTTACATGGACATGGACTTCATTTTCATGGAGGTTTGCTTTTACTGTTATCGTTCCATCTTCCGGCGTAAAGCGAATGGCATTTGTAATATAGTTAATCAGGACCTGTTCGATTAAATCTTCATCCCCAATTACATTTGGCAAATGAGCAGGTAAGTCTGTTTCTAAATGAATGAATCGGTCTTGTGCCAGAGGGATCAGCTTTTCTACAGAAAGGTTGATCACCTCTACTAGTGAAATTTCCTTTCTATTAACTTTGATTTGACCTGATTCAATTCGAGATAAATCTAACAGACTGTTAACAAGCCGATGGAGCCTGATTGTTTCTTTTAAAATAATTCTTAAATACTTACGATCCTGTTCATTCCCATTGATGACGCCATCTAACATTCCTTCAAGATAGCCACGGACAGAGGTTAGCGGGGTCCTAAGTTCATGGGAGGCATTGGCTACAAACTCCCTTTGCATGCGTTCCATGGCTGCTGCTTTATTTTTCTCATCTTCTAAGTCCTGCAGTGTTTTATCGAGAGTCTGTCTCATATTGTTAAAGGTAAAAGCTAATTTTCCAATCTCATCAGCGGAGTGGACCTTTGGCTGGTGGGTAAAGTTCCCTTTCATCATTTCTAGTGAGGCCTCAGTTATTTCGTTAATAGGTTTCGTAATGGATTGGGAAATAAAATAACTAACAAAGGCAACAATGATAAGTGAAATGATTCCCGCAAAGATTACAATTTTCATGGCTTCAATAACACTTGCCATAATATCTGAAAGAGGATTACATACAAAAATAACCCCAATTACTTCACTCCCGGCAAGGATAGGTATGGCAACTGAGAGTACAGGGTCATCAATATATTTGACAAAACCATGACTTGTAATGATTTCACCGTTTAAGGCTCTTTCAAGTTGATCCGTTTTTGGTTGCAGATGATTTGTAATCGATTGGTCTTCTAATTTGCTAATTAGCTTGCCATCCTTATTCACAATCCATATTCTAGATGTATTCACTTGGTTATAATGATCAACGATTTGCATGCTTTCCTTCAATTGGCTATTTTCCATATAGGGGCTTAATAACTGTGCCATTTTTTCACCTTGCGTAATTAACTGATGTTCTTTTTCATTAAAATAATAGCTTTTGAAGAAAAGGTAAAAAAATAAAATGGCGACAGTAATACTAAGCAGTGTTATTAATACATACGTTTTGAGGAGTTTGCTAAATAAGGTTTTTTTCATTTTCTATCACCTCAAATTTATAGCCTACTCCCCATACTGTTTGAAGATAAGTATATGGATGGTTCCCTTCAATTTTTCGGCGCAGCCGCTTAATATGAGTATCGACTGTTCGAGTATCTCCTAGATAAGAATAGCCCCAAATTTTATCCAACAATTGATCCCTTGTAAAGACTTGACTAGGATTGTTAGAAAGCATCCATAATAGTTCAACTTCCTTAGGAGTAGTAGTTATTTTCTTTCCTTGAAGGATGACCTCATATTTTGATAAATCAATTGTGAGATTAGGGAATTGTAGATATTTATTATTGTCATTACTTTTTGACCTTCTAAATATAGCATTGACCCTTGCTACAATTTCCCCAGGGGAGAAGGGCTTTGTGACATAGTCATCCCCCCCTAAATTTAAGCCAAGAATTTTGTCAGATTCGTCCCCTTTTGCTGAAAGCAT
>JAENZK010000098.1 GCA_016841285.1 Guptibacillus hwajinpoensis | reverse complement strand
TTAACATAATCCCAGTTCATATCCGGTTCAAAATAGGAGTCTTCATAAGTGTGCTGGACATAAAATAGCCAAATCCCGGCAGCTCCTGAAATTAAAAAGATAGGACCCTGTACTAATAAGAAGCTTTCCCACCCGATAGTCAGACAGAACAAAGCTACAATTCCAACGATTGATATATTCGTGAGATATGTGTTGATACGTTCTTTTCTTCTTGCATTCCTACGATTAAAACGATTTTTTAGTAAAAAAACATAGATAGGACCAAGAAACAGCATAACGAAAGGATTTCGATAAAGTCGGTAAGAGACTTTTGCCCAGAAAGAACTATTCAAATATTCCTCAACAGTTAGAGGGGAAATATCACCTACACCGCGTTTATCTAGGTTACCACTTGAAGCATGGTGAACAGAATGTTCATGCTGCCATTTTCGATACGGAAATATCGTAATGATTCCGGTAATAGTTCCGAGAATATCATTAGCTTTTCGACTTTTGAAAAAAGAATAGTGGCAACAGTCATGAAATATTATAAATATCCTTGTCAATAGCCCCGCTCCGATAATAGCTAGTGCTAGAGTAAGGAAATAGGAAATTGATAAACTTTTGTAAGCCAAAAACCATACTACAATGAACGGTATAACAGTATTTAAAAGTTGAAAAACACTCTTTCTCATTTCTGAATTCTCAAAAGGTACCATTTGTTTTCTTAATATCATTTGATCCTGTTTTGCCATTGTTTTATTCCCTTTCCATATTTTTTGATTTAGTAATTATAATAATAAGCTCTTAAAAGAAGCATGTGTAGACATACCTGTCATGTGGTTGATATGACAAATGTCATGTTTTATATACAATTTACCTTCAATGGGTATTATTAGCATTTCCCGTCAATTTTATTGAATGAAAAATGGAACTGGGGACAAATTAAAATTGAAATTATAAAGAAGGAAATTGGAATATGATGGGGGAAGGAGCGAAATATGAAAAAAATATCAAACGTTTTCTGGATTTCCGTTGCCATTGTCCTTGTAGCTGTCATTTTCGGCGTTGCAGCACCAGATCTTTTCGAAAAGGTAACTGGAAATATTCAAGACCTGTTAACAACTGCATTTGGTTGGTATTATTTAATCTTGGTAACTGTCATCGTTGTCTTTTGTATTTTCTTAATTTTTAGCCCGGTAGGAGTCATAAAATTGGGCAAACCCGATGAAAAACCCGAGTTTTCTAAAGGGTCGTGGTTCGCCATGCTATTTAGTGCAGGTATGGGAATAGGACTTGTGTTTTGGGGAGCAGCAGAACCCCTTTCCCACTTTATGACTCCCCCTTTAGCGGAAGGTGGAACATCTGCTGCCCAAAAAGAAGCGATGAGATATACCTTTTTTCATTGGGGAATTCACGCATGGGCCATTTATGGCATTGTAGCTCTCGCTTTGGCTTACTTTCAATTTCGTAAAGGGGAGCCTGGCCTCATATCGGCTACATTAAAGCCTGTATTAGGTAAGAGTATGGAGGGAAAGCTCGGAACTATTGTTGATGTGCTGGCAGTATTTGCTACAATTGTTGGTGTTGCAACAACATTAGGATTTGGTGCAGCACAAATTAATGGAGGGCTCTCTTATTTATGGGGAGTTCCAAAAACTTTTACTGTTCAAGTTATTATTGTCTCTATTGTGACAGTGTTATTTATGATTTCGGCATGGTCTGGTCTTGGGAAAGGGATCAAAATTTTAAGCAATGCCAATATATTTTTAGCTGTTGCTTTATTGTTATTAATGTTTTTTGCAGGACCGACGATTCTTATCCTAAATCTTTTTACAGATTCAATTGGCGGTTATATTCAAAATATCGTTCAAATGAGTTTTCGCATTGCTCCACTTAATGAAGAACACCGCTCATGGATTAATTCATGGACGATTTTCTATTGGGCTTGGTGGATTTCATGGTCACCATTCGTAGGTATTTTCATTGCCCGCGTCTCAAGGGGAAGAACCATTCGAGAGTTTGTCATTGGTGTGTTATTACTTCCTGCCATTGTGAGTTTCTTTTGGTTTGCTGTATTTGGTACATCAGCTATTGGAGTTCAAACTGCAGGAATTGTTGATTTAACAGGATTTAGTACCGAAGAAGTTTTATTCGCCGTCTTTAGTCAATACCCATGGTCAACCGTTTTATCACTAGTGTCGTTAACACTAGTTGGAACATTTTTCATTACTTCTGCTGACTCAGCTACCTTTGTGCTGGGTATGCAAACAACGTACGGGTCTCTTACACCTCCTAATCGTGTTAAATTAACCTGGGGGATAGCGCAATCAACGGTAGCCTTAATTCTCTTATATAGTGGTGGGTTACAGGCGCTTCAAAATATGTTAATAGTTGCGGCCTTTCCTTTTTCAATTATTATGGTACTAATGATGCTTTCTCTTTATCGTTCATTGTCTAAAGAAAAAAGAGAACTTGGTTTATATCATAAGCCGAAACGAGTAAAAGAACCAAGACTTGAGCCACAAGAATAAAAATAAAGCCTGATTAAAGCAAGGGATTTTCTCCCGTACTTTAATCAGGTGTTTTTTAAAGTTCATCTGCTATTCCGAGTAGGATAATTCCGAGCATTACAACAATAATGACAGTATAATGCTTGTTGCTTAGCTTTTCTTTAAGGAAAATGCGTGACAAGATCACAGAAAAAATACTATAAGAAGCTATAAGCGGGGCTGCTATAATCGCATTTTTTGCCATCGCAAAAACATAGAAAAACTGTCCGGTTGTTTCTAAAACGGCAGCAAGTCCTTTATCCCGTTCTTTGAAAATATGAAACTGCAATTTTTTAAATCCTTTTAAATAGATAAATGCAATAACGGCACAAATGAAGAAGGTGAATTCATAAGCAAGAAGGGCAGACTCTTCACTGATCAACTTCATTTCGTCAAGATAAATTCCGTCAGCAAATGTTCCTAGACCATCCAATATACAATAAATAATTGGGAATGTAATCGCCAAAAATCCAATCTGATATTTTTTATCAATTTGAACAGCGTTCAGTTTGAGTGCATCATTTTCTGCTTTCTTTTCTAAAATAGCAAGGCTAATGACACCAAACGTAATGATCGCTATTCCAGCAATGTCAACAAAGCCCAGGTCCTGAGGGAAAAAGATAAATAATAGAATGGCAGTAACAGCCCCGGATGAATTTTGGACTGGAGAAGCAATCGAAAGCTCAATATATCGTAACCCTATGTAACCAATTGTCATTGATAAAATATAAAGTCCAGAAACAGGCAGGTATCTTACCATATCCATTGGATCGAATGTAAGATCTTTAATGAGCATATACCCAGTACCGTGAAGCCCCATCACTAAACCAACAATCGTAACGATTTTAAGATGGCTATATTTATCGTTGCTATCCGATCCCCTTTTATAAAATAAGTCAGCACCGCCCCAGGCTAATGCCGTCAAAAGTGCAAAAATAAACCACATAATTTGATCTCCCTTGTTGTGAATTTTTATTTTTATGAAAAAATAAATAAGGTGTGATATAAATCACACCTTATTATAAATGGAAAAAATATTTATATAAAGAAAAAAATGTTGCTATAAAGGGAATGAAGACAAAATCTAGCTAGGAAGCCGAAGAAAGTGTCTTCATGAAGGTGATGAAGACAAAAGCCTGACTTGCAAGCCGAAGAAAGTGTCTTCATGAAGGTGATGAAGACAAAAGCCTGGCTTGGAAGCCGAAGAAAGTGTCTTCATGAAGGTGATGAAGACAAAAGCCTGGCTTGGAAGCCGAAGAAAGTGTCTTCATGAAGGGGATGAAGCCCAAAACCTGGCTTGGAGGCCGAAGAAAGTGTCTTCATGAGGGTGATGAAGATAAAAAATCAGCAAGGAAGACGCAGAACCAGTCTTCATAAAGGTGATGAAGCCCAAAAACCAGTTAGAGCACAGAAGAAAATCTCTTCATTAATTTAATGATCTTATGAAAGACTCACAACTTCCTTATTTCAAAAACATCTTAATTTTCTTAAGGCCATCTTTTACATTTGGATATCTAAACGGGATGTCAAACAATGTTGTTTGTTTTAAGATGCTTTTCTTATGTGAAAATGTATCAAAGCTCGCTTTCCCGTGATAGGCTCCACTACCGCTTGGTCCAACTCCTCCGAAAGGCAGATATGGTGAGGAAAGATGATATACAGTATCGTTAATGCAGCCCCCACCAAATGAAACACTATTTAACACTTTTTGTTGGATGCTTGCACTTTCTGAAAAAAGGTAAAGTGCAAGCGGCTTTGGGTGGTGGTGAATGCCTTCTATCGCCTCTGAAAGCTCTTTGTACTCGAGAATCGGGAGTATCGGTCCAAAAATCTCATCCTGCATGACTGGATCTTTCCAAGTAATATCAGTAAGAACTGTGGGTTCAATAATGAGCCCTTCTGATTTTGTTTTCCCGCCTGTATAGATGCTGCCATTATTTAAAAAGGATTGCAGTCGATTATAATGTTTCTCACTAACAATTCGGGTATAATCTTCGTTTTGGAGTGGTATATCCCCGTAAAGCTCATGAATTGCCATTTTTAACTCTTGAAGAAATTCAGTTTTGATGCTTTGATGAACATATACATAATCAGGGGCAACGCAAGTTTGTCCTGCATTGATAAACTTTCCCCATGCAATTCGTTTGGCTGCAAGCTTCAATTTTGCATCCTCATGAACAATCGTTGGACTTTTGCCACCTAATTCCAACGTAACGGGTGTTAAATGTTTAGCTGCTGCCTCCATAACAATTTGTCCGACCGATACACTTCCCGTAAAAAAGATATAATCTAAATTTTCGTTTAAGAGCGCCGTGCTTGTCTCAACACCGCCTAAGATGGCAGAAATATATTCCTCTTCGAAGGTTTCTTTGATTAATTTTGCTAAAACCTCAGACGTTTTCGGTGTCAATTCTGACGGCTTAATAATCGCACAATTCCCAGCTGCAATTGCACCGATTAATGGAGCAATCGCTAATTGAAAGGGATAATTCCAGGGGGAAATAATGAGCGAAACCCCATAGGGCTCAGAATAAACGTACCCGGTGGTTCCAATATGTGTCATTGGTGTTTTTACCTTCTCAGGCTTAATCCATGATTTTAAATTGGATAAGGTAAAGCTTATTTCCGATAGCAAAATACCAATTTCGGTTGTATACGCCTCAAACTCAGATTTATTCAAATCCATTTTTAAAGCTTTTAGAAGATCATCTTCATGGTTTTGAATAGCTATTCGTAATTTTTGTAACGCTCCCATGCGAAATGAAATATCTTTCGTTTTTCCTGATCGAAAAAAAGATCTTTGTTTGGTAACTAGTGAACTGTAGTTTTCCATGTATGGACACCATCTTTCGAAGCCTATAATCAACTTATTATATATTATTGGTAATTTCATGATAAAATTTTCTTAACAACTTTACCAACGAGAGGATTTGGAGTTCGATGGAAATCAAAAAAGTTTCGATTATTGGTTTAGGTGCATTGGGGATTTTATTTGGACATCATTTATTGAAAAGAATGCCAAAAGAAGATTTAAGGATTATCGCTGATAGTGACCGAATCAAAAAATACCAAACTGATGGTGTGTATTGTAATGATGAACGTTGTGATTTCAACTATGTTTCCCCAGAAGAGACTTGCGAGCCGGCAGACTTACTAATTTTCACAGTTAAGTTTAATGGATTGAAAGATGCCATTAAGGATGTAAAAAATCATGTAGGGGAAAATACAATTATTATTTCGGCGCTCAATGGTATTTCCAGTGAAACCGTAATTGGTGAAGCCTATGGAATGGATAAAGTGTTATATTGTGTTGCACAAGGAATGGATGCAGTTAAAGTGGGTAATCAGCTAACGTATGCAAATATGGGAATGCTGGTTGTCGGTGACCAAGAACCACGAATTATTTCAGAAAAAGTAAAAGCAGTTGCCAACTTTTTTGAAAAAACAGAAATTGCCCATGAGGTTCTTACTGACATGAAGTATAAACTGTGGGGAAAATTTATGTTAAATGTCGGTGTTAATCAAACCGTTGCTGTCTATGAAAGTAATTACGGTGAAATTCAAAAGGACGGCCCTGCAAGAGAAATGATGATTGCGGCAATGAGAGAAGTAGCTATGCTCTCTGAAAAAGAAGGGATCAACTTAACAGAAGATGATATTACATATTGGCTAAATGTACTAAGCAAATTAAGCCCTGAAGGGAAACCATCGATGGCACAGGATGTTGAAGCACGACGTTTTAGTGAAGTAGATTTATTTGCCGGTACAGTACTGGAGTTAGGCAAGAAACATGGTATTTCAACGCCTGTGAATAAAGAGTTATATGATCGGATTACGAAAATTGAAAGTGGATATTAAACTGTAAAGTATAATAAATAGTTAAAATAAATAGGGTATGAAAACTAGCAATGGTTTTCATATCCTATTTTTATTTATATAAAGCTTGTTCTATTTTATGACCAGCCTACATATATTGGTCCCAAAGGTTAGATCGAGCCAAGCTATGAAATGTACAACAAGGATATATCAACCTTTACAAGCTATCGTTCTTTAGACCTCTAGGTGCAAAGCAATTTGTTTTGTTGTAAACGAAAAGTGAGGGGGAATTACAATGGTGTATTCAAAAGAACAACACAGCAAGGATGTAGTTGAAAAGTATGATGCAGTGGTAATTGGTGCAGGTTTTTCAGGTTTATATATGCTGTATCGATTGCGGGAAGCTGGTTTATCAACAAAAGTATATGATTCAGCCGCAGGTGTAGGTGGTGTATGGTACTGGAATCGCTATCCAGGGGCTCGTTGTGATTCAGAAAGTATTTATTATAACTATACGTTCTCGGAAGAGCTTTACAAAGAATGGAATTGGTCTTCACGCTATCCTGAACAGCCGGAAATTCTTCGCTATCTTAATTTCGTAGCTGATAAGTTCGATCTTCGCCGTGATATTCAATTTAATACTCGTGTCAACTCAGCTAAATATGATGAGGAATTGAACCAGTGGTTTATCAAGACAGATGATGGCAGAACTGTCTCTGCTCAGTACTTCATTACTGGAATAGGTTGTATATCCACTGCAAATCTTCCGAATATTAAAGGCTTGGATAATTTTGAAGGGGAATGGTACCATACTGGGCACTGGCCACATGAGAAGGTTGATTTCAGCGGTAAACGGATTGGAATCATTGGTACCGGTTCAAGTGGAATTCAATCAATCCCTGTAATCGCAAAGGAAGCTGCTCACCTCACTGTTTTCCAAAGAACACCACAGTTCAGTGTTCCAGCCCAGAATCACCCTTATGATTCGGAATACTTAAGAAAAACAAAAGAAAATTTTCATGATTTAAAACGACAAATGCGTGAATCTATGGCAGGGGTTTCCATGTATTATCGTGATCGTTCCGTACTTGATGATGCATCTGAAGAACGCCGTAAAGTATTAGAAGATGCTTGGGAAAAAGGCGGATGGGCCATTTTATTTGCGTATAATGACCTCGTTACGAATGAAGAATCCAATGAATTAGTAGCGAACTTTGTCCGTTCAAAAATTAGTGAGATTGTGAAGGATCCTGAAACGGCAAGGAAATTAACGCCAACGCATTATTACGCAACTAAGCGAGCCATTATCGATACGGACTATTTTGAAACCTATAACAGGGAAAACGTTAGTTTAGTTGATGTAAAGGAATCTCCAATTCAAGAAATAACGGCAAAAGGGATTAGAACTGCAGATGACGAGTATGAACTAGATACAATTGTTTTCGCTACCGGTTTTGACGGAATGACAGGGTCATTTTTTAAGATGGATATTCGCGGTCGTGATGGAGTCTCTCTTAAGGAAAAATGGGCAAATGGAGCAGAAACGAGAACATATCTTGGATTAACCACGGCTGGTTTTCCGAATATGTTTATGATTACCGGCCCAGAGAGCCCTTCCGTGCTTGGAAATATGCCAGTTGCGATAGAGCAGCATGTCGAATGGATTATGAATTGTATTGAACATCTTCGCGAAAATGATATTAAGTTCATTGAAGCAAAGACAGAAGCAGAAGATTTATGGAGTAAGCAGTGTCGGGAGTTAGCAGACCAAACACTATATACAAAAACTGCTTCCTGGTATACAGGAGCCAATATTGAAGGAAAGCCAGGAGGATTCCAAATTTATGTCGGTGGATATGGACCATATCGGAAGATTTGTGATGAGGTTGCTGAAAAAGGTTACGAAGGATTTTTATTAATCCCATCATAATCCTACCTACCCATCTTGTAAGCGCTATCATATTACCGCTTGTTAACTAAATACATTGAAGGAGGAAGAATTGTATGGTATTAGATCCACAGGTAAAGTTTATTTTAGATCAATTAGAGGCAGCAGGTGCGCCACCAATGAGTAGCCTTACCCCTGAGGAAGCAAGGGCAACCGTAGTTATGGGACCGTTACAGGGGGAGACGGAAGAAGTAGGTAATGTAGTGGATCGTACTATTCCAGGTCCACTTGGTGAGATCCCTGTACGCATATATACACCAGAAGGTGAAGGACCGTTTCCAGTATTAGTCTATTACCATGGTGGTGGCTGGGTTGTCGGAGATCTGGATGTTGTCGATATTCCATGCCGATTATTATCAAATAGAGCAAATTGTGTGGTCGTATCTGTAGATTACAGAATGGCCCCAGAGTATAAATTCCCAGCAGCAGCGGAAGATTCTTATGCAGCTGTAAAATGGGTTGTTGAGAATGGATCAAGTATCAATGTTGATCCTTTCCGTGTAGCTGTTGGAGGTGATAGCGCTGGTGGAAACCTCGCTGCTGTTGTTTCATTAATGGCTAAAGATCGGAAAGAAATTTCACTAGCCTATCAAATGTTAATATATCCGGTAACGAATCATTCTTACGATACGGTTTCTTATCAGGATAATGGGGAAGGGTATTTCTTAACAAAAGATAGTATGGTATGGTTTTGGAACCATTACTTACGAGACGAAGATGACGGCAGAAACCCTTATGCATCACCACTTCAGGCAGAAGATCTTAGCGGATTGCCACCAGCGTTAGTTCTGACAGCGGAATTTGACCCATTACGTGATGAAGGAGAAGCGTATGCCAAGCGTTTAAAGGAAGCTGGTATTGAGGTCCAAGAAAAACGGTATGATGGCCTGATTCATGGATTTTTCTGGATGCCAGCTGCCATAGAAAAAGGAATGGAATCAATTGAACTGGCTGCTGAAGCTCTTAGAAGTGCTTTTGCAAAATAGAAATCCGATTAAAACCTTTGTCCCCTTGACAAAGGTTTTTTACTTTCCATAAAAGTATGATAAATAATAAAAAGTAAACACTAACAATAATCGTTTTCGGAGTTGTCAATATACAAATTTACGTAAATCTGATAAAGTAATGATTGATTACATTATATTTTATAATACCTGGAGGTAGATTATTTGGGCACCGAAATATTGGTACTCATTGTACTGATTTTTTTAAATGCATTTTTTGCAGCGTCAGAAATGGCACTTGTTTCCCTGAACGATAACAAAATAAAGTTGATGGCAGACAGTGGGCATAAAAAAGCAAAAATGGTTCAATCACTTTTAAATGAGCCGAGCCGCTTTTTAGCAACGATTCAAATTGGCATTACACTTGCTGGATTTTTAGCGAGTGCTTTTGCTGCAGGAAGCTTTTCGGGAAGGCTTGCGGAATTTCTTTATAATTTAGGATTGCCGCTCCCTCAAGCAACACTTGAAACGCTTTCTACGGTCATTATTACCTTAGTTCTATCATATTTTACATTAGTCCTAGGTGAACTTGTTCCGAAAAGGCTTGCCTTACAAAAAGCAGAACAGATTTCGTTTTTTGCTGTTACTCCATTAACATTGTTATCTAAAATCACATCACCGTTTGTAAAGTTCTTAACATTGTCTACAAACTTAATGGTAAGAATGCTCGGATTGGACCCAAATGCGGATGAGGATGATGTAACAGAAGAAGAAATTCGAATGATGGTGGATGTTGGACAGGAAAAAGGAACGATTCTCGATACAGAGAAAGAAATGATCAATAATATCTTTGAATTTGACAATAAAACCGTCTCTGATATCATGACTCATAGAACAAATATCGTTGCGATTCCTGTTGAAACGACTTTGAAAGAAGCGCTACACGTCGCCAACGTTGAAAAATATACAAGACTTCCTGTATATGATGAAAAAATTGATAATATTGTCGGTATTTTACACGTAAAAGACTTGTTTCAATTTATTGAGAATGGTGACAGGGAGAATTTCAATCTTCGTGATTTAGTCCGGGAGCCTTATTACGTTTTAGAATCAATTAAGATTGACCAACTTTTTAGAGATATGCAAAAGAGTAATGTCCATTTGGCGATTGTAATTGATGAATACGGCGGAACGGATGGAATAGTCACAATAGAGGATTTAATAGAAGAAATTGTCGGAAATATTTTTGATGAATATGATGAACCTGAGATGGATGTAATTGAAATTGAGGAAATTGATGAATATCATTACGTTATGGCAGGGACGACAAATCTTTATGAAGTTGAGGACATCCTGAATGTTGATCTACCTTTACACGATTATGATACATTAAGTGGATTTATGATTGGACAGTTAGGCTATATTCCTGGAGTAGAGGATCGTCCTGCAATTGAATATAAAGACATCATTTTTGCAGTAGAAGAAATGAATGACAGAAGAATTGTTAAAGTAAAGGTTAGTATTAAAGAAAACATTCCAGAAGAAGCATAATAGTAAGATTAAACGAAGGCAGCTATACTCATAGTTGCCTTTTATTTTAGCCTGTTTTTTAGTGAAAATTGCGAGACTCCTGCGGGATCAGCAAGCCAGGCGAGACCCCACAGTGAGGAACGAACGAGGAGGCCCGCGGAGTGCCCGCGGAAAGGGAGTAATTTTCACTAAAAAACACTAATGAAGTAATATTGTGAATTGTCCACAAAAAATGACAGATATTTTGGTTGTTTGTTACAAAGAAATTTCAAGCTGTATTTAATATAATAATATATATAAAGATAACCTCTAGTTGACAAAAAATGTCGAATTTCAGGTTAAAAATATACTGTAGAGGGGAAATCGCTATGTTATTAAAAGATTTTTTCATTGGTCTTTCTCAAAATCAACTTCTAAATAGTGCTGCTAAAAAATATGGTTTAAAAATGGGCGCACAAAGTGTCGTAGCGGGTACAAATATTCCGGAAGTAATTAAAAGTATAAAAGAATTAAATGCGTATGGCATTTCTTGTACTGTAGATAACTTAGGCGAATTCGTTTATCAAAAAGAAGAAGCTACTGAAGCAAAAAATAATATTCTTGCTGTCATTGAAGCTATTCATGAAAATAATGTAGACGCTCACATTTCATTAAAGCCAACACAATTAGGACTAGATATTGATTATGATTTTGCTCTTCGTAATCTAAAAGAAATTCTAGAAAAAGCAAGCGGTTACAACATGTTTGTCAACTTTGACATTGAGGATTCAGGCCACTTGCAACCAGCCTATGATATTCTTGATGAACTAACTAAGGAGTTTGATAACGTTGGTACGGTTATCCAATCCTATTTTCACCGTGCACAAGAATATGTTGAAAAATATAAAGATTTGCGTGTACGCATTGTAAAAGGCGCTTATAAAGAGCCTGCAGAAATTGCCTATCAAGATAAAAAAGAAATCGATGCAAACTTTATTCGGATTACAGAGTGGCATCTATTAAATGGAAAGTTTACTTCCATTGCTACACATGACCATCACATTATCAATCATTTGAAAAAGTTTATAAAGCAAAATGATATTCCTAAAGACAAATATGAATTCCAAATGCTATATGGTTTCAGAAGAGAGCTTCAATTAGAGCTTGCCAAAGAAGGATATAATTTCTGTACGTATGTACCGTTTGGTAAAGACTGGTATGGTTATTTCATGAGACGTCTTGCTGAAAGACCTCAAAACTTAAATCTTGTAGCAAAAACAGTATTTAACAAGAAAACGAATACAGTGTTGGGATTAACGGCAGGTGCCTTTATTTTAGGAAGAATGTCAAAGAAGAAAAAATAAGATAAAAAACGAAACCCCGTTTCAATCAAGAAACGGGGTTCTTTTGTCCAGTTGCAGCGCCCAGCGACTCGTAAACTTCGCTCATCTCCCTACGATAAGTCAACATCGACTCACTTTGTTCATCGTGTTTCCTTTATCTCAGTCGATGCGCTCCAGTTTATACGTTGCTGAACGGGCGCTTTCACTTTTCTTAATTGATCAGAGCAATAATGCCTTCATCATCATCAAGAACTAATTGAATACCAGCAAAGGGATCTCTATTTAAAAACTCCTCAAGCCATAATCGCAATGCCTCAATTAAGTTGGCGTGGGTTAGCACCTGCTTGCGGTCATTTACAAAAACTTCTGCAGAGAAGCCATAGTCATCATCAAACATTAATTCGACTTCTACATCTTCCGGTTTTACCTGCCTTTTACGGGAGATATAAACGCAGATCGCATTGATAATATCCTGTTCCGCTAGTACTAGCTCCGCCATGGATTAACATCCTCTTTTTTCTTTTTATTCTTAAAGTAAGTGAAAATACCACGAATAAGTGAAATTAAAACAATAATTGCAAGTACGTTAACCATTAAACCAAGGATCGAACCTAAAAATCCCATATTACCGAACAAGCCGCCAAATAATAAGCCAGCAAGGCCACCAACCATTAAACCTTTCATAAAGCCGCCAGTTGAAAATCCCTTTTTAGCTGTGTTTGGAGTTACAGCAGATTTATTTGTTGTATTTTGATCCGTTTTTTTATTTTGGAAAAAGGAATTATTGTTTTTCTGAGTATTGTTGTTGAAATTAAAGCCTTTTTTACCTGAACTATACCTTTTGGCATCAACCGATGTAGGTTGATCTTGGAAAATTGCTGTTCCAATCGGTGTAAACAAAAGTGCTGCAGTAATCACAGCTGCGAATAATTTTTTCATTTAAAAAATTCCCTCCGTATTTCGATATTTGTTGTTTTTATTATTCTATAGTATTTACGTAACAAAATAAAATAAGTTTCACTTCGTAAAAAAACTTTAAGAAAAAATCGAAGAATTAAATATTGACTTAAATTAACAGAACATTCAAACTATAATAGGACAGCATTTAAAAAAGGAGTGTGGAAGGATGGAGTTTTTATCAGTTAGACAAACAGAGGAAATTGCATATATTAAATTAGAAAATATAAAAGAGTTCAACACTTTAACATTGCAAGTTCTTAAGGAAATGGACCAATTATTAAAAGAAATTGGCGAGAAAAGAGAAGTTAAAGTTGTAGTAATTGAAGGTTCTGAAAGGGTATTTTGTGCAGGACATAGCTTAAAGGAAATTGACGCAAAAAGTGAGACTGAGGTGTTGGCGCTTTTTCGAGAATGTGAGAGTATGATGAGGACGTTACGGGAGATTCCTCAAATTGTTATTTCCAAAGTTCGCAGCGCAGCAGTAGCCGCTGGATGTCAATTGGTTGCAGCTAGTGACCTAGCTGTTGCTAGTGATGTAGCGAAATTTTCAACTCCGGGTATAAATAGTGGGCTATTTTGTAGTACGCCGGCTGTATTTTTAAGTAGAAATATTGGACGCAAAAAGGCAGTAGAATTACTATTCACCGGTAATTTCATGTCAGCACAAGAGGCACTTTTGCACGGCTTAGTAAATAAAGTGGTCCCTGTTGAAGAGTTAGACGCGGAAACGGAAAGGCTAGCTAAGGATATTACAAAACAAAGTTTAAATATTATTGAAATAGGAAAGCGTCAATTTTATCAACAAATCAATATGGATGATTTTCAAGCATTAAATTATTCTACAGAGGTTATTTCACTAAATAGTAAACACCCAGATGCCCAAGAAGGAATCCGGGCCTTCATTGAAAAAAGAAAGCCTGTTTGGAATTAGAAAAGCGGAAGCGCTGGAGCTGGACAGTGTATTAAAAAACCGGAGTATGGATTATCAGTCTACTCCGGTTCCTTTTGAGATAAATGCTCTAGGACAAGTTTTTCAAATAACTGCATTTCCTCGTTTTCTGAAAGTGCGGTGTCTGTCTTTAAAGAAAGAAGGACACTCTCAATAAGAAATTTACGAGGTTCACGTGAATGCAGTACTTCATCTAAAACAAAGTTAAGTAATTCAAGCGGTTTCGTTTGATCTACTACATCATTTA
>JAENZK010000097.1 GCA_016841285.1 Guptibacillus hwajinpoensis | reverse complement strand
TTCAAATAAATGTACCTTAATTATAATAAAAATGGGATACTTTAGATACAAAAATGGGATACGAAAGAATTTCTGATTCCGTATCCCATTTATCACACACATTTTATATTTAATTCTTCTTCGTGATGGTCTTTCCAATTTCCTCATATGTCATGGAACTGCTAAGTTTGTACGTTCCAACTTGTATTGACCTTGTCCAATCATTCTTAGTTAAAAATTGTTCAAATTTCTTACCACTATCAACAATGCCAAAGTCCTCAAGTAAATTTGCTATCTGAATACTGTCCATTCCACTTTTCACTGTCAAAGTATATGTTTTCTTTTCAATTTCAGGAGGTTGCGGGTTAGGTATGAGTTCCTTTTGTTGCGGCGGCATTGGTTCAGGTGGTTTTTGAGTTTGTTGTTTTATAGCTTCGTATTCTTTACTTTTAGCGACCAATTCGTCATAGGTTTGCTCTTGTATTGATATATACCCGTTATTATGTAAGTATGCTTGTACTTCTTCATCTGTTACCGTATCGTTCTCTACTATTTTTTGTTCCTGTTTATTAAATGATGTTTGAAAATAATAGACTGTTGTAAAAATGGAAGTAGCGATAATCATTCCTGAAGCAAAGCTTCTTAAAGAATTATTTGCCATTCGGTTCATACCTTTCGTTTAAGGGGACCGTATAGCTTTCATTTCCTAATAATTCTTCTTCTAGCACTTTCATTTTTTTCTTCAATTGATAGTTTTCTTGCATGACAATCATTGTTAAATTCTCAACTTGATTTTCAAGTTCTTTATATTTGTCCTTTTTGAAAAAAGATAGGACTAATAAAACAATTGAAAAAGAGAAAAGCCCTATAATGGCCGATTCTACAGATATCATTAACTGGTCACCCCAATTCAAGATTGCTTTTACATACTTAATACATTATAGCTTTTTTTGTAGTAATTTGCTAAAGAAACAATAAAAAATTTAAACGCTATTGTCGAAACTCAATAAATTAAAATTTTTCTGTATTTTTTTATATTGTTATATCAACAGTTCAATGTTTTCGACAAAATCACCTCGTTGTAGTCGTCATCACAACGATGATATCATTACAGTAATAATTAAAAAGATAGAGTAAGAACTGTGTGAGTAAGCGATTTCAAAGATTACCAACATTTTTTAATACAAAATAAACTTAAGGGTGTTATATATGATAAAAACAAAATTTATGGATAGGAATAATGTAGGGATATGGAGTAAAACGAATGGTATTGAGTGGGGAACAGAATTATTTTGGAACGTTAACTCTAAAACAAGTCAATGTCAAAACCCAATATATGCTCAAGCATTAAGTAATAAGCATCCATTGCAATTAGAATGCGAGGAATTTATACTTCCAAGCCGCAATATTTTATTAAAGAAAGTAACTTTATTCAATGATTGTAAAGAAAAACAGGATTTAACTTTATTTTTCCATCAAGATTTTGAACAGTGGAATGGAACAGCTTTTTTTAGTTTAAGCAACCGTACGCTTTATCATGAATATGATGGAAATTATATGCTGTTTAATGGTCTCGTTGATAATCAGGGCATTTCACAGTATACAACATGGCAAAAAAATGATTTCCAAAATAAAGACATAGTCAACGTCGCTAACGGTAGCCTTTTATACAATCCGATTTCATCAGGCAGAGTGAACAGTGCCTTTTCTTTAGAAACAACAGTGCTACCATATGAAATTAAGCAAGGTTATTATTGGACGGTCTTTGGGGAAAATTTAAATGAAATCAACTATTTAAATGATCTCGTTAAAAGCAACCCGGAATTGCTCATAAAGGAATTTATTGAAAATGATTTTAGTGATGAAAGAATTATCCCTCTAAGCAAATAAGGGTTGAATATTTTGTTTATATTTGATATTATATGTGAGTCTGAGTATTCGTCATTTTACTTTATTTGACGAAAGATGAAATAGTATATGAACTTATGCAATGAAAGTCTGGAGGGATATACATGCGTGTTAACGTAACATTAGCTTGCACAGAAAGCGGACATCGTAACTATATTACAACAAAAAACAAGCGTAACAATACTGAGCGTATTGAGCTTAAAAAATATTGTCCATCTTGCAAAACTCACACAGTTCACCGTGAAACAAAATAAAACAGTAGGGATATCATTCCTACTGTTTTTTTTATACAATTAGGGTTGAGGTGCGAAATAATATGGATAAAAAACAAATAAGAAAAGAAATAAAAGAAAAGCTACAAGTCATTCCACAGGCTGTTTTTAAAAAGTGGTCTTCTGATATAGCAACCCACCTAGTCAATACTGACGATTGGAAACAGGCTGACACAATTGCCATTACAATCTCAAGAGGTACAGAGGTAGATACAAAGGCTATCATTGAAAAGGGATGGGAAGAAGGTAAAGTTATCGTCGTCCCTAAGTGTGAACCACAAACTAAGGATATGACGTTTCGTATATTAGAATCCTTTGACCAATTAGAGGTTGTTTACTATGGTTTATTGGAACCAAAGGAAAACGAAACGAATGCTGTTTCGTCTAGTGAAATAAATTTAATTATTGTTCCAGGTCTAGCCTATAATCAAAAAGGCTATCGGATCGGGTTTGGCGGAGGCTATTACGATCGGTTTTTGAGCAAGTATGACGGAAGAACTGCTGCTCTCGCCTTTCATAAAGTCCAATTAGTTGAAGAGCTGCCAATTGAGGAATATGATATTCCCGTTAATATGATTATTACAAATGAACAGGTTATCCTATGTCGGTAATATCGAATGATATTGTTTTATTTATGATTGTTGTAATTGGTGCAATATTAGGTTATAAGGGCCACTCTCTGACATTATCAGGAGCCTTTGCAACGACCATTGTTGGAATGGCAATTTTGTTGGCGTTTGGGGCCCAAGGTTTATTTTTAATCGGGACTTTTTTCGTAACCGCTAGTTATTGGAGCAAATTTAAAGCAGATAAGAAAAAATCCGTAGAGGATAAAATAAAAAAAAGTGGAGCCCGGGATGCTGTTCAAGTTTTTGCTAACGGCGGAGTTCCGGCTTTATTAAGTTTGCTTTATCTTCTTTTTCAAGAAAATTTGTTGTTGTATATGTTTATTACTTCATTGGCAACAGCAAATTCGGATACATGGGCATCTGAAATCGGTTCGATCAGTAAAAGTAAACCCATTCACGTTTTATCATTAAGCAGGGTTGATGCCGGAACATCAGGTGCCATATCTTTGTTAGGAACCCTATCAGCGTTATGTGGTGCATTCTTAATAGGAATCATTAGTCATTTTTTATGGAACGAGGTAACATTTCAATTAGGATTGGCTATTGGAATTGTCGGATTCTTAGGAAACTTACTTGATACTTTATTAGGAGCAACAGTTCAAGTTACATATACCTGTTCAAACTGCGGATTAAACACTGAAAAAACGAACCATTGTGGGCAAAGCACGCTTTATAAAAGTGGATTACGCTTTTTAAATAATGATACGGTAAACTTTTTATCTATTGCTTTAGGTTCACTACTTATACTACTTTTTACGATGTAATGGAGTGTTGATGATGACCGATTTTACAAGATATTCAAGACAAATGTTATTTTCACCAATTGGTGAAGAAGGACAAAAGAAGTTAAATAATAGTTCAGTTTTAATTGTGGGCATGGGCGCACTTGGAACAGCTCTTGCCAATCATTTAGTAAGAGCGGGTATTGGTCATGTACGGTTTATTGACCGTGACTATGTTGAAAAAAGTAATCTTCAACGGCAAATGTTGTTTGATGAAGATGACGTCGCGAGTGCTCTCCCAAAAGCAATTGCAGCTAAAAATAAGCTATCAAAGATCAATTCAGAAGTAAAAATTGAAGCCATAGTTGCTGACGCTTCACCGAAAAATATTGATGAGTTAATAGATGAAATGGATATAGTTTTAGATGGGACAGATAATTTTCAAACGCGGTTCTTATTAAATGATGCCTGCTTTAAGTATGGGATTCCATTTGTTTACGGTGGTGCAGTAAGTTCAAGAGGAATGTCAGCGATCTTTGTTCCAGATGAAACGCCTTGCTTGCGTTGCTTCATTTCTTCGACTGATCAAGGCGGCCAAACGTGCGATACAATTGGCGTAATTTCACCAATAGTCGATATTGTGGCATCCCTCCAAGTTGTTGAAATGATAAAGTTTCTTGTAGGGGATGAGAAAAATCGCCGTAAAAGTATCATGACCCTCGATATTTGGAATAACTATCGCTATGACATGAAATTGTCAGCACCAAAAACGGATTGTCCGACATGTCAGAAGAAAGAGTATCCTGCCTTGAATTTAGCCGAGAAAGATATTATAACAGTACTATGTGGCAGGGAGACGGTTCAAATCCAAGCAGAGCAAGGTTTTAATTTAGATGTTTGGGCGGACCGACTAAACCCCATCGGAAAAATTCAGAAAACTCCATTTTTATTAAAAGTAGAGCTACCAGAAGGTGAAAGACTTGTTTTGTTTCCAGATGGCCGAACTCTTGTTCAGGGAACAGAAGATCAGGTCAGAGCAAAAACATTATATTCAAGGTATATCGGACTTTAATCTTTGGAATTTTAATTGGCAGGAGGGATGTTCTATGCAAGGTTCCTTGTTGCGAATCATAATTTTAGGAATAGCTTCATTTTTTGTTTATCGGTACCGCTTTAATTTAATGAATACCATTATGGGCCAGCCGTGGCTCAGGAAAATGGCTGTAAGATCGTTTATGAAAATTCCATTTGTTCGAGATCGAATGGTAGGTCAAATGCTGCGATTCCAATAATTATAGAGTTTATAGAAAACGAAAAGGGCACCCCATCAGCCAGATAATGACTGCCTGAGGTGCCCAAAATTATTTGTTTTTACAATTCTACTCTTTGTAAACGCAATGCGTTTAAAACGACCGATACCGAACTGAATGCCATTGCTGCACCCGCTACCCAAGGTGCAAGTAAGCCTATAGCAGCAATAGGAATCCCAATGGTGTTGTAGGCAAATGCCCAAAATAAATTTTGTTTAATATTACGCATTGTTTTTCGACTCATTAAGATCGCATCGGCAATACTATTTAAGTCACCTCGAATAAGGGTAATATCCGCCGCTTCCATCGCTACATCCGTACCTGTACCAATCGCCATGCCAATATCTGCTACGGCAAGTGCTGGAGCGTCATTTATACCATCGCCTACCATGGCTACCTTTTTTCCTTGTTGTTGTAGTTTTTTTACTTCTTCTGCTTTACCCTCAGGGAGGACTTCCGCTATAACTGCATCAACGCCTACTTCTTTACCAATCGCCTGCGCTGTTCGCTCGTTATCACCTGTCATCATGATAACTTTAATGCCCATGTCTTGTAGACGTTTTATAGCATCTCTTGATGTTTCCTTAATGGTGTCCGCTACAGCGACTAGACCCGCGTATTGACCATTTATTCCAGCTAACATGGCTGTTTTACCGTTTCTCTCCAATTTCTCCATTTCTGGAAGAACCGATGAAATATCGATACCGTATTGCTGCATTAGTTTTCGAGTACCAATGATAACTCCTTGCCCTGAAATCGTTGCTTGGACGCCGTACCCAGGAATTGCTTCGAAAAATTGGATATCCCCCAGTTCGATGCCTTGCTCTAGAATACCTTGAACGATCGCTTGAGCTAAGGGGTGCTCGGATTGTTTTTCTGCTGCACCCACTAAAGATAAAAATTTCTCTTCATCTTGCCCATTTGCTACTAATACATCAGTTAATACAGGTTTGCCATGTGTAACTGTACCTGTTTTATCAACTACAACCGTATCGATCCCTTGTGTTTGTTCTAAATGTTCACCGCCTTTAAATAAAATACCAAATTCAGCCGCACGACCTGAGCCAGCCATGATTGAAGTTGGTGTCGCCAAACCAAGAGCACATGGACATGCAATAACGAGCACGGCAATTAACACTTCAAGTGCCTGAGTGAAATTCCCAGAATCCACCCAAAAAAACCAAACTAAGGATGTAATAATCGCAATCCCTACTACGATTGGAACGAAAACACCAGAAATTTTATCCGCCAATCGTTGGATCGGAGCCTTTGAACCTTGTGCATCTTCTACAACTTTAATGATTTGAGCTAACGCTGTGTCACGACCAACTTTTGTCGCTGTCATTTTGATGAAACCATTTTTATTAATTGTTGAACCATAAAGAACGTCTCCCGCTTGCTTATCAACCGGCAAACTTTCCCCTGTTAGCATTGATTCATCCACAGCTGTTGTTCCTTCTATTACTTCTCCATCAACTGGAATCTTTTCACCTGGTTTTACTAAAATGGTGTCTCCAATGACGACTTCTTCTAATGGAACTTCTTTTTCAACTCCGTCACGAAGAACGACCGCTGTTTTTGCCTGAAGCCCCATTAATTTTTTTATCGCTTCAGATGAACGTCCTTTTGCTTTTGCTTCAAATAATTTACCTAAAATAATAAGTGTAATCAGGACCGCACTCGTTTCAAAATACAAATGCGGCATGTGATGCGTTCCAGCCGTTACAAACGCTTGATAAAAACTATAGAAATAAGCTGCTGAGGTACCCATAACAACAAGTACATCCATATTTGCACTTCCATTACGAAGTGCTTTATAGGCACCTACATAAAACTGCTTACCGATAATAAATTGTACAGGTGTTGCCAAAATCAATTGAATCCATGGGTTCATTAAGAAATCTGGTACATAAAGAAACGATGTAAAAGAAAAGTGGCCCACCATCGTCCATAATAAAGGTAAAGATAAAATCGCTGAAATAATGAATTTACGTTTCTGTTCTTTAACAGCCTTTTCACGATAATCTTCTTGTTCTTTATCCTCTTGCTTTTGGTGTGCTCCGTATCCAAGCTTCTCTACCTTTGTAATAAGATCTGCAATGGATACTTCTGACGGATTAAATTCAATCGTTGCTTTTTCAAGTGCTAAATTGACATTTGCAAGTGAAACTCCTTCCATTTTATTTAATCCTTTTTCAATCCGAGTCGAACAGGCAGCACAGGTCATTCCTGTGATTTCGAGCTCAGCTTTTTGTTTAATTACACCATAGCCAAGTGCTTCAATTTTCTTTTCAAAATCTGCTTCACTCAGCTTTGAAGGATCATATTTAATCGATGACTTTTCTAATGCTAGGTTAACAGTTGCTTGTTCGACGCCATCCATTCGATTTAACCCTTTTTCAATGCGTGCGGCACAAGCTGCACAAGTCATTCCAGTAATTCCAATACTTGCTTCCTTTACATTTGTGCTCATGAACTCGCCCTCCCTTATACCTGTGGGGTATAAAAATTTGAAAATAAAGAGTGCCAACAACAGCACTCTTCACTCTTATACTACGTCATATCCCTGATCTTCAATTGTTTCCTTAATTTTATCAAGTGATATTTGTGATTCATTATATGATATTTCAACTTTTGCCTCAGCTAAGTTAACAGCAACTTGGCTAACACCTTCTAATTGACCAACGCTTCCTTCAACAGCTTTGACGCAATGTCCACAAGACATACCTTGAACGTTTAATGTTATATTTTGCATATTTAACTCTCCTTTATTTTTTCATTAGCTTATGAATTGTCACAACTAATTCATCTATTACCTCATTATCTCCTTCTGAAAGGCGATCTACTACACAACCTTTTAAGTGACCCTCCAATAGGATTTTGGCTACACTATTTAAAGCAGATTGTGTTGCAGAAAGTTGTGTGATAACATCATCACAATATACGTCTTTTTCAATCATTCCTTTAATACCTCGAATTTGACCTTCGATCCGATTTAAACGAGTAGTTAAATCTTTTTTAACACGTTCCGGATGATGGCTTTTCCGGCAAGACGCCCCCTCTGTATGGCAAGCTTCTTCATTAATTGTGTTATCCATAAGCTCAACCTCCTAATATGATTTTATATTACCATACCCCTGATTGGTATGTAAAGTGATAAATGAAAAAGCAGCCACTTTTAGTTTGGCTACTTTTTTAGAATACATTTAAATTATTAATTATTTAATTCATATCGAATTCCTTTAACGATATAAAACACACCTTCAGAAATATTAGTTGCATAGTCGCCAATGCGCTCGATATATCTTGCAATGAATGATAATTGGGTAATTTGCATAAAGTCCTGTTTTATTTCGTCTGATAAATGTAAAAACGTTTTGATCGTTTCACCGTATAATTTGTCAATTTCGTCATCCATATCAGCAATCTTTTTGGCAAGTACAACATCCTCTTCGATGAATGCTTTAAATGACAGGGTCAGCATTTCTTTTGCTATTCTGGCCATTTTTTGCAAGGAGTCAACAGGTACCTTATGCTCACCCTCACCAATTCTAATGACTGATTTAGCAATGTTTACAGCATAATCTGCAACTCTTTCTAAATCTGATGCAATCTTAATCGCTACAATTATTCTTCGTAAATCAACAGCAACAGGGGCTTCCCTGGCAATTAATATAATGGCCAAATCATTAATTTCTTCTTCAATGTGATCAATGTAAGAATCTTCATCAATCACTTTAATGGCAGTTTCTATATCCTTATTTTCCATAGCAGTTATAGACTTTACAAATGCATTTTCAGCAAGTCCACCAAGCTCGAGCACTTTTTCATTTAGTTGCTTCAATTTTAAATCGAAATTTTCCCTTAAGGACATATAATCCCCTCTCTTCTCTTTTATTTTTTGCCTTACCCAAAACGACCAGTAATGTAATCCTCTGTTCTTTTATCCTTTGGCTTAGAGAAAATCTGATCTGTTGGTTCATATTCAACGACTTCTCCGCTAAGGAAAAAGGCAGTCCGATCAGAAATACGAGCAGCTTGCTGCATATTGTGTGTTACAATAACTATGCTATAGTTTTGTTTTAATTCCTGACATAATTCTTCTACTTTCAATGTAGAAATCGGGTCCAATGCTGATGTTGGTTCGTCCATTAAAATAACATCCGGCTCAATTGCCAAGCATCTTGCAATACAGATCCGCTGCTGTTGTCCTCCTGACAGGCCGTAAGCATTTTCATGGAGTCTGTCTTTTACTTCATCCCATATTGCTGCACCGCGTAAGCTTTTTTCAACAATTTCGTCTAGAATTCGTCGGTCACGAATACCGTGAATTCTTGGACCGTATGCAATATTGTCATAAATTGATTTTGGAAATGGGTTAGGCTTTTGAAAGACCATTCCAACCCTTGTGCGTAACTCTTCAACTTCATAAGATTTATCAAAAATATTCTTACCACGATATAAAATTTCTCCAGAGGTTTTCACGATTGGAATCATTTCAACCATACGGTTTAAAGTTTTTATATAAGTTGATTTACCACACCCTGAAGGGCCGATAATCGCTGTTACTTCATTTTCATAGATTGGCAAATTTATTTCTTTTAATGCATGGTCATCACCATACCAAAGGTTTAAGTTCTTTGTTTCAAAAACAAGATTTTTTACAGAACTCATGGATGCTCCCCCTAATATCTTTTCTGGAATTTATTTCGGATAATGATCGCAATTGAATTCATAACAAATAGTATAAGTAAAAGAACAACAATTGTTGCTGCAGCAAGATTGGCATATTCAGCTGTTAAAACTGAGTCAACTGTCCAATAATAGATTTGCATTGGAAGGGCTGTAAAGTCGTCCATTATATTATCCGGTACTGGCATGATTAATGCCGGTATACCTAAAACTACTAATGGCGCAGTTTCTCCTATCGCTCTTGAAAGGGCAAGAATCACGCCCGTCAATATCCCTGGAAGTGCGGCAGGCAAAACAATATTTTTTGTTGTTTGCCATTTTGTCGCCCCCATCCCATAAGATGCTTCGCGTAAAAATCCTGGAACTGCTCGGATGGCCTCTTGGCTAGCAACTACGACAATTGGGAGTACTAGAAGAGACATTGTAAGTCCTCCCGCTAAAATACTAGAGCCTAAATTAAACATTCTACCAAATACTGTTAGTCCTAAAAGACCAAATATAACAGATGGGACACCAGCTAAATTGGAAATATTCATTTGAATAAAAGCTTGGAATTTACCTTTCTTCGCATACTCCTCCAGGTAAATCGCTGTACCGATACCTAAAAACATCGTAATAGGGGCAACGACAGCCATTAACCACAAAGTCCCTGCAATGACACCCTTAATCCCGGCTCTATCAGCTGACATTGATAGTTTAGACGTCAGAAACTGCCAGTCTAACCAGCCGATACTATCAATCACTACTCGATAAATTAATACACCCAAAACAATCAAAGAAAAGAATGTTGAAAGTAAAAAGATATTTTTAATTAATTTATTTTTAAAAATGCGATTTCCGATTCTTTTGTGGACAACGTCATAATCCATATATTTCATCTTAATACTCCTCCCTGAACTTACGGGAAATAAACTGTGCTAATAAATTCATTAACAACGTAAAGGCAAACAAAGTGATCCCTACAGCATATAAGCTGTAATAACCTACCGTTCCACTACCCGCATCACCACTTGTAAATTCTACAATATAAGCCGTCATGGTTTGCATAGGTTGTGTAATATCAAACGTGAACACTTTATTGGATCCACTTGCAATGGCTACGATCATCGTTTCGCCAATTGCCCGTGAAATGGCTAATACAAATGATGCAATAATCCCAGAAATTGCAGCCGGAATAACAACTTTCATTGTTACTTCAAACTTCGTTGCACCTAATGCAAGTGCTCCTTCTCTCATTGAATTCGGAACAGCACTCATTGCATCTTCTGAAAGAGAAGCAACTAACGGTATAATCATGATTCCCATGACGATGCCTGGGCTTAGTGCATTAACAGGCTCTAATGTAGGAATTAAGTGTCTTAAAAGGGGTGTAACGAATGTAAAGGCAAAAAAACCATAAACAATAGTTGGGATACCTGCCAATATTTCGATCATCGGTTTAAGTTGCTTTCTTACCTTTTCGGAGGCATACTCACTTAAATAAATAGCAGCAGTTAAACCAATTGGGATCGCAACTAACATTGCTATAACAGTAGTGATAAGTGTTCCATTAATTAATGGAAGAATACCATACGAAGGATCTTTAGCCAGTGGAGCTAATTTTGTACTTGTAAAAAACTCTATAAAAGATACTTCTTTAAAGAAAAGAATCGCTTCAACAATTAGTGTAAACACAATTCCAATTGTCGTTAGTACAGAAACAGACGCAATTAAAAACAAAATAATGGGTACAGACTTCTCAATCAGCCTATTTTTCCCCCTACTTTTGCTGTTTTCTATTAGTTCTTTAACATTAACAGTTTTTTGCATGAAAACTGCTCCTCTCTTACATAATACCTGTGTTTCTTGCATACAATAAATACTTTATAGTTTTTGTGTTAATCTTGTTTAAACTGAATGTTAAGGTATTGTAAATCAATGTTAAAGAATGTAAAGGTCAGAAAAGCGAAAGCGCCCGTTTAGCGACGTATAAACTGGAGCACATCGACTGAGATAAAGGAAACACGATTTGCCTGGCAAATCGATGTTGACTTATCGTAGGGAGGGGGGCGAAGTTTACTAGTCGCTGGGCGTTGGAGCTAGACAAGGCAAAAAAAATAGAACACAACTATTTGTGTTCTAAACAGTAGAGCCACCCTCTCCATCCGCCAACCTACTTCTAGACATGGGGGGATAAGCTCTTTCTTTAATTTCTTTAGGGTTTTTATTTTTCACATCTATCCCTTTTACGAAAAAGTAAATAATTAAATGTCCCGCCCCAGTAATCGCTAACAACAAGGGAATTCCACTTTCTTCATTTATCAATGTAACTAAGACTAAGAAAAGCAATATCGATACCACTCTTCCACTATTTAAATATAATTCACGAACTACGATATACTCGACTCTCATATCCGCTGCTTTCCAAGCCTTCCCAATGACATCATATGTAATTGACATATAGGGCACTAACAATATCGGATAGGCTATTGCAATAACGACTGCGTACATGATCAAGCGCGAGAAGGAAAGATCAAAAATAATTAAAAATACACTGCCATACAACATCAAACCACCGACAAGAATGGTTTTTAACCGATACGATGGTTTAATAAATCTAGTTGCAAGAAAATAAAAGACAAAAGCAACCCCGGAGTTTACAAGCCCAAATGTCCCAAGAGCGAGCTCACTATTTGTCGTAATATAGACCCATAAAGAGATGACAAACATAAAAGAACCTTCCCGTAAACCCTGAAAAAAACTAGCATGTAAAATTCGCTGCCAATTATGATTGTTTTTTCGTTCTTGTAAAATACGCTTAAAGGAATATGTACCATGAGCAGGCCGCCTTTTAATGAGCATGCTTAACAGGACAGCGCCAACGAATAAACCTAGTGAAATACTAAAAATAGTCGTGTAACCTGTGAATGCTTGTAAACTAGAGATAATCCAACCTGCTAATATAGGACCTATCATGCCGGTTAAAGAGGTCAATATTCCAAAAAATCCATTAAAAAAGTCACGCGTTTCTGGTTCTGTAATCTCAAACGTTAAAACATTAAAGGCCAGCCAATAAAAACCATAACCCATTCCTAAGAGCCCCCCTAATAAAAGCAAAAAGCCGGCTACATTAGCTCCACTTACAAGGACAGTTAAATAAAAAATTGATAAAAATATAACACCTAATCTCAAAACTACAATTCGGTCAATTTTTTTCGCCCATTTTCCAGCAAGAATAAATGTGAGCGGCTGCATTACAACCACAGCCAAATTATAGAGAGCAATATCCATAAATTCACCCGATTGCTTCCATATATATATATTCACAAATGTATTTGAAAGGGCAATGCTCAATGAATACAACCCGCCAATCAATAGCAAATAAACGATTTCCTTATTTACTTCTTCGTGTCCTGTGATTTTTTCTAAAAAACGTATCATTTATAACTCCCCTTTATCTACTAGGCCTTATTGTTCCTAAATTTAAATGGGGATATGCAATTTTCTTTTAAGCAAAAAAAGAAGCCGATCTTTGATCGGCTTCTTTCGTATCATACTATTTATTTTGCTGCACTATAACGTTTTGCAACTTCATCCCAGTTTACTACGTTCCAGAATGCACCTACGTAGTCAGGACGACGGTTTTGGTAGTTTAGGTAATAAGCATGCTCCCAAACATCTAGGCCAAGAATAGGAGTTTTACCTTCCATTAATGGAGAATCTTGATTGGGTGTGCTTGTAACTTCAAGCTGACCATTGTTAACTGCTAACCAAGCCCAACCTGAACCGAAACGAGTTGCAGCTGCTTTAGCGAACTCTTCTTTAAAAGCATCAAAGCTTCCAAATTTTTGAGCGATTGCGTCAGCAAGCTCACCAGTTGGTGCGCCACCGCCATTCGGACTCATAACTGTCCAGAATAATGAGTGGTTAGCATGACCGCCACCGTTGTTGCGAACTGCAGTACGTGCTGCTTCAGGAACTGCATCAAGGTTTGAAATAACTTCTTCAACAGACTTGCTTAAAAGCTCCTCATTTCCTTCAAGAGCATTATTTAAGTTTGTAACATAAGTGTTATGATGTTTAGTATGATGGATTTCCATTGTTCTTGCATCAATGTGTGGTTCTAATGCATCATATGCATAAGGTAATTGTGGTAATTCAAATTTAGCCATAATAAATCTCCTCCTAATAATTATGTAGATTTTTAATTTTTGGTTTTTTATACTTTTTTGTTTCAAAAGTATATCTCGCTCTTACATTAACACTTATTCCACATTTTTTCAAATTTAAAACCTCAAAATTACAAACAACATAATTATTTTTTCCTAACGAGCTGTTTTTTATCCAAAATGAAAAAGCATCCTGATAGTAGGATGCTTTTAGAGTGGCTCGAGACAGAATCGAACTGCCGACACGAGGATTTTCAGTCCTCTGCTCTACCGACTGAGCTATCGAGCCATTATGTATTTGGTTGCGGGGGCAGGATTTGAACCTACGACCTTCGGGTTATGAGCCCGACGAGCTACCAGACTGCTCCACCCCGCGATAGTAAAAAATATATTATATTGTACTTCCTTCAAAGTTTGCATAGAAGCGACTGTCCCTTCCTCTGCAAGCCTATTCTTGGAAGCAAATGCGTCAGGACAACTCGCAGCAAATTCATAGATGCTTTGCTCGTTGCTCCACCCCGCGATAGTAATATTTTTTTGATTTTATGGCGGAGGAAGAGGGATTCGAACCCCCGCGCGGTTTAACCCGCCTGTCGGTT
>JAENZK010000096.1 GCA_016841285.1 Guptibacillus hwajinpoensis | reverse complement strand
TGTCTTGGTGATCTTCCCTGAGATCGTTACGTTTTTACCAGGTTTGATGAAATAATGTAACTATATTTATTAGGAGAGAAGCTATCCAGGATAGCTTCTTTCTGCTTTTTCCGGTAAAATTGAAAGAAAATATAAAAAATAAAAAAGGTTTTAAATATAGTGAACCTAGAAATCTTTAACGGAAGAAGGGGACATAATGACCGAAAACTTGTTAAATAAACTACATATTAAACAAGAAGATGGTGCTATTTTTTTAGACAACGAACGAATACTTTTGACTCCGTCAGCCGTTTTTGGCACCTTGAGGAAGGAACTTATCGAAAATATCGGATTAGCTCGGGTTAAGGGATTTTTATTACGATATGGATGGAATCTTGGAAAATATGATGCAGAAAAAGTATTGGCTGCTGAAGATATACCTTCTATTAGTGAAATTCTTAAGCAAGGGCCAATTCAGCATATGATTAAAGGCTTTACAAAGGTCCATACACTTAAAACTGATATTGAATGGGGAACGAATGGTGACGTTAGATCTGTGTATGTAGAAGGTGAATGGTTTTATTCTTATGAGGCGGAGGAGCATTTAAATCAATTTGGCATTACAGACCTACCGATTTGTTATACACTTATTGGTTATGCCAGCGGCTTTTATTCAACGATTTGTGGACATACCGTTATTTTTAAAGAACTATCCTGTAAAGGGATGGGGAGAAATGAGTGTAAATATATAGGGAAATCGATTCATAATTGGAATGGAGAAGCAGATGAAGAATTAAAGTACTATGAAAATTCTACAATCGTGAAAGAATTGGAAAGAACATATGAAACATTACTTCAAGAACGAAATAACCTCTCTAAAGCAACAGAAATTAGTAAAAGAATTACTCAGGCATTGATTAATGGAAGTGACTTACAGTCCATCATTAATGATGTTTCTAATACATTAAAGATTTCTATTTTAATAGAAGATGTTCATTTTAGAGATTATGTTTATTCAGGATTATCTAAGGATTCATTAGAAACAATTCAGCAGGATTTCACAGATTGGATGGATCAAAAGCATACTGGCAACACTGTGATTGCCTATTCAAACATGAGAATCATTAAAGCGGCACAGCATTCTCGTCTTATGACACCTATTTTGGTGGAAAAGAAAATGTTCGGCTATTGCTCTTTTATTTTTCTAGATAATAAGGAAACCTTTCCGGACCTTTATTACATGGTTTTAGACCGACTTTCCTTCATTGCTTCCTTACATCTTTTAAATGAAAAGACTAGTTTTGAAGCAATGGAAAGAATGAAGGGCTATTTTTTAGAACAGATTATTATTGGGCATTTTGCATCCAAAAAAGAAATTCTACAACGCGGACGATTTATTAACGTAGATTTAGAGTTTCCCTATTATATTGTAATTTTAAAACATCAATATATGGATGATTATCTAAAAAAAGAATTAGCATTTTATGGAGAGTTGCTTGATACCATTGTTCAATATTTTAATAAAAAAAATGTAGAGGTCATTATCGGTCAGCACGCAGCCAATACCGTTTTATTTGTACAAATTAAAAAGTCCGAATCCAAAATAGAACAGCTTTGCTATGAATTTATTACGGGTTTAACAACAAAATATCGGGGTGCCATCTTTCAAATTGGAATTAGTACAATGGCGAATGATATCGTGGATGCTCCAGAATATTATCAAGAAGCAGTTAGTGCTCTAGAAATGACTAATTCAAACCAAAGAGTAGTTTCCTTTGCTGAGCTTGGTTTAGTAGGCATGTTAATGCATTCAAAGGATGAAAGGGCTATTATCCAAAAAGCAAAATATCTTTTAAATCCATTAATAAACGGTAGTGCTAATAAAGATACGGAACTTGTAAAAACATTGTATGTGTTTTTGCAAAATGGAGGGAATCTTGAACGAACAATGGACGAACTTGCACTTTCGAAAACAGGTTTACGGTACCGCTTACAAAAAATTGAAAGCTGTTTAGGTGTTGATATAAGAGATCCAGAAGTAAGCTTTCAGTTACGTTTAACTTTACAGGTTTTAGTTATAAAAGGTGAGATTAATTTGAATTAAATAAACATTATAAACATTTAGATACTTTTAGTTTAAAAAAAGTACAATATTAGACCCTTTGTGTCGTAGAAAAACGCTTTCAAATCATATATGATTTAATCAAGGATAAGAAATATTAAAAATATTTCAATTGTTAAATCAATATAAAGGAGATGTTTTTCATGCCAGCACGTACAGGAGCGCAATATTTAGAGAAACTAAAAAAGGACAGACGCGAGATTTACCTAGATGGAGAAAGAATCGAGGATATAACAGTACACCCACAACTTAAAGGTGGAGCAGAAGCAATCGCTCATTTATATGACTTACAATACCTTCATCCAGAGGTTATGTTAACTGAAAATGAAAACGGCGAAAAAGTTGGAACCGCTTTTATGTTCCCAAAGAGCAAAGATGATTTATGGAAATTACACAAAGCAACTAAACTTTGGTCTGAAGCTTCTGCAGGAATCATGGGACGTAGCCCGGACTACCTAAACATTACATTTGCAGCTTACGCTAGTAGAATTGATGTATGGGACAAATATGGTGAATCAGAAAAAGGAAAAAATCTAGAAAACTATTTTAAATATATTCGCGACAATGACTTATGTTTAACACACTGTATCGTTAACCCACAAGTGGACCGTTCAGTTCCTGAAGCGCAGCAAGGTGACGGAGATTTAGCACTTCACAAAGTTGGCGAAACGGAAGATTCAATCATCGTAAGTGGAGCCAGAATGTTAGGTACATTAGCACCATTTGCTGATGAAATGACAATTTATCCATCTAGAGCAGGTCAAGGAATTCGTCCTGAAGATTCAAAATACGCATTAATGTTTGCAGTCCCAATGGATCATCCAGGTATGATGCTGCTTAACCGTGACTCATTCAGCAAGCAACGTGATTTATTTGATTATCCACTATCAAGTCGTTTTGATGAGCAAGATGCAATTGTAATCTTTGATAATTGTCATATTCCAAAAGACCGTGTATTCATTGATGGAAATACTGAATTATATCGTGGAGTAACAGCAGAAGTAAACTGGGGTTCATATATCGTATTCCAAGCAATGACAAGAGCGCTTACAAAGCTTGAGTTCTTATTCGGTATTGGTCACATGATCGCTGACATGAACGGTGTAAATGCATTTGACCATATTAAAGAAAAACTTGGTGAAATCTGGCAATATAAAGAATTAACACGTACTGCGATCGTTTCAGCGATTGAAGGTGCACAAGATAATGGAGTGAATGGTGTATTAATACCAGATGGTAGACCATTACAAGCATTAAGAGGATTAATGCCAAAATGGATTCCAAGATGTATCGAATTAATTCAACTTATTGGCGGTGGTGGTTTCTTATGTACTCCATCGAAAAAAGATATGCAAGGCCATTTAAGACCATTTATCGATAAGTACTATCAAGCTAGAAATAAATCCGCATTAGAAAAAATTAAAGTAAACCGTCTAGCTTGGGACTTCATCGGTTCAGATTTAGCTGGTCGTGGTGAATTATATGAGCGTTTCTATCTAATTGATTCATTCCGTGTAACAATGGATACGTATACGACTGCTGATAAAGAAGTTGAAATGGCACTAGTTCAGAAATTCTTAGACCAAATGGTTTTGGAAGAAGAAGCAGTAGCTAATGGTAAATAATAAATAAATGTATGTTGAAGCAAGGGCTGTAGAGCCCTTGCTTCTTTTGCGTTATTTGCTGAGATACCGAGGGGCAGTCACGATTAACGTGCCCGGAAGCGTAGACAAGGAGTTGTTCCGGTAACGATCAGAGGACGAACGTGCCTAAAAACAGCGTCAAATGGACGAACGGTCATGTATAAGCAATGGAAGCAACGGCTTATCGAAAAGATCGTTATTTTATCGAGGTAATTTAAACATTAAAAAATACCTAGGCTGGGTCTCCAAAGCCTAGGTATTTTTGTTAAATAACATTATTTTACTAAACAACACTCTCAACAGCATTCGTATCTTCGTCCGCTTCATAAATCGAATTCAACCACTTAATATCAACCGAGCTCCCAATTGATAGATTAAAATCTTCATAGATATAAGCGTATAGAAGTGTATAATTATCTCTTATAGAAATTCTTTGAATAGTCCCGTGATATAAGATATTATGAACATTTAGCTGAATTTGATAGTGGCCTTCTTGTGGTACAAGATAATCGGACTCTACTTTAATGACTAACTCCTGAATATCATTTTTTAACAAGTGTGAGCGGGCAATATAGCCTTTTACTTTGTAATAACTACCCAAGTGTTTCGGGATGATTTCCATTTTTCCTTCGGACACCAGCTGCCTGATTTGAGTAGACCCGATTTTTTCTTTATTATAGGAGATTTTTTTTACAACAGTCACTCCAAACCGGCCCTCACCTGATCTTTTAAGCGTTTCCATATTTCCGTGTCCTTTATAGCCGTAGGTATAGTCATATCCGGCTACAACGTGAATACATCCATATTGAATAAGATATTTTTCAACAAAATTTTCAGGGCTTAGTTTTGCAAAATTTGGATCAAATTTCACTATAAACAGTTTATTAACACCCATGTTTTTTAAAACTTCTTGTTTCCTGTGTAAAGGGGTAAGATATTTCACGGGAGCATTATTTTTATCGAAAACTTGTCTTGGATGGGGGTAAAAGGTCATGACAGCTAATGGAACCCCTTTTTCTTCAGATATTCTTTTTGCTGTTCCAATTAACCTTTGATGCCCATAATGAACCCCATCAAAGAATCCAAGTGCAAAAACACAAGGTTGTGGTTCGATGAATGGGAGCCCTAAATTTGAATGTTCCAGATAAATAGTTTCCACTGTGAAATTCCCCTTTACAAAAAAATCAAATTTTATTAATCGATTAACCGCTTACAACTTTTCCGTATTTTCCTTCAAAGTAGGTTAAAGGTTCACCTTCATTTAATACAATGTCAGTTACTTCCCCAATAAATAATGTATGGTCACCCTCAACATAGGAAGATTTTACATCACAAACAATATTCGATAATGAATCTTTAATGACCGGCATGTCATTTATAGTTTCAAAGTCAACTGCTAGGTCTTCTTTGACTTGCCCGGCAAAATGCATTGATAAGTCCTTTTGCTCATTAGATAAAATATTAACGACAAACCGCTTAGAGGTTGTTATTTTTTCCAACATCCTAGCTTTATGGCCAATTGAAATTATAACTAATTTCGGATCTAAGGATACGGACATAAATGCGTTAGCTGTCATACCATGTACTGCATCATCAGCTTTTGTCGTGATCACTGTAACCCCTGTTGCAAACTTGCCCATTGCATTTCTAAATAGACGATCATCCATTGTTGTACCTCCGTATATATTTATTTTTGTTCTCTACATCATACTTCCAACAAGTACACTTTTATTACAAATATATAGGAGTTAGTAAAATTATATACGAAATAATATACGATATCAATATGAATAGTATATGATTAGGTGCAAAAAGTTGAAAGTTCTGAAAAAACTGTAAAAACCTATTGACTCTCCAGTAACTGTATACTTTATAGTAAAGACATAAGTTATTCAATTAACCAATTTCAAACATTATTAATTTATTAAATTTAAAAAATAAAAGGGGAGAAAAGTAAATGACAAAGAAAACAGTCGATATCGTTCGTTTTCATCATGCGGAAGTTACAGTAACGGATTTGGATCGTGCACGTGAATTTTATTGTAAAGGATTAGGATTTATTGAAACGGAGTCTGATGCTGAACATATATATTTAAGAGCTATTGAGGATTCTAATCATCATTGTTTAGTCCTTACTAAAGGAAACCAAGCAAGCTTAAAGCATATTGCTTATCGTGTAGGTAGTGATGAGGATTTAGATGTACTTGATGAATTATTTACTGAGTTAGGTATGAAAAAAATCTGGATTGGCGCAGGTGAAGAAAAAGGTCAAGGACGCGCATTAAGAATCCAAGATCCAGGTGGCATGCCGGTGGAGTTCTTCTTTGAAATGGATAAAGCAGAAAGAATGCTGCAAAAATATCACTTACAAGGTAATTCAAAAGTAAAACGTATCGACCATGCGAATTGTTTAATAACAAATATTGACGAATTATATGATTGGTACAGCAAACATTTAGGTTTTAGAACTTCTGAATTTACTGTAAACGGTTACGAAGAAGAAGAGCATATTTGGGCTGCATGGATGCACCGTAAACCAAGTGTCCATGATTTAGCCTTAATTAGTGAAAAGGGCCCAAGATACCATCACACTGGTTTCTGGATGGATGATGCGAAATCAATTTTAGATGCTTGTGACCATCTTGCATCATTAGGTTATTATGCACATATTGAGCGTTCACCTGGCCGTCATGGGACTTCCAATGCATTCTTCGTATATGTACGTGACCATGATGGAAACAGAATAGAATTATATACAGGTGACTATTTCACAAACGACCCTGACTTTGAACCAATAAAGTGGCATCTTGATGATCCGCAACGTGCAACATTCTGGGGGGCTTTACCACCAGAAAGCTGGAGAAATGAGGCGGTTCAGGTTGAAGATATTTTAACTGGTCAATTGCTGCCTGTTGAGACTGTAAAAAGATTAGAAAAAGCGGAAAATCAACAATAAACCTATAAAAACTCCTATCCAATTGGCTAGGAGTTTTTTTATAGCATAGAAATGCTTTACAATAATATTAGAACCACTTGGTTACTATCTAAATAGTAGGTGCCCGAAAATGAGGAATAAGTTTTCCATTGGACAATTATCGAAACTACATAATATACCTGTAAAGACGTTAAGATATTACGACGAAATAGACTTATTTAAACCTGTCTATATAAATGAAGAAACTGGTTATCGCTACTATTCCTCCGAACAATTTAAACAACTTGATATTATACATTATTTAAAAACATTAGGAGTTCCTTTGAAAGAAATCAAACAGCAGCTTCAAAGTCGGAATATAATTGAACTTCAAGAATCATTAAAAAAACATCACGAAACGGTTGAATCTAAAATAAACGAATTAACCCGAATCAAAAAGCGACTTGAAGGAAGAATCCAGGAAATAGATGCAAGTCTGCAATTGAAGCAGATAGGTACACCAACAATACAGAAAATCCCTGAGAGAATAGTCGTTCAATTACAAGAGAAAATCGGCAGTATCCATGAACTTGAGTTGGCTCTTAGAAAATTAAAAAATGAATTTGGAGTACTTTCCCCAATTTTCCTTGGAAAGGTTGGTTTTACACGGACAATCTCACAGGTTAAACATTATGACTTTAAAGAATACAACTCTATCTTTCTTTTATTAGAGGATGTTGAAGAACAGGAATTATTGCAAAAAATGAGTAATGTTTTACCTGAGGGATATTACGTTTCCATTTTTTATAGAGGGGTTCGAAGTGAAGCTTCTTCCTATTATGAAGTTCTCTTGAAATTTATTGAAGAAAACAATTACGAGATTAAAGGAGAGTTTATCGAGCGAGCGATTGTTGACCAGTTTTTATCTAATGATGAAAAAGCCTTTCTTACCGAAATTCAAGTGCAGGTAAGTATCCGGGAGTAAGATTCTTATACTAATCTATAATAATATTACTTGAAATCATATATGATTTGGTATATGATTTACTATATGATTTAGATAAACGATATCAATAATTTAAAAGGAGAGGTAAAAATGGCTCTTAAGAAAAAGTTGTTTATTAACGGCGAATGGATTGAAGCAAGTTCTTACACTACTTTAACATCTCCATACTCTGAGGAAGTTTTAGCAGAAATTCCTTCTGCAACTGAAAAGGAAGTTAATGATGCAATTGAAGCTGCTTATAATGCAAGAGAAATAATGGCAAAAATGCCTGCTCATAAGCGTGCAGATATTTTAGAAAAATTAGTTAGCTTATTTGAAGAGCGCGCTGATGAAGCTGCGAAGATTATTGCTCAAGAAGCTGCGAAACCGATTACAACAGCAAAACAAGAGGTTAATCGTACAATCGCCACATATAAATTTGCAGCAGAAGAAGCAAAAAGAATACATGGTGAAACGATTCCATTAGACGCAGCACCTGGTGGAGAAAATCGTATTGCCTACACTGTCCGTGAACCATTAGGTGTAGTTGGAGCAATTACTCCTTTTAATTTCCCTATGAACTTAGTTGCACATAAAGTTGGTCCGGCGATTGCGGCTGGAAATCCAATCGTTTTAAAACCTGCATCACAAACACCACTATCTTCCTACTTTTTAGCGGAGCTGCTTGAAGAAGCTGGATTACCGGCTGGAGCATTGAACGTTGTAACTGGAAGCGGTCGTGTAGTTGGAGATAAATTAGTTACAGATGATCGTGTGAAAGTCATTACCTTTACTGGTAGCCCTGCAGTCGGAATTGGTATCCGCAATAAAGCAGGCTTAAAACGCGTAACCCTTGAACTTGGATCTAACGCTGCCCTGATTATTGATAATGGTGTTGATGTAGATAAAGTAATTAATAGAACTGTCGTAGGTGCGTTTTCAAACCAAGGTCAAGTATGTATCTCTTTACAACGAATCTATGTACATGAGAATGTGTATGACTCTTTTGTAGAAAAATTTGTTGCAGCAACTAAGAACTTAAAAGTAGGAGATCCGCTTGATCCCGAAACAGATGTATCTGCATTAATCTCTAAAGGTGATGTGGGACGTACATTAGAATGGATTGGAGAAGCAAAACAGAACGGTGCAGAAATCGCTACAGGCGGTATTGCAGAAGGGAATGTACTTCTTCCAACTGTCGTATTACATGCCGATCAATCACTAAAGGTTTCATGCCAAGAAGTATTTGCTCCAATCGTTAATATCAATAAAGTTAGCTCAGTAGCTGAAGCGATTGAATTTGTAAATGATTCACGCTACGGTCTACAAGCAGGTATTTATACTGATAATGTTCACACTGCACTTTATGCTGCAGAGAAACTCCATGTTGGAGGAGTTATGATTAATGACATCCCTACCTTCCGTGTTGATAACATGCCATATGGTGGTGTTAAGGAAAGTGGGGTAGGCCGTGAGGGAATTAAATATGCGGTTGAAGAAATGACAGAAATGAAATTAGTCGTATTTAATAGAAATTAATTTAACTTCATTCAGCAGAAAATCTCCCACTACCATTAGTGGGCGAGATGAATGCAATTTACTTTATTAAATTCAGTGGTGGTAAAAAAACTTACTGAATAAAGTTAAAGCCTCCGGCGGATGCCTCAGATTTTTAAAGGAAGTTTTTCGAGCGAGCTCGAAAAAATCTGGGCACAAATACGCCAAGGCGCATTTGATTATTAAAAAGAGGTGAAGGCAGTGAGTACAGGAAAAGTGAAATTCAGTGGGATTTTACAAGAAGAAACAGTTAACATAGATTATGAAAATCAAACTATCGAAGTAAAAGGACAAAATGTAAGTTTACAAGAGTTGAAGTTGGATGCACCGGTATCGGGTACGATTTATGGTACTTTGTTAAATTACAAAGGTGTGATGGAAGCGTTGGGTGAGGCTGTAAATGAAGATCCATATAAAGCTCCGCCAAAGGCACCAGTTCTTTATATTAAACCGGTTAATACTGTAATCGGGTATGGAGTATCTATTCCAATGCCTACGGATGTAGACCAATTAGAGATTGGTGTAGCCCTTGGATTAGTAATTGGAAAGAAAGCAACAAGAGTTGCGAAATCTGAAGCCCTTGATTATATTGCCGGATACACAGTAGTGAATGATGTTAGCGTCCCACATGCGAGTGTATACCGTCCAGCTATTAGCCAAAAGTGCCGTGATGGGTTCTGCCCGGTAGGTCCTTGGGTAATCGAACAGAAAGCAGTAGAAAATCCGGATGCACTAACAGTACGTGTATTTATAAATAATGAATTACGTCAAGAAAATACGACAGCTAACTTAATTCGCTCTGTTTCCGGGTTAATTGCAGATGTAACAGATTATATGACACTTAATGAAGGTGATGTATTATTAGTTGGTGTTCCTGAGAATGCACCATTAGCGAAGGCTGGAGATCATGTAAGAATCGAAATTTCCGGGGTAGGTATTTTGGAAAATACGATTGTTCACGAAAATGAACTACAAGTTGGGGGTGCAAAATGATGAAAAAAGCACGTGTAGCTTTTTCTGGAGCAATCCATGAAGCTGTTGAAATGGAAGGCCGCTTAAAACTTGATGATGGCCGTATTGTAGAGGAGCAGGAAGTAGTATGGCTTCCACCTGTAGAACCGCGTACGGTGTTTGCGCTAGGTTTAAACTATGCGGATCATGCTGCGGAATTGGCGTTTAAAGCCCCAACTGAGCCGCTTGTATTTTTAAAAGGACCTAATACTTTTATTGGGCATTTAGGACAAACTTTCCGTCCTGATGTAACTAATATGCATTATGAATGTGAATTAGCTGTTGTCATTGGAAAACAAGCTAGGAATGTAAAGCAAGAAGATGCCTATGATTATGTCGCTGGTTATACGGTTGCCAATGACTATGCGATTCGTGATTATTTAGAAAACTATTACCGTCCTAATCTACGTGTAAAGAATCGGGATACATGTACACCACTTGGTCCTTGGCTTGTTGAGGCAAAAGATATTGAAGATCCGATGAATTTATCATTTAGAACCTATGTAAACGGTAAAGTAACACAAGAAGGAAATACAAAAGATATGATCTTTAGTATTCCAGCCCTTATTGAGTATTTAAGCAACTTTATGACTCTAGACAAAGGTGACATTATTTTAACTGGAACTCCTGTAGGTGTAGTAAATGTTGAAGTCGGTGATGAAGTCGTTACTGAAATTGACAATATCGGTCGACTGGTCAATACCATTGTTGGTAGATAAATTGTTACAAGGAAGGCACCTCGTTATTAAAAAACGAAGTGCCTTACTATTTTTATAAAAAAGTTTCATTTTGTTGCTCATAAAGCAACGCGGTTATTCTATATTAAACAAGAAAAGATTAAAATAAATTTAAATTATTCAAATTATGGAAGGAGAGGATAATATGCCACATATTATCGTTGAATATACAAATAATATTAAGGCGGATGCCAACATTCCTTTTTTACTAGAAAAAATTAATGGAGTGATTATTTCAAAAAGCCCTTTATTTCCAATTGGAGGATTACGCTCAAGAGCGATCGAACTTCAAGATTATCGTGTTGCGGATGGCAAGGAAGATGATGCTTTTGTTCATGTCATGCTTAAAATTGGAGCAGGTCGCAGTGAGGAAGATAAAAAAGCTACGTGTGATGAGCTTTTTGAAGTGATAAAGGATCACTTTGCTGAACTATTCTCAAAACGATATTTGGCCCTTTCAATGGAGTTAGTTGAATTTAGTGAGGCAGGAACATATAAACATAATAATATTCATAAACGTTTCAAGTAAAAATTTGTAGAAAAGTGATAAAAAAATACTTGATATCATATATGATTTAATATATGATAGAATTATGGAAAATAATCAAAACACAAACCAAAACCTAAATCAAAATCATGCCATGAGTAAAACGCAATATGCGTACGAGTTTTTACGATCCAAGATTTTGGAAGGCGTTTATGTTCCTGGACAACGAATTGTTATTGACCAATTGGCTAAAGAGCTTGGAACTAGTACTATTCCAATCCGAGAAGCAATACGTAACCTGGAATCCGATGGTTTAATCCAATATAAACCATATAGTGGAGCAATCGTAAGTGTAATCAATGAAACAGAGTATGTTGAAGTACTTTCTGTTATCGCGATTCTAGAAGGATATGCTACATCGTTAAGTGCCAGACATATTACTGTCCAAAATCTAGAGGAATTACAACAACTTAACAAACTAATGGGTGATGCACTGAATAATTTTGAGTTTGAAACTATCAGTCAGCATAATCGCAAGTTTCATGCGATTATCTTTGAAAAGTGTGGCAACTCCTTTCTGATTGATCAAATTGGACAAGCTCAGCAACGATTAGACCGATTGCGCCGCTCGATTTTTACAATTGTCCCTCAGCGGGCACGCCAGTCTATCGAGGAACACGATACTATTTTGAATCTTATCAGAGAAAGTGCGCCATTACATGAAATTGAAGAAGTTGTTCGTAATCACAGACTAAATACTTTAATAGCTTTTCAAAATCGAAAAAATAACTAGATATAGTAATACTAAATATTAGAAAGGGGAGTTATTTTTTTTAATATCCCTTTTCTGAAAATAGGTTATTTTTAAAATTGTGTAGGCAATTCCGTCTGCTAGTTTACTATTTTTTTGCAGAAATAGTAGACTTAATATACGAAAAAATCTATTAAACAATTGTTTAAAAAGCCGTGGTTGTAAGCGTTTAACTTTATTCAGGCAAGGTTAATAAACTATTAAATTAGGAGGGGTACTCAATGAAAAACGTAAAGGCAAGGCTAATGTTAGTAATTGTATTAGTATTAATGCTGATTGTTGGTACAGCGTGTGGTTCAAGCAATGCTGTCAAAGAAGGTGAAGATGGCGGTGCTAGTTCAGGGAAAGCAATTGAATTTAGATTAGGACATGAGAATTCTACAAATCACGTTCAGCACGCAGTAATGACAGCATTTGCAGATGAAGCAGCTAAAGAAACTGAGAATCGTATTACCTACAAAATTTACCCAGGTGGCGCATTAGGTTCACCTAAAGAATCCTACAACAATGTATCTGCAGGGATCATGGATGCTGGTTGGGGGATCCAAGGTTATACTCCAGGTAAATTCCCTATTCACGGTGTTGTTAATTTGCCATTGCCTGAAGGGGATGTAACTGCGGCTGATTTAAGTGTAATTGCACAAAAACTTTATGATAAGTTCCCAGAAATTCAAGCAGAATACGCTGATGTTAAACCTTTCTGGTTCCATGGCGTTGACCCATATATGATCGTAACAAAGGGAAAAGCTGTTCGCAGTTTTGCTGATATTAAAGGATTAAAATTAAAAACTCCTCACCCAGAAGGAAGTGCAATGATAGAAGCATGGGGGGCCACACCAATTAACTTACCGGCACCTGAAATGTATGATGCATTGCAAAAAGGGGTTATTGATGGTGGAGTTCTACCTTTATCAGCTATAAAAGATTTTAACTTATTTGATTCACTTGATTATGTAACATACGGCAACTTTAATGGAAACTTATTCTTCATGGCTATGAACAAAAACAGCTGGAACAAAATCTCAGCTGAAGATCAAAAAACTATCGAAGGTTTGATCGGTATTCCAATGGCTCAAAAAGCAGGTGAAGCTTATGACAAACAAGCTGAACTTGCAGAGAAAGAAGCTAAAGAAGCAGGTATTGAGTTTATTACATTACCAGATGAAGAGCTTAAAAAGTTCAAAGATGGAGCTAAAGTAGTATCTGAGAATTGGATTAAAGATATGGAAGCAAAAGGTGTTCCAGGTCAAGAAATTTATGATGAGTTCGTACGATTAGTTCAAGGTGGAGAATAACAATAGAGGTTGGGTGATATAGATGAAACCTGAATCAAATGAAGTACAATTAAATAATCCCCCATTAGGAGCAGAGGCTCCTAATGGGGTTTCTTTTACAAAGCCCGAACTAGAAGAAAAATCTAGTGGTTTAGATAAATTTATTACTTCACTTAATAATATTACACATAAAGTCGCATGTGTTATCGTTTTTCTGATGATGGTATTGACATCTGTGGATGTAATTGGAAGAAACTTCTTTAATAAGCCAATAACAGGGGCATACGAATTGACGGGATTGGCATTAGCACTCATGGTTTTCTTTAGTCTAGGAATTGCGCAAATCAAAAAGGACCATATTGAAATTGATTTCTTAACAAATTTCTTTCCTGCTAAAGTTCAACATGCTTTGTATGCGTTAACATCGTTGATTGTATTTATACTTTTATGTGTAACAACATGGCAATTATTCGTATATGCTCAAGGATTAATGGTAAGTGGTGAGTTAACTGGTGATTTAGGATGGAAACTATATCCATTTGTTATGTTAGCAACAGTTGGAGCCTTATTTTTCACATTATCATTCATCTTAGATATTGTTAGATCAATCGTAAAGGTGGTGCAATCATGAGTCCGGAAATGATCGGTGTAGCAGGGATCTTATTATTATTAGTCCTTATGCTTTTAAAAGTGTCGGTTGGTTTGTCATTATTTTTGGTAGGTTTTATCGGTGTATCGCTTTTAAC
>JAENZK010000095.1 GCA_016841285.1 Guptibacillus hwajinpoensis | reverse complement strand
TCATTTTATAAGATTTCTAGGCGCCGCTGCAGAAACGGTGACTAATCTGCCGGACGTTCAGCTTGTCCTTGTAAGTGTTATCTTCAATGTTTTGTCTTCGATAATTGCTTTGCCACTAGCAGGTTTGTTAGCAAAGTTTATTTTAAAGGTGCATGGAAAGCAGTCTTAAGGGAGAGTAGCTAGGATTTGGGTGATGGGTGATTGAAAAATAAACTTGAACTTGAACTTGTTATCCCCCATCAAACGAGAGCCTGGAGCGGTTTGGTGAGGATAAACATTAAGTTATCTACCATCAAACAAGAACCTAGAGTGGTTTGATGAGGATAAACCTAAGTTATCTACCATCAAACAAGAACCTAGAGTGGTTTGGTGAGGATAAACCTAAGTTATCTACCATCAAACAAATGGATTAGAGTGTGTAATGGTAGATAACTTAGATTGTTAGCCAACTATTAATTAATAGTTGGAGTTTGATTGCTCGCCCTTAACAATGGCTATCCCTGCGCTGGCCCCAATTCTTGTGGCACCGGCTTCTACCATTTGAAGTGCTCCTTCACGGTCACGGACACCCCCAGAAGCCTTGACGCCAATATCAGGACCTACTGTTTCCCGCATTAGTTTTATATCTTCAACCGTTGCGCCGCCTGTTGAAAAACCGGTAGATGTCTTAACAAAATTAGCACCTGCTTTAACCGCAAGCTTACAGGCACGAACCTTTTCTTCCTTTGTAAGGAGACTTGTCTCGATAATTACCTTGACTAACGCCTTTCCGCGTGAAGCTTCAACTACAGCACGAATATCTTGTTCAACCAATTCGTCATTTTGATCTTTTAATGCTCCGATATTGATAACCATATCAACTTCATCCGCACCCTTTTCAATTGCATCTTTTGTTTCAAAGGCTTTTGTTTCTGATGTAGAAGCCCCTAATGGAAAGCCGATTACAGTACATACCTTTACTTCAGAACCCTGTAGTTGTTCTGCTGCTATTTTGACCCATTCCGGGTTAACACAAACTGAAAAAAAACCATATTCCTTCGCTTCGTCACACAGCTTCACGATTTGTTCCTTCGTTGTATCTGCTTTTAATGCAGTATGGTCGATCATTTTTGCAATATTTATAGACACCATCATCAATCCTTCCAGAATTATTTGTATTTATTATGTAAATAATAATTGCTTCTTAGACTATTTACTATCAGGCAGGACTATTGTACCTTATTCGCAAGGCAGCACCCTTTATTAGGGTACAATACTACTCTTATTCTACCCTATTCAGCCGGCAGTACCCTTGATCACGGCACAATATCACGCTTATTCTACCCTATTTGCTTGACACAACCCTTGATCACGGCACAATATCGCGCTTATTCTACCCTATTCGCCAGACACAACCCTTGATCACGGTACAATAACTACTTTATTCTACCCTATTCACCAATGAAATTTCCCTGACAGGGTAAAATAATAAACTTTTCAATATTCTTCAAGATTATCTGTCCTATAAAAAACAGCAAGGTAGTCAATCCTACAACCTTGCTGTCATCATCTCTTAATTCTATTATTACCCTATTTTCACTTTTTCTTCAATTTCGTTCGGAACGACACTTACGAATTCGCCTTCGTTGTATGGGTAACCAGCCTTCGTAACTTTCACTTGTACGATTTGACCAATCATATCCTCTTTACCAGGGAATACAACCTTTAAATAGTTGTCAGTATAGCCAACATAAAGGTCAGTTCTGTCAGTTCCTTCTGTAAATTGCTCTTCTGGTATAACCTCTAAGAGATCACCTTCATAATTAGACGCATATTCTTTTGCTAATTGATCAGATAATGCTATTAATTGATGAACTCTCTCATTCTTAACATCTTCATCCACCTGATCCTCCATACGTGCTGCAGGCGTACCTGTGCGTTTAGAGTATGGGAATACATGCAATTCAGAGAATTTATTATCACGTATTAAATTATAGGTTTCCATGAATTCTTCTTCTGTTTCGCCAGGGAATCCAACAATTACGTCTGAAGTAACAGCCAAACCTGGAAGTGCTTCTTTCAAACGATTAAGACGATCTACATAGAATTCAGTTGTATATTTACGACGCATGCGTTTTAACACTGAATCTGATCCTGACTGTAGTGGAATGTGCAAATGGCGCACAATTTTGTCTGACTGATCAAGGACTTCAATGACTTCATCTGTAATTTGACTAGCTTCAATTGAGGAAATACGGATACGTTTTAAGCCTTCTACCTTTTGGTCAAGATCACGAAGAAGCATTGCAAAATTGTAATCCTTTAAGTCCTCTCCGTATCCACCTGTATGGATGCCTGTTAAGACAATTTCTTTATAGCCGGCATCAACTAATTGCTGCGCTTGTTTTACAACATCATCTGGCTGACGGGAACGCATAAGTCCACGTGCCCAAGGAATGATACAGAAAGTACAGAAATTGTTACATCCTTCTTGAATCTTCAATGATGCCCGAGTTCTGTCTGTAAATGCAGGAACATCTAATTCCTCGAAAACTCTTGCTTTCATAATATTGCCTACACCATTAATGGGCTCACGATTCTTTTCATATTGACGAACATAATCAAGCAATTTCACACGGTCTTGTGTGCCTATAACAATATCAACACCTGGAATTTCTAATATTTCAGCAGGGGCTGTTTGTGCATAGCAGCCTGTTACAGCTACAACTGCATCAGGATTTTTGCGGATGGCCCGTCTAATAATTTGACGACTTTTCTTATCACCTGTATTTGTTACAGTACATGTATTAATAATATAAACATCTGCCATTTTCTCGAAATCTGTACGCTCATAACCCGCTTCTTGGAAAAGCTGCCAGATTCCTTCTGTTTCATAATGATTTACTTTACATCCTAATGTATGGAAAGCCACTGTTGGCATATGATCACCCCAATAATTCAGTATGATAGGAAACAGCTGCTAGTAAGTATAAAGGGGCTGTTTCTGTTCTTAATATTCTTTGACCAAGACTACAAGAAATAAATCCATTGTTTCGTAACTCAGAAACTTCCTCTTCCGTTAGTCCACCTTCTGGTCCAATGACGGCTAATAAAGAATCGCCTGTCGTTAATTTTGACAAAACAGAAAAAAGATTGCTCTTTTCACCAAGCTTTGCGTCTTCCTCATAAGCTACAATTTTATATGTGTAATTTTTGCTTTCTTTCAGGAGAGTTTTGAAGTCTACAGGCTCTTGTATCTCCGGAACTTTAGTACGGTGCGATTGCTCCGCTGCTTCCTTTGCAATTTTCTCAAGCCGTTCAACCTTTTTTCTCCCCTTTTTTTCATCCCACTTCACAATAGAGCGTGATGCAAAAAAGGGCAGAAAGCGATTGGCACCCATTTCTGTTCCTTTTTGTACGACCAGCTCTAATTTATCACCTTTTGGTAAGCCCTGTGCAATTGTAACCAATACAGGCAGTTCCTTATGCTCATCTATCCATTCTACTATAGAGGCAAAACAGAAGTCATCAGTAATTTCTTGGATTTCACATTGAGCAACTTGTCCATCCTCCGAGCAGCAAATAATGTTTTCCCCAGGCTTCATCCTCATGACCCGTGATATATGATGAGCATCTTCACCGTTTATCTTTATTTTATTCTCAGCTATTTGATTATTTTTCACAAAATATCTTTGCACAGGCTCTCACCTTCTTACTGGTCATTATTATTTTTCGAAATAATCGCTACCCAATCTTCAATTTGCAAAATTTCTTCGATAGTAAATCCGGCCTTTTCAAGGTTACTTACGATCTCATTCTGTTTGCTTTTAATGATACCGGATGTAATGAACAGACCATCTTTTTTCAACCTTTCTGCAGCATCATCGATAAATAGCAGTATGATTTCCGCCAAAATATTGGCAACAATCACATCGGCTTTTCCACTGATATTTTCTAAAAGATTGTTCTGTTTAACTTCTACAATATTATCAGTTTTATTGAGTTCAACGTTCATCTTGGCACTATTGACGGCAACCTCATCAAGGTCATAGGCATCTACCTTACTTGCCCCCAATTTAGCAGCAACAATGCTTAGTACACCCGATCCAGTACCGACATCAATAACATGTTCCCCTTTTTGTAAGACTTTTTCAAGTGCTTGAATACACATAACCGTTGTCGGATGGGTTCCGGTTCCAAACGCCATTCCAGGGTCAAGTTCAACGATGATTTCATCCTTCTTTTCTGGTTCATATTCCTCCCAGGTTGGGACAATCGTAACCTTTTCAGAGATTTTAACTGGATGATAATATTTTTTCCATGCTGTCGACCAGTCTTCTTCGTTTACTTCATTAATTTCAACTGTATTAAAACCAAGATCAATTCCATATTGGGTAAGGTTATTAATAGCTTCTTTAATAGATTCTACTGTTTCTCCAAAACTGCTTGTTACAGGTAAATAAGCTTTAACAATTACACCTTCTTCGGGATAATCGTCAGGACTCAGAGCATAAATTTCACCAAATTGCTGTTCTCTTACTTTATTTAAGTCGGCTGGATCTTCAATTGCAACCCCACCAGCTCCTGCTTCATGGAGAATATTAGAAATTGGTTCAACTGCCTCTTGTGTTGTATGTATACTCATTTCAGACCATTTCATCTTAAACACTCGCTTCTTATTTGTTTAAAGGCTATCCCAAAGGTGTCTAACATCCATACAGGATACTACAGTTTCTGTATGGATGATGTGATGTATGACACATTTGAAACAGCCTGTGTAATGTTAACCCTTAAATGCCCGTTTTACCTTAGCAAAGAAGCTATCCTCATGTTCTGATGGAACTTCATCACCAGTCAACTCTGCTAATTCGCGTAATAGCTCTTTTTGACGATTGCTTAGCTTTGTTGGTGTTACAACACGAATTTTGATATGTTGATCACCTTGACCATAGCCTCTTACATTTGGAACACCCTTACCTCTTAATCGGAAGTTGGTGCCTGTTTGTGTTCCTGCAGGAATTTTTAATTTCACCTTACCATGAAGAGTTGGAACTTCAAACTCGTCTCCAAGGGCTGCTTGAACTAAAGTAATTGGCAGTTCGCAATAAATATCATCACCATCACGTTCAAAAAACTCATGCGGCTTCACATGAAATACTATATATAAATCTCCTGCAGGTCCCCAATTAACACCAGGCTCCCCTCGGCCAGAAACACGCATTTGTTGTCCCTCATCAACCCCGGCAGGAATTTTTACATGAATTTTCTTGCGTGTTTTAACTTTTCCTGAACCACCACATGTCGTACACTTATCTTTAATCATTTTTCCAGTACCATTACAATAATGGCACACTCGACGGTTGACAATACGACCAAATGGTGTGTTTTGTTCCACGTTCAACTGACCTGATCCATTACAATGCGAGCACGTCTCAGGGCTAGTGCCTGGTTTCGCCCCGCTGCCATGACAGGTATCGCACTCTTCTTCTTTTGGAATCTCTAAATCTGTTTCTTTCCCAAAGGCTGCTTCTTTAAAATCCAATGTCATTGTATATTGAAGGTCAGCACCTTGCCTTGGGGCATTAGGATCACGTCTTCTAGATCCTCCCCCACCAAAAAACATATCAAAAATATCACCAAATCCTCCAAAGTCAGCGCCTTCGAATCCACCAAAGCCGCCTTGGTTCGGATCTGCATGACCGAATCGGTCATAACTTGCCCGTTTCTGATCATCACCTAATACCTCATATGCTTCTGTGATTTCTTTAAACTTTTCAGTAGCATCGGCTTCTTTGTTAACATCTGGGTGATATTTTCTTGCAAGCTTACGATATGCCTTTTTTATCTCATCTTTAGAGGCATCCTTCGCCACTCCGAGGACTTCATAATAGTCTCGTTTACTCATATCATATCCACTCCCGAAAATCCCGTTCTAATCTTATCTGCATAACGATTATGATAACATTTTTAATCTAAGGTATGCAACCTTAGTAGATTGTGACAAATTGAATAAAGTGAAAAAGGCCAGAGCCAAGGCAGCCCTGACTTTGACCTTTCAATCATACGCCTAGGCATACTTGGCGTATACGTTTATTTCTTAGCTTCTTCTTCATTTACTTCCGTAAATTCCGCATCTACGACATTATCATCTTTTGCGCCAGCACCAGCTTCTGCACCTGCTCCATTAGCTTGTGCCTCTTGTGCTGCTTGTTCATAAAGCTTCACTGAAAGCTGTTGAACAACCTCTTGTAATGCATCTTTTTTCGCACGCATTTCGTCCAAATCATTCTTTTCGATGGCTTGTTTTAATGCATCTCTAGCTTCTTCAGCCTTTTTCTTGTCAGCTTCATCAACCTTGTCGCCAAGATCTTTCAATGTTTTATCAGTTGTAAACACTAGCTGGTCTGCTTCATTACGAAGTTCTGCTTCTTCCTTGCGCTTTTTATCATTTTCAGCGTTTGCTTCAGCTTCTTTTACCATTTTATCAATTTCATCATCAGATAAACTTGTTGATGATTGAATTGTGATTGATTGTGCTTTACCAGTACCTTTGTCAGTTGCACGGACATTAACGATTCCGTTTGCATCAATATCGAAGGATACTTCGATTTGTGGAATTCCACGTGGTGCTGGTGGAATATCTGTTAATTGGAAACGACCTAATGTTTTATTATCAGATGCCATTGGGCGTTCCCCTTGAAGAACATGGATATCCACTGCTGTTTGGCTATCTGCTGCAGTAGAGAAAATTTGCGACTTACTAGTTGGAATTGTTGTATTACGCTCAATCAACTTAGTAAATACACCACCCATAGTTTCAATACCTAATGAAAGTGGAGTTACGTCAAGTAATACAATATCCTTTACATCACCTGTTAAAACCCCACCTTGGATAGCAGCACCAAGTGCAACTACTTCATCAGGGTTTACGCCCTTACTTGGTTCTTTTCCAACTTCTTTCTTGATTGCTTCGACAACGGCAGGAATACGTGTAGAACCACCTACTAAGAGAACTTTATCAATTTCACTTTTTGAAACACCAGCATCTGAAATTGCTTGACGCACTGGTCCCATTGTTCTGTCAACAAGGTGAGCAGATAGTTCTTCAAATTTAGCACGAGTTAAGTTCGTTTCTAAGTGTAAAGGTCCAGCTTCACCTGCAGTAATAAATGGTAATGAAATTTGAGTAGACGTTACTCCTGATAAATCTTTTTTCGCCTTTTCAGCAGCGTCCTTTAAGCGTTGCATTGCCATTTTATCTTTTGAAAGGTCAATACCATTTTCTTTTTTAAATTCAGCTACTAAATAATCGATAATAACTTGGTCGAAATCGTCTCCACCAAGACGGTTATCTCCAGCTGTAGATTTAACCTCGAAGATACCGTCACCAAGTTCAAGGATTGATACGTCAAAAGTACCTCCACCAAGGTCATAAACTAAAATAGTATGGTTTTCATCTTCTTTATCAAGACCGTAAGCTAACGCAGCAGCAGTCGGCTCGTTAATGATACGTTCAACTTCAAGACCCGCAATTTTACCAGCATCTTTAGTTGCTTGACGTTCAGCGTCGTTAAAGTAAGCAGGAACTGTAATAACTGCTCTTGTAACAGTCTCACCTAAATATTGTTCTGCAGTTGCTTTTAAATTTTGAAGAATAATCGCAGAAATTTCCTGTGGTGTATAGGATTTACCTTCGATTTCTTCAGTTTTGTAATTTGTACCCATATGACGTTTAATGGATAAAATAGTGTTCGGATTAGTAATAGATTGACGTTTTGCCACTTCACCAACCTGACGTTCGCCATTTTTAAATGCAACAACAGACGGAGTCGTACGGTTTCCTTCTGGATTAGGGATTACTTTAGGCTCTCCGCCTTCCATTACAGCCACACAAGAGTTTGTTGTTCCTAAATCGATACCAATAATTTTGCTCATAAAAATGTCCTCCTCAAATCTTCAAAATTTGCTTTTCTATATTTCAACTAATAATTATTGATTAACTTTGACCATTGTTGGACGGATAACACGATCCTTTAAAATATATCCCTTTTGCAGTTCATCGACAACAATATTGGATTCATAATTTCCATCTTCCACTTGCATTACAGCCTGATGAAAATTAGGATCAAACTCCTTACCAGTAGCCTCGATCACTTCTAATCCTTCCGTTTTCAAAGCGTCGTTCAATTGACGATGTACCATTTCTACACCTTTAAGTAATTGTAACGTTTCCTCTTCCTTCGCTTCGATATTCAATGCGCGATCGAAATTATCGAGAGCTGGAAGAATATTTTCAATTAAGCTTTGTGCACGGTATTTTATTGCTGCTTCCTGGTCCAAACGAACGCGGCGACGGTAATTTTCAAAATCTGCTTGCAGTCGTAAAAGACGGTTTTGTCTATCATCGAGTTCCTGCTGTAATCTTTGGATTTCTAATTGTTCAGCAGATAACTCGTTTGCTTCATCTTCTTGGATAGATTCCGCTTGATTATCTATAGTTTCTTCCGTAGATTCAATGACAGAATCGTTATTTTGAGCAGCTTCTGCTACCTTCTCTTCATTTGCCTCTTCTTGCGAATAGTTTTTATTAACCATTCGTTTCACCTCCCGCAAACTAACTTTTTATGTAAGTAGAAAAGCTTTTAAAAGCTTTTCTATCAATCTTCCCTTTACCAATATGACCATTACTTTTCTTTTTGATACAAGGAAGTTAATGCCTTTGATAAATCTTGAGAAAAGATGTTTAACAATGTTATTACCCTTGCGTACTCCATTCTCGTTGGTCCTAAAATCGCAATCGTTCCCATTGGTTCATTTCCAATTGAATAAGTAGCTGTAATAACACTGCAATCCTGCATTTCCTGCATCTTATTTTCTTGACCAATCTTTACTGTGATTCCTGTGCTCGTTGATTTAAACAAGTTATAAATAATACTTTCTTGTTCGATAACGGATAAAAGCGAACGAATCTTCCCGATATCATTAAATTCAGGTTGAGAGAACATATTCGTTTTACCGCCATAAAATACTTTTTCAGCATTTGTATGACCATGACCGAACATATTCGTTAATAACTCGAACACGCGGTTATGATCATAAAGATTCTTCTTTATAATTCCAACTAGTTCCCTCTGAACACATTCCTGCAGCTCAGCTATCGGACATCCCTTCAATTGTTCATTAAGAATATTCACAAGCTTCTCTAATTCTGAAGAGTCTAATCCATCCGGAAGAGATAAAGTCCGGTGCTCAACATGTCCTGTATCAGTAACGATAATGGCGACGACACTATCACGATTGAGTGGAATGAATTGGATTTGCTTCAATCGAGTTTCCATTAGTTCTGGACCTAATACAATGGTAGTATAGTTCGTAAACTCAGAAAGAAGCTTTGCAGACTTTTTCGCAACCATTTCAATTTCATAAGTTTTGCTATCAAAAAGGGAGCGAATCGTCCCTAATTCCTCCGCATTAATCGATGATGGCGATAACAGGTGATCGACATAAAAACGATATCCCTTTTCAGAAGGAATGCGCCCTGATGAAGTATGAGGCTTTTCGATAAAACCCATTTCCTCCAAATCAGCCATATCATTGCGAATCGTTGCTGGACTAAATGAAATATCGTCTTTTTTGGCTATCGTTCTAGAGCCAACAGCTTGTGCAGAGCGAATAAAATCATCAATGATTACTTGCAAGATCAACAATTGTCGTTCTGTTAGCATAGTTAAATCACCTCTGTTAGCACTCATGTATGCCGAGTGCTAATTCTATATAATAAGTTACCAAAACCGGGCGTATATTGTCAACATAAAAAGGCTTGAAATACCTCATTCCCTAAAAACATACCTTTTCTAGTGAGTTTAATAAATTTCTCACTTTCATCAAGTAATCCTTTCTCGACTTGATCCTTGACTTCATTGCCAAATACACTATTTAAATCCCTTCCGAACTTTTGATAGAATACCTCTTTTGATACGCCTGAAGTTTTCCTGAGGCCAAGAAATACTTCTTCCTCCATTCTTTCCCTTTCTGTTAGCACGTTTTCTTCTATATAAGGAAAACCAGTCTCTTTTATTAGTGAAATATATTGATTGAGCGGTGCAGCATTTGCTCTTCTAACCCCTTGTACATAGCTATGAGCCCCTGCCCCAATACCAAAGTATTCCTCATTATCCCAATATGTTAAATTATGCCTACTTTCAAACCCCGGCTTTGAAAAATTGCTAATTTCATATTGGTTATATCCATGAAGAGCCATCTCATCCATTAAAATGCTATACATTTCAACTTCTTCGTCCTCTGTTGGTAAATGCAGCTTCCCTTTTCTCATTAAATTATAAAAAACAGTTTTAGGTTCGATTTGCAGGGAATACCCCGAGAAATGCTGAACATCAAGTGAAAATGCTTGTTTTAATGTATCTTTAAAGCCCTCTACCGTCTGACTAGGTAAACTATAGATTAGATCGGCATTAATATTATGAAAACCAGTCTCTTTTGCCAAAGCGATTGTCCGAAAAACATCGACAGCTCGATGTGTGCGTCCGATCTTTTCCAATAATTCATCATCAAAAACCTGGACACCGAAACTTAAACGATTCACGCCTGATTCATATAATAGGGAAAGCTTATCTTTTGATAGATGACTCGGATTGGCTTCAAATGTAAATTCTGTTTTAGTATTAATATATTTTCCAAAATACTTATGGATTCCATTAAGAAATAAATCAAGCTGATCGGTTGTTAAGGAGGTTGGGGTACCTCCGCCAACGAAAATCGTTTGTACTTCCTCTGCCCCAAATCTTCCGATCGATTGTTCCATTTCTTTTTCCATTGCTTTTAAATAGTCTTCCACCGGCTGATTTTTTATATAAAATTTATTAAAATCACAATAATGACAAATGTGCTCACAAAAGGGTATATGTAGATATACTGATTTAACCATCCGATCACTCTTTTCTATTGTTGTTTTTTCGTGAAAATTGTTCGCTTTCCGCAGGCAATCCGCAAGCCTCCTCGACGCGCAAGCACGTCTGCGGGGTCTTGCCTGGCTTGCTATTCCTGCAGGAGTCTCACAATTTTCACGAAAAAACGTTGTGGATAATATTATTTTACACACCTATTAGAAAAAAGGATGGCTAAGAGCCACCCCTTTATTTTTTACTATTATTATCATCCATTCGGAGTACGGCCATGAAAGCTTCCTGTGGAACTTCAACTGAACCAACTTGTTTCATGCGCTTTTTACCTTCTTTTTGTTTTTCAAGTAGTTTACGTTTCCGTGAAATATCTCCACCGTAACATTTTGCTAGTACGTTTTTACCCATTGACTTGATTGTTGACCTTGCCACAATTTTCGTACCGACTGCAGCCTGCACAGGCACTTCAAATTGCTGTCTTGGAATAAGCTCTTTTAGCTTTTCCACAATAACCTTACCGCGATCATAAGCAAAGTCGCGATGCACAATAAAGGATAAAGCATCGACTTGTTCTCCGTTTAATAGAATATCCATTTTCACTAGTTTAGACTGTTTATATCCTATTAATTCATAGTCAAAGGAGGCATAACCTTTTGTACTAGATTTTAAAATATCAAAGAAATCATAAACAATTTCTGAAAGCGGCAATTCATAGGTAATATTTACGCGATTTTCATCAAGATACTGCATATCAATGAAATTACCGCGCTTATTTTGACATAGCTCCATAACAGAACCAACATAATCATTTGGAACCATTATTTTTGCTTTTACATAAGGTTCAAAAATTCCTGCTATGGTTTGAGGGTCCGGCATTTTTGACGGATTTTCAACGGTAATTTCTTCACCGCTCGTTAATTCAACCTTATAGATAACACTTGGTGCTGTTGTAATTAAATCAATATTAAACTCTCGTTCAATCCGCTCTTGAATAATCTCCATATGGAGTAACCCTAAGAAACCACATCGGAAGCCAAATCCCAATGCTTGTGATGTTTCCGCTTCAAATTGAAGGGATGAATCATTTAATTGCAATTTTTCAAGGGCTTCACGTAAATCATTATAATCTTTAGAATCGATCGGATATAGGCCACAGAACACCATCGGGTTAAGTTTACGGTATCCCGGTAAAGCTTCACTTGCCGGATTTCTGCTACTTGTGATAGTATCCCCGACTCTTGTATCGCTGACATTCTTTATAGAAGCAGCCAAAAAGCCAACATCACCAACCGTTAATTCATCTCTTGGAACGGCCTTTGGAGTGAATACACCAACTTCATTTACTTCAAACTCTTTACCTGTCGCCATCATTCGGATTTTATCACCGACTTTTACAGTTCCATCAACAACGCGGATATAGGTAATAACACCACGGTAGGAATCATATAAAGAATCGAAAATCAATGCTTTTAGAGGGGCATCCGGGTTACCAGTTGGAGCAGGAACCTTTTCAACGATTTGCTCTAAAATGTCTTCTATTCCGATACCAGCTTTTGCAGATGCAAGCACAGCCTCAGAGGCATCAAGACCAATTACATCTTCAATTTCTTGGCGAACCCGCTCAGGGTCAGCACTTGGTAAATCTATTTTATTAATAACCGGTAAAATCTCAAGGTCGTTGTCTAACGCTAAATAAACATTCGCTAGAGTTTGCGCTTCAATTCCTTGCGCTGCATCGACTACTAGAATGGCACCTTCACATGCAGCTAAGCTTCTAGATACCTCATATGTAAAGTCAACATGTCCAGGGGTATCAATTAAGTGAAGGATGTATTCATTACCATCTTTAGCTTTATATAATAATTGAACGGCATTTAACTTGATCGTAATACCGCGTTCCCGTTCTAAATCCATAGCGTCTAGAATCTGCTCTTTCATCTCACGTTGGGATACCGTGCTAGTCTGTTCAAGAATTCGGTCTGCTAATGTTGATTTCCCATGATCGATATGAGCAATGATAGAAAAGTTACGAATCCGTTTTTGACGCTCATGTCTAGTTTCTTTATTCATCAAATAACCACTCCTACTAATGTGAGCCAAAATCAAATGCGCCTTGGCGTATTTGTGCCCAGATTTTTTCGAGTTTGCTCGAAAAACTACCTTTGAAAATCTGAGGCATCCGCCGGAGGCTTAACTTTATTCGACAGAATAAAGTTAGACTAAAGAAGATTATATCAAATAACCTATGAACTATTCAATTAGAAATGCGAAAGGCACGAGGACTTCTTTCCTCATGCCTTTTTATTTCCTTACTTATGACAAAGCTTTATCGAGGGTGTTAACGACCAGATTGGCAAGGTGTTGGAACATGATTGATAACATATCACCGACCCTGCTGCCTATATTGGATATGAGGTGAAATGCCTTCATTTCCTCTAATTCTTTTTGCTTTTCCTCAATATCATGCGCTGTAATTTCTTGCCCTAGGACGGCTGCCTCAACTTCACCAGCCTCAGTCTTCTTGATATGAAAAGCTCCCCCAAATGTTTTATCATCGAAGCCCTTCATTTGCAAAAGCCCATCATTCGCTTGCTGCATCCCGAGAAGTACACCGAAAAATAATGTAATTACTAAAAGAAAGAATTTTAATATAAATTTTTTCATTATAGACTCCTTCTATCCATTAACCTCTTCGGCTTGCCAATAATATTCGCTAAACACTTCAGCAAGGGCTTCCGTTGTACGATAAACCTCTTCTAAAGAATTTTCCGGGCCCCCCATTTCAATTAAAATAGCATTTTCAGATAAGTCTTGATTGAATTTTCCATTCGTTCCTTCACCTTGTTTTTTCGTAACTCCGCGACTTAATCCTGGATATTCTTTCTCTAATAGGTTATGCAAATCAGTAGCCATTTTTAAATTTTGTTCGTACTTAGCATGCTCTCCACCAATGATAAAAATAGTTCTTGCATAAGCTTTTCCATTAATTTTTGTAGTCGTTATTTTATGTGGCTGTGAGTCACGATGAATATCGATAAAGTATTTTAAATCACGGTTGTTGGCCATGGCATCTTTAACAACAGGTCTTGATACATCATAGGATTGCCAATATTTCATCCCTTTTTCTGATACAAGCTTCGTAAAATCAGTTCCTTCAAATTGGGTTCCAATTCCTCTATTTTCTAACTCTTTGCTTAATTTTTCAGCAACAGTCATTACATTCATTTCGTGTGAGAAGGACTCAGATGTTTTTGTACCCTCCGGTAAGTGGGGGAGGTACGATTCCCTTGAATGGGTGGTATATATATAAACTACTTTCTTCCCATTTGTAGTCAATGTTGGAGGAGTTACATTTTTTGACTCATCCAATTTTTCCAGGTTT
>JAENZK010000482.1 GCA_016841285.1 Guptibacillus hwajinpoensis | reverse complement strand
TTGGAGGAATATACGAAGAAAAACTTTACGTATTGGACAGGTCTCCCAAACCCGATTGGCAAATATATGATTGATATTGCGGAAAATGTTTTTATAGATTTAGATTTAAAAGAAGTTAAACCGTATGTTGCGGCTAAAGCCTATAAGAACAAGGGTTTAATGCTTATTCATAGCAAAAAAGATGGGGCTATTTCCTACAAAGAAAGTGAGCAAATCTACCATAACGCTCCAAATGCGGAATTATGGATTACCAAAAAAGGTGGACATATTCGGAATTACAAACATCAAAAGAAGGCTTATGAGGACCGAATTATTCACTTTATTGATAAATATATAAAAGATGATTATAAGTTTGACATATTATAAGAGGTTAAAAACGGGGTGAAAAAATTGGATATTCGGCATTTAGAATATTTTGCTGAGGTTGCCAAACACTTAAGCTTTACAAAGGCAGCATCAACATTACATGTGTCCCAACCATCTTTAAGTAAGGCGATTCAAAATTTAGAAGGCGAGTTAGGGGTGCCTTTATTTTATCGTTCTCCAAAACAACTAGAGCTGACAGATGCAGGGAAAGCCGTCTTAATTAATACAAAAAATGTATTAGATGCCTTTAGTAACTTGACATCGGAATTGGATAATATTGCGCAATTAAAAAAGGGTGAAATTAAAATCGGGATCCCACCTATCATGGGAGCAGCCTTTTTCTCCACATTAATTAGCAAATATAAAGAAATTTACCCTTTAGTTGAGATTCATCTTTCAGAAGTAGGTTCGAAGGTGATAAAAGAGGGTGTAGAGGATGGGACTTTAGATATTGGATTAATTTGTAATGTGCCGATTAAGAATGATACCTTTGAGGTTATTAAACTTTTAAAGGATCCGCTAATGGTAATTGTTCACAAAGAAAATCCGTTGGCGGCCAATCAAACTATCAATTTTACCCAATTAGAAAATGAACCGTTTATCTTATATCGAAAAGATTTTTCGCTTCACGATCGCATTCTTGATGTTTGTTTGAAAAATGAATTTACACCTAATATTGTTTGTGAAACATCTCAGAAGGATTTTATTGTTGAGATGGTTGGGGCTAAACTCGGAATTGCCTTATTACCGAGCAAGATATGTCAGGAATTGAAAAATGATATTGTGGCAATTCCATTTGAACATCCGGAAATTAATTTAGAACTAGGAACGATTTGGAAGAGAAATAAATATCAGTCGTTTGCCCTTCAAGAATTTATCGGTATGGCAAAAAAATTAACAAGTGAACTTCATTAAAAAGACATGAGGACAATTTAATGCCCTCATGTCTTTTTTATTGTCTAGCTCCAGCGCCCGCTTTTCTTTAACGCTGAACAGTGAATTTAGCTTTTGCCTCCGCACGTCTTTGATGTAGGATTGGCTCAGTGTAACCACTTGGTTGATCATAGCCTTTAAAAATAAGGTCACATGCAGCTTGGAAGCCCACTGAACTTTCATAATCCGGTGCCATTGGACGGTAGGCATAATCGCCTGCATTTTGGTCATCAACTACTTTTGCCATCCGTTTCAAAGTTTCTTCTACCTGTTCCTTCGTACAAATGCCATGATGTAACCAGTTGGCAACGTGTTGACTTGAAATACGAAGTGTTGCTCTGTCTTCCATTAAGCCAATATTGTTGATGTCCGGTACTTTTGAGCAACCGACACCTTGTTCTACCCAACGAATCACATAGCCAAGAATACCCTGACAGTTGTTATCTAG
>JAENZK010000481.1 GCA_016841285.1 Guptibacillus hwajinpoensis | reverse complement strand
CATGGGATATAGCAGGAGGGATGATTATCGCCGATGAAGTTGGTGCTGTGACAACCAATTTGGATGGCAATCCCGTTACCATGTTAACAAATGAGTCTACTTTAACATGCCATCCAGCTATCCAGAAAGAGATTATCAATGAATATTTGAAAAAAGGGAAAAAGAGCTAGAAATTTTTATGTACCTAGGTCAAAGAATGGACTGGTTGTACCAGAGTCTGTCGAGATTGATTCGATAGAAGACCTGAAATAATGCGAGAGTGTCTCACAGGAGACACCCTCGCAAAATACCAGGTATGTTTGAAAGCGAAGGGCTGGAACTGTCATTCCTTTGCCATACCTATAGCCCTTCTCTCAACAAAGTCCTTAAATTTTTTCACAGCTGGAGACATATATCCATTCAATCTCCATACCATTTGGATTAATCGAAAACATTTTGGAGATTGGACGCGGATCATTGAAATTTTACTTTCGTCAAGATTAGGAATGTACGGAACAATGGCAACGCCCAAATTAGCCCCTACTAGGTCAGAGACTGTCCTTTCCTCATATCCTTCAAAAACCTTCCTTGGGTGGAATCCTGCTTCATGACATAGATTTTCTATTAAATCGTGAAGGGCAGTTTGAGGTTTGAAAAAGATAAACGGATCGTCCGCTACTTCTATTAAATTGACTTGCTCTTTTCCTGCCAGCCTGTGGGCAGCAGGAACAATTAGGAATAATTCTTCGGACAAAACTGGAATGGAGCACAGACCTTCGTGCGGTTCCAGCGGTGAACAGAATCCAATATCAATGTTAGCAGCATGTATTTCTTTTAAAATTTTACTCGTGATATTTTGAGATAATTGAAATTGAATATTGGGAAATTCCTTCTGAAACCCGCTGATCAAATCAGGTACAAAACTAGAGCCGAGCGTTTGGATAAATGCAAGTGAAATGGTCCCATGGTGTGGATCGACCATATCATGGATCATTTGTTTTGCTTCTTTCATTTCTGATAATACGTGGTTTGCGTGGTTTAGAAAAACCTTACCATATTGGTTTAAAAGGACTCCACGACTTTTTCTTTCGAATAAAGGAACACCAATTTCCTCTTCCAGCCGCAAAATAGAACGACTTAAAGCCGGTTGTGAAAGGTTTAATTCTTCGGAAGCTTTTGTTAAACTCTTATGTTTTGAAACGATTTGGAAATAGAAAAGCTGGTCAAAATCCATTTCAGTTTTCCCCTTTCTAACTGATATTACTATTATGCATAGATAATATAAAAAATACAATTAGTTACGCATGACAAAAAGACGTATACTGAAATAGTTACTTTATTGGCAAGAGTGAAAATGAAGGGGGAAACATGATATGGATAGACCAAAACTTTGGACTAAAGATTTCATAAATATTACTATTATCAGCTTTTTTATCTTTTTAGCATTCTATATTTTATTAACAGCACTTCCAATTCAACTAACGAAGGAATTTGGTGGGGGAGCGGATCAGGCAGGTTTATTATTAACCTTGTTTTTAATTGCGGCTATTGTTATTCGGCCGTTTGCTGGTAAGTGGGTAAGTGTAGGATCACAAAAGAAAATACTGATTTTTTCAGCAGTTGCTTTTTTTATTGCTACACTATTTTATCCATTTGTAACAAATATTTGGGCCTTATTTATTCTAAGGATTATTCATGGATTAACTTTTGGGGTTATAACTACTGTAAAGGGAACAATCAGTGCCGAAATTATCCCGGATTCAAGACG
>JAENZK010000094.1 GCA_016841285.1 Guptibacillus hwajinpoensis | reverse complement strand
TCCAAAAGCTTCTTTGTATCCTTCACAACTCGGGACCACCTTTGATGAAAGATTGCGGCACCGCTCCTCTTGAAAAACAAAGCATTTTCCTTTTCTTGACCGGGTTTTGTACCCATTAAAACAATAGGTACATTTTTGGCAACAGCCTCAGATAAAATGACCCCACCTGGTTTTGTTATCAGACAGGTAGCAATATCAAATAATTCTGCCATATTCGTTACATAGCCAAATATTCTAATTTGGTTATCCTGATCGTATTTATTTTGCAGCTCTTTTTTTAATTGATCATTTTTACCACAAACAATTAATATTTGTAGAGTTTTATCTTTTTTTAACTCTTCACAAATGTATTTCATTTCTGTGGACACACCATAGGCACCTGCAACAATTAAAACAGTCTTACATTCCGATTTCACTTGATACTTATTAAGTAAAAATGCACGGTAGTTTGTTTGGTAGAATTGATATTGTACAGGTATTCCTGTGATGAGGATTTTGCTTTGGTCGATATGATTGGCAATTAATTGCGATTTGAGTTGTGGGGTAGCTACATAATATTTATCTACTGAAGGTTGAACCCATGAATGATGTAGACAATAATCCGTTACTACATTATAGGTAGGCATTGTAATGTTTGCCTTTGTTAGGAAATACTGAACGGCAAATGTGGGAAATGTGTTTATAATGGCATCTGGTTGTTCTTCCGCAATGATCTTTTTGAGCTTAGAATACCCGTACGGAAAAAGCAGGAAATAATTTCGTTTCGAAAATGTATTGCTGCTATAGTAAAAAAGACGATATAACTGTCTACCGCTTTTAGTGTAGCTTTTCAAATATAATTTCTTCGTCCATTCATGAATACGTGGATTTGTTTCTTGATAAATATCTCTTATAACAACATTGGAGTGGCCTCCTAATATAAATTGCTCCTTAAGCGCCTTTGCAACTTGCACATGTCCATTTCCATAATTGGTAGTTAAAATTAATATTTTTGGCATTCGTACCCTCCTACACCGTTTGACAATGTCTTCCTTTCACAAAAAAACCCCTTTAATCCACCTGCCTTTATCATTTTAGCAAGTGAATATTAAGGGGCTGTTAAAATTGCTTTAAAATAGCTTAAAGAAATTGTTATAGCGATCTTCCAAGTTCTTTTTGTAGAAATTGAATTTCCTTTTGTATACTAGAATAACTCTCTATTTCTGGAATTACTCGCTGCTTTGGCGAAACATTCCTAGTTGCAGCATTTGCCATTGATTCAAATGAAAATAAAATTTGCGCTAACTTTTCATCAGAAAGTATCGGCCTATTAGATTCTTTTGAACAATTTTCTAATAAATATCCTAAATGCCTTATTGAAAAAAGAATCGGCCAGTAATAATCTAACGCCCTACGATTAGCCGGAATCTCACCAGAGGCAGTCGTATACAAAGTTTGTAAGTTACTTAAATTTATCCTCATTTTTATTCTTTCTCTACTCTTTCTTGCATCAAATCCTTCCCCCTGATCCATAAAAAGCACCATTAGAAATTGCGCTTGACTTCGAAGGGTTTTGCCCAGTAAGTGAGGAATTCTGCTAGAAGCAGATTTGCTACCCACGATATAAATACCTAATAATCCAATCGCACTACCGATTACAATGTCAATGAATCTCGCCTGTGCAAAATAAGAAAATCTAAACACACCCTGACTTGTACTTTCGGCCATTAACAGTGCATTTGGCGTAAAAAAAAGCGCGGCTAATCCATAATTTTTCACAATAAACAACTCGGTAATAAATGTTAATACTAAAATAAACAATACAATTACAAAACCAGATGGATGTAAGAGTAGAATAAACCCAGCAATTACTATTCCAATTACCGTACCTAAAAATCGTTGAATCGCACGGTGAAATGTCGCTACAATCGTTGCCCCCGACATTACCGCTACACAAGATAAAGGTACCCAATAGGAACGAGCAAATCCAAATTGATAGGCAATAATTGCAGCAATGGTCGTAATCACTCCAAAGCGTAATGAAGAAATAAACACGATTGAATTTTTATCAAACGCTCCCATAAAAACGGTTTTTAGAGAGGCTTTATCAAATTGAATTGATTTTTCTATATTACTTATCGGTTCATTAAGAATTGCATCCGCATTATAGATGGTGGAGAACAGTTGATTTACCTGAAGTTCCATCTTCTCTGGCTGTAATATATGTGTCGTTTCGAGGATTTGACGTTTGTTCAATGAATTTGCCAGCATTCGAGTAGATTGCCCTAATTCTTTAGGTAATGTAGCCTCTGCATTTGAAAAATTTTCCACAACCATAATAAACAACTCATTTGCATACATATTTAATAGATATAATCGATTGAACATGTCCGATGTTCGCCATGGAATATAGCCCGCTGAAAGAGTTTCTTCTGATTCATTTAAAACCTCCATCACTTTATGCTTTATTTCAGTGAATCTATTTGTTCCAACAGAATCCATAAGTTCCGCTAAGTGCAAATAAACTCTAGTCACCACACCCGTTTCTGGACCATAGGGATTAAAAAACCACCCAATCATGCCAATAATCCACGATAAACAACCACTAAGAAATACTAATCCCGCTCGTAGGAATGCATCATCGGGATTGATCGGCATTCCTGATGACATGGCAAAAACTAATACAAAAAAGATGGCCGAAGGACCGGTTATTTTTAATGCGCCGAACACAAACATCGCTACTGCTCCAATGATTCCCATCAGAATGGCAACTGCTAGCGGATACGGTGCACTAATCGTTCCTAAATAGGTAACAATACTCAAACCAAGAACGACCGAAAATATTTTCTTGGCTCGCTGCGCATAGGGGATATTAAAAACATATAAATAAGAAAATCCACCTAATCCCGCAATTAAACCATATTGTAAATTGCCAAAGGCTAATCCTATCATAACCGGCAAGGCTGCCGCTACCCCCGCACTAAAAGCCTTCAACCAAGGAAATGGTTTCTTATTTACTTGTATAGCTTGCTTAACTATAGAAGGAGCTATTGCATTTGTTTGTTTGTTTTTCATCATATTCCTTCTTTACTATTATTTTCTCTCATTATTATCTATAGATAACCTGTAATTTATGAGCGAGCTGTAGATTACATAAAAAGCCCCTTTTACTCACCTGCCTTTCTCATTTTAGCAAGTGAATATTAAGGGGCTGTTAAAATAGCCTGAAAAAATTGTTATTAATTAGGGTTATGCGTGATGACTCGATTCTGTTCTACTCTAGAAATTAACTATTAGGTAACTTAAAGCAAACTACTTTAGGGTCTGTCATTTCATGAATCGCAAATTTAATGCCTTCACGCCCTAAACCTGAATTTTTCGTTCCGCCAAACGGCATTGCATCAATGCGATAGTCACTGCTGTCATTAATCATAATGCCTCCGACATCAAGCTTGCCGATAGCCCTGTAGGCTTTATTAAGGTCTTTCGTGAAAATCCCTGCTTGTAACCCATAGTCCACATCATTTGATTTTTCAATTGCAGCATCCAGGTCTACTACAGGATATAGAAGCACAACCGGACCGAAAATTTCTTCTTTTGCTATTGTGCAGTTTTCTGGTACATTTGTTAACACTGTTGGCGAATAGAAGGCACCATTACGTTTTCCACCAGTTAACAATGTTGCACCTTTTTCAATAGCTTCATTTACTAGGTTTTCAACACGTATTGCTTCCTTTTCAGAAATTAATGGCCCCATGTCCGTTAATTCTGATTGTTTGTCACCAACTACATACTTGTTTGTTCTATCAACAAACTTCGTTTGAAAAACGTCCATTATACTTTCTTGAATGTAGATTCGTTGAACACCTAAGCAGTTTTGACCTGCTGCCCAAAATGCTCCGGAAACCGTTGATTCAACCGCATCATCAAGATCTGCATCCTCTAATACAATGGCAGGGGAGTTGGAACCTAGCTCCATACCCAGTTTTTTCAAGCCTGCTTTACGAGCAATTTCCTCTCCAGCCTGAAGTCCGCCCGTGAAGGAAACCATTCTAATATCAGGATGTGTTACTAGTGTGTCACCAATTTCACTTCCACGCCCTGTTATTACAGATAATACTTTTTCAGGCAGGTCAGCCTCAGCAAACGCTTCAGCAAGTAAAAGAGCACTTAAAGGTGTAACTGTAGCCGGTTTTACGATAATGGCATTTCCAGATGCAATGGCTGGGCCAATCTTGTGCGCTACAAGGTTCAATGGATCATTAAATGGGGTTATGGCAGCGATAACTCCAATTGGAAAGCGATAATAATGACCTACCCTATTTTCGCTGCCTGACATTTGGTCAAAAGAAATCGTTTCTCCATTAATTCTTCTAGCTTCTTCCGCACTAATTCGTAGTGTTTGGATTGCTCTAGTTACTTCCTTTGTTGCTTCCCGTATTGTTTTACTTCCTTCTAATGAAATCGTGTGTGCATATTTTTCTTTATTTACTTCTACATAATCTGCAGCTTTATTGATAATTTCCATACGCTTATAAACAGGAAGGTCGGCAGAAATTTTTGCCCCTTTCTTTGCTTCCTCAATACATTTCAGCATATCCTCTTTAGTTGCGGCTGGAACAGTTCCAATGATACTATTATCCTGCGGGTCACGAATGATGATACTCTGTTCGCGGTTTTCCCACTTGCCTGCAAAAAACATCTTTCGCGCTGTCATTCGAGATTCTATAATCATCAGCATTACCGCCTTTCTAAAATTACAACCTAGTTACATTTTCACTAAAGTTCCTTCACGATTGATATTGATTAAATCTATTAATAGGGAAAAGCCTGTTTCTATCTTTCCTGCACCAGCACCACTTAATGTAACTGTTCCCATAAGATCACAATCATACGCAATTGCATTGGTTGCGCCGCTTATTACAGCTAGTGGATCTGTGATCTCTACCTTTTCAGGTGCAATGGTCGCAACTACTTTCCCATTTTCTTTACGTGCCTTCGCCAACAGCTTCCAGCGCTTTCCTTCTGCCTTTGCCTCTTCAATATCTTTTAGACTAATTTCCGTAATGCCCTTGCAAGACACTTCATCAACTTTCAGTGGAGCATTCATTACATAGTTTGCTAGAATAACAATTTTGTACCTTGCATCATAGCCTTCTACATCACTTGTAGGATCTGCTTCAGCATAACCAAGAAGTTGTGCTTCCTTGAGTGCTTTCTGATAGGACACTCCTTCGTCTTCCATTTTTGTTAAAATGTAATTTGTTGTACCGTTTAAAATCCCGCGAATTTCCTTAATGTCATTTCCTGCAAGCGTAGCAATTGGCATTCTTAAAGCTGGAGTCCCACTCATAACTGTTCCTTCAAATCCCCAAGAAACGCCCTTTTCCTTCGCAAGTTCAGAAAGCTCTTTATATGCAAGAGCAACCGGACCTTTGTTTGTCATTACAACATTTTTACTGCTTTCAAATGCAGCTTTACAATGATTGATTGCTGGTTGACCTGTTTTTACATCAGTAAATGAAACTTCGATAATTGTATCTGCATTTGTTTCTCGAATTGTTTTTAAGCTGTCCCATCCCTTTACTAGTCCTGGTGTTACGGGGTAATTTTCAAGATTACCAGTCTCTTTTAATACCTTTAAAGCCGTCTCAATATCAAGACCATTCGGATGATAAATAGAGCCTTTCATTAAGTCTGAAATAGCGACTATTTCTGCTTCGAAGCCTTCTTCCTTTTTCAAAACATCCTTTTTATCGCGTAAAATCTCAGCTAAACCTTGACCGACAACGCCAAACCCAATAAATGCTAACTTATGCATAAATGGTTTCCACCTCCGCCTTTTTTTCTTCCGATGTTTTTCCTACATTCATCAATAACTTTGTTGCAGTTTGTACTAAAATGGCCGCTCCTAATGGTAAACATTTCTCATCTATATCAAAAATGGGAGTATGCAAATTTCTTTGAATCCCATCTGCCGGTGCACAGCCTAGAAAAAACATGGCTGCTGGAAGTTTTTGTGTTACATAACCAAAATCCTCTCCACCAAGTCCAAATGGACGATTTACAATTTGATTATTCGGGCTAATTTCAGCAATCACTTCCTTTATAAAATGATTAACAATGCTGCTGTTTTTCAAGGCTGGTTCGCCTCTTTTAACCTGTAACGAATAGTGTCCTCCTAGGATATCAACAAGAGAAAACGCTTTCTTTATTTCTGTCTCAAAGAGATCACGTACTTCAGGCGTATAACTACGGATCGTTCCTTCAATAAATACTTCTGTTGGGATTATAATTACTGGCCGTCCCTGCATGGATTTGGCCAATACTTATAACTGCTTGGTCTAAAGCAGATACTTTTCTAGCGACAATTCCATGAATTGCCTGGATAACTGGACCCATCATCCAAATTCGATCTGTTCCTAGCTCAGGATATGCTCCATGTCCACCTGTCCCAAAGATGTTAGTGTGCCGACAACACTGGTTTCAACACCAACACCAGTTTCTACCTTTATACCCTTTATTTGTTGTAACGTTTCAGTAATAAATTTGGAAGTCCCGAACTCCTTAAAACTGAGTTCGGGATATTGGTGAAACGTTCGACGCCATTGGACTAGCTTTTCAAATATTTGATTTGCTTGTTCAACTATTGGATGATGGTTTGGCTTTGGCACCTTCCGTTCCCTTATTTCTATCAGACTATTATTTGTTTATCTTCACTTTTTCTTCAGCATACGCAAATGCTTGCTCGAAATCCGTAATTAAATCTTCAATTTCTTCGATACCACATGATACGCGGACTAAACCTTCTGCAATCCCTACTGCCGCACGCTCCTCAGGTGTACATTCAACATGGCTTGTAGTACGAGCAGGGCCAACTGTTGTTTCAACTGCACCTAAGTTTGCTGCACGATTCGCAAATTGTAATTTTGGAAGAAGATGTTTTACTGTGTCCATTCCGCCTTTTAATGCGAAGCTAAGCATACCACCGAAGTTCTTCATTTGCTTTTTCGCAATGTCATGGTTTGGATGTGTTTCAAGACCAGGATAGAACACATCATCAACCATATCTTTAGATTGTAGATATTTAGCAAGAGCCATCGCATTCTCACATTGTTTACCAACACGGAGATGAAGCGTTTTCATACCACGCAAGGTTAAATAAGCTGCCATTGGGTCCATTGTTGCCCAATTGATTTCACGATAGTGGTAAATTTGCTCAACTAGTTCCTCAGATCCACAAACAACCCCACCTAATGCATCAGCATGACCACCTAGGAACTTAGTTGCACTGTGAATAACTAGGTCAACACCTAGTTTAAGTGGATTTTGGTTAACTGGTGTGCCAAAGGTATTATCGATAATTACTAATGCTCCTACCTCTTTCCCAACCTTTGCCATACGTTCAATGTCAGTAATTTTTACTGTTGGATTAGTAGGTGTTTCTAAATATAAAATTTTACATCCCTTTCTAACTTCCGCTTCAATTTGCTCATGATTTCCAGTTTCACAAAGGGTTACTTCAATTTGTTGACGTGGTAGGAACTCAGTAAAAATTTTATTTGTACCACCATACGTGTCTTTCATGGATACAATGCGATCTCCAGGTAGGAGGGAAGTAGCTAATGTGTTGCTGATAGCTGCCATTCCTGTTGAGAAGCTTGTAGCTGATTCAGCACCTTCTAAAATTTTAACCTTATCTTCAAAGGCTTGAACTGTTGGGTTCGTGTTGCGTCCATAAATATGACCTTTTGCCTTTCCAGTTGCAACATCAAACCAATGATCCATATCGTCGTAACCATAGGCTACACTTAGAACTACAGGGACTTGAGTCGCGCCGTGTACTAAATAATCTTTTTCTCCTGCCCATACTGCTTTTGTACCTAATTTTGTATTTTCAAATGTCATATGACCACTCCTCAATATATTTTTAAAATTTTAAACGGGTAATCCTAATTTCATATTTTCCATTTACTGCAAATTAACTTACTCCCTGCAATGGAAGATCTTTAATAAATAGCTGTCGTGGAAGGTTTGCAAATGTTTCACAGCCTGTTTCTGTTACCCGGAAGGATTCACTTGCTTCAAATCCATACTCATCTAACCAAATACCTGGAATTAGATGGAACGTCATATTAGGCACTAGAATCGTTTTATCACCTTTACGGATACTTGCTGTATGCTCACCCCAATCAGGTGGGTAGTTAAGGCCCATTGAATAACCTAGTCTTGACTCTTTAATGATCCCGCTTTTCTCAATGGCTTTTCTCCAAGTTTCTTCAATTTCTTCACATGCAATGCCTGGTTTAATCATGTCTAAACAAGCGTTTAACCCTTCAATTACAATTTCAGAAAGCATTTTTACTTTATCATTTGGTTGCCCGATATTTACTGTTCGTGCAAGCGGTGAATGATAACGCTTACAACAACCAGCTAATTCCAAAATTACTGAATCTCCATACTTATAACGATCATCTGTCCATGTTAAATGGGGTGTCGAAGTTTTCTCTCCAGATGGTAAAAGAGGCATAATAGCTGGATAATCTCCACCGAATTCCTCAGTACCTGCAACTTGCGTTTTTAAAATTTCTGCCACAACGTCACATTCACGTACACCTTCATTGATAAGTTCGATTCCCTTCATCATCGCTAGTTCAACAATTTTAGCAGCACGTTTTTGATAGGCGATTTCTTGTTCTGACTTCACAATACGAACCCAATTTACCAAAAGTGTTGCATCCTTAAATGTTGAGTTTGGTAGCCCTTTTTTAAGTTGCTCAAAACATTTTGCTGTAAAATAGTAGTTTTCCATTTCAACGCCGACTGAACGTTTATCTTGACCAATTTGCTTTAAAATATCAGCTACGAAATCCATTGGATGTTTTGTATCAGATTGAACGTAATCATCTGGATAAGGAATAATGTTTTCATGATATAGCCATGTCGTAAGCTTTGCACCATTGGCATCCTGACCTCTGCCTATCCAAATCGGTTGATCTTCATCGTCGATAATCACTAGCATTTGATGCACGTAAAAGGACCAGCCATCATACCCGGATAAGTAGTTCATATTAGCAGGATCAGTAAGGAGTAATACTTCAATTCCTTGAGCAGCCATTCTTTCTTTTGTTTTGCGAATTCTTTCTAAATATTCTGCTGTACTAAATGACATGGGAAAATTCCCTCCTAACTCAATCTTGTTTTGTGGATTATTATGAATCTTGAGTTAATTATAGTTGCTAAATGAAAAATCTATCATCTGCCAAAATGTATAAACTTTTAAGTTTATTTCTATTCAAATTGTCAAAAAGTTTAAAAATGCAAATAAAAAGGTTGTCATAAAAGGCTTTAAATTACCTTTTAGGACAACCTGTGATTATTATTGTAATATCACGCCTCTGATAAACCTATTTTCCATGTTTTTATGCATAAATCTAATAAAAATAAATCATCTGGATCAATAAGGCTAAGACCTGTTAAAGATTCAATCTTTCTTAATCGATACAATAAGGATTGTCGATGCAAATTTAAAATCCTCGCTGTTTGACTGACATTTCCTTGGCACTGTTTATATGCGCTAAATGTCCCTATTAAATCCATATTGCGCTGTTCATCATAATGAACTAATGACTCGATAGTCGAAAGAATGACCTCTTTCATTTCTCCATCCCTAGATAAATTCAACAACACCCGATCAATGCGTGTATTTTCATACATCATACGATGCCCTGCACCATTTTTACGTCTTCCGATATTTAACGAAAGAACCGCATGCTGATAACTCTCGGACAATCCTTTTAGACCTTCTCGGTAGTCGCCAATCCCCCAGGAAATAATTACATCTGGAAGCAAGCTCCCCATACGTCTGTCTACCAGATCTAAGAAGTCTGTAACGTTTTCCACTTGATTACTACATTGAATTTCAAGAAATATAAGCAGACGCTCCCTCTGGTAGGTCATCATGACTTCACGTTTTAATGATTGTGAAGCATAGATAATTTCCTCCCCAATATAGTGCACCATACTTTCAGTCCAATGCTCATAAGAATGATTTTCCTGTTTTCGATTTTTAAATAGAGACGGTAAATTTTCAGGAAGCCCAACCACACAAACATAGGGAAGTTTTAAGTTAAAACCAAGTAATTTAGCTCTTGAATTCGCCTGATCTTCTAATCCAATTTCACCCTTAGCTAATTCTTGGACAAAATCACTCCGCAATCGCATTTTTGTACCTTCCACTGCATTTTTTCTTGAAAACCAGAGAGCTATGGTTGTAACAGCATGTTCTAGTAAATTAACCCGATATGTGGTTAAAAAAGCATCTATATCAGCTTGAGCAGGTAACAACACAAATAAATACCCCTGCACATCTCCAAACCCCTGTAAAACCGGCATTTGAACTAGAGAAAAGTCTTCTATTTCAATCAGTCTAAACTTTTGGAACATTGGATCATGCATTAAGGGGGTTGTTTCCTCTCTTGACGGAATATCCCCCTTTACTACATACTCCTTCCACTTTTGATCTAAATTCTTTATTTTACTATTTTGCTCTAGGATAATACCAGCCCTGTCAGTTATAACGATTGGAAATTCAACTTCTCTTTTGATATAATTTGTGATTTGCTTAAGATCGGCCTCTTGCAGGAGCAACTTTAAAAATTGCTCTTGTACTTTCTTTGACCGTTCACGTTCTTTGAATTGAATACAATTCAATTCCCTCATAACTTCTTCAATGATGTTCGCAAAACGCACTTCCCAAGGAAGTTCGATAATGATGAAATTCTCTTTATCACCTAAGTCCAGTACTTCTTTTGGAATATCATAAATATACCTGCCCAAGGCTATCATTAGAGCCGAGGCCTCGGAATTTATAATATCTTGAACGTATGCAAGCAATGTTCCAATATCATTGTTGCAGCCAATGGCCGTTGTCAAAACAACTTCATTTTTACGAACAAAATTTTCGACAGGCATTTCAATGACAGAAATCCATTGAACCTGCTTTTCCTTTAAATTCATTTCCCCTGTTCGGACCTTTGCCCCTTCTAGAATAGCCATTCCCATTAAGTCATCTACGCTTAATTTCATCATGTTGTCCCCCTTTGACCGCAATACGTTCATTCTTTACAGATTTCATTGCCGATCAAAAAGAACGGCCCCGGCTATGCCTGGTTCTGTCATCTCATAAGGGTTTAAAATTAATCATTCGCTATTTTAGACATATTCATCATACATACTTTAAGTGCAGCAGATACTTCAGTGTCTCCCGCAGCATCCTGACTATCACCATATATTTCCATTTGTGCTCCCAGCCTTTTCATCGAATCAACTTTTGCTTTTGGCACACGTTTAGAAATACATATAACTGCATTAATCCCAAGCTTTTTAGCAACATAGGCTACAGCCAATCCGTGGTGTTTCCTGTTGAGAATGTGGCAACACCACGAATCTTTTCTTCTTGACTTAAACTCAATATTTTATTAGCAGCGCCTCTCACTTTAAAAGCACCAATATCATGTACATTTTCAAGTTTTAGATAAACAGGACGATCTACTATTTCTGATAGAATAGTAGATTGAATAATCGGTGTCCTACCAACAATTGAAGAGATCCGTTTTTTCGCTTCCCAAATATGGCGAATGGTAATCTTCTTATTTTCATCATTCAATCCTAGCAAATCCACTTATTTCCACCTCTCTATTTATCAACTTATTCAATTTGAATCAATAGTAAATCTTAATTCATTATATGTTGTTAATTTTCTGTTATCCATTAGTGAAACCGGCTAGAAATAAATATGTTTTATCATATAATTTTTATACTATTTTATTGCACAACAAAAAACACCTCCAACCATTGGTATAACAACGATTGGAGGTGTTTTGGCATACAATTATGAAAACGGCTTAATAATTACATCATTTATGGCACCATTCGGTCTATTTCCCTTTAATGCTTCAAGCAACTGACTTGCAGATGAAATGGCTAATTGCTCCCGAGCTTGAATGGTCCCTGTTCCAATATGGGGAGTAAAAACGGTTCTCTCATCCATTGACAGTAAAACTTCATTAATATAGGCAGGTTTCTTTTCATTTGTTGGATCTTCAAATTCAAATACGTCAGATGCATAGGCTAATAGTTTTCCAGCTTTTAGACATTCTGTAACTGCTACCTCATCTACTACTGACCCTCGGCTAATATTAATAAGAATACTATTAGGATTAATAGTTTCTAGTTCTTCTTTTCCAATTAAATGATAGGTCTCAGGTATTAAATTTACAGCTAGAATGATAAAATCATTTTTTTCTAGTAATTCATTTAAACTCTCGTAACGAACTCCATATTCTACTTCGAAGCTTTCTGCTCTTTCCATATCAAAGTACGATATATCTACGTTAAAGCCCTTTGCTCTCTGAGCAATTGCTTTTCCTATTTTACCCAGACCAATGATCCCAAGTTTTGAATGGTGAAAATCCTTACCTAAAAAGTTTTTAGCATGCCATCCAGTAAACTTACCTTCGCGGACATATTTATCTCCTAACAAGATATTTCTAGACATTGACAATAACAATCCAATGGCAAGATCTGCCGTTGAATCTGTTAGAGCATGTTTGTTAATAGAAACTAAAATGTTATGTTCTGTACAAGCCACTACATCTATATTGTCATACCCTTTACCAAAACTGCTAATTACCTTTAAGTTGGGACAGCTCTCTACCACATCTCTATCTATGTAATCTGGAACAAAGCAAACTAATGCATCCTTGTCTCTTGTACGTTTGATAAGTTCTTCTTTCGACAAAGGAACAGTTCCATCATAGTAATCAACGTCACAGTACTCTTTAATCATATTCACTCCTACTTCTGGCATCCAATGAGATATAAAAACTTTCGGCTTCATCTTATGACTCCTCTCCTCCAATTAATCTTCTTCGAATCATATTTCCAAACCCGTCTACAAGTTGAACTAAGATAAATACAACAATTAATATTGCTAGAACCTCCTGATATTGAATTAATCTTAATGATGAAATTAATTCAAACCCTAAGCCACCTGCACCAATTAGACCCACTACCGTAGAGGCTCGGAAATTGTACTCCCATCTATACAAGGAAAAATCTACACAGTGACTCATGATTTGAGGAATAATACTGAAGATAATAATATGAAAGCGCGAACCACCTGATGATTCGACAGCTTCATTTAATCCATTATCTACCTTTTCAATTGCTTCAGCATAGAATTTACCAAGCATTCCAATTGAATGAAAACCTAATGCTAAAATACCTGGTAAAATTCCAAATCCGACTGCTGCTACGAAAATAATCCCCATAATTAATTCGGGCACGGTCCTTAATGCACTAAAAATCCCCTTCACAAAAACCCGTGCAGTTGGATGAAGAGTTGTGTTTGATGCAGCTAGAAAGCTTAATGGGAAGGCAATTACAACAGCCAAAAATGTTGCCATTACACTCATTGCAATGGTCTCCATCACGGCAACCCCAATACCAGATAAAACACTAAATTTAGGTGGAAACATCTCAGCTAGCATATTAAATAAATTAACTACTGTATTCGGAGAAAAAATGGTTTCCCAACTAACAAATAAGGTATATAGTAAAGAACTAAAAAATATAGTGCTGCCAATTACGATAATCCATAACCAGCTCCAAGTTACATTTATAGACTTTCGATTTTTATATTCCAATTCCTTTTCGATTTCCATACTGTTCTCCCTTCACCTTATGATGATAAAAGGAAAGGGAAGTCTTCTTTAGGGGTAGAAGCTTCCCTTTCAAAACTACATTTCTTCTAAATTCAAACCTAATAAATCAACCATGTTTCGGATAACATCATAATCTTTATCAGTCATTGGGGCAAATGCTTCTGCAGCTAATGCATCAAGTATTTCCTCATCTTTTAAATAATAAAATGCTTGTTTAATTTTCTCTTGAAGTTCGCTGTCTAAATCAGTTCTAATAGCCCAAGGATAGTTCGGATACGGCTGTGACAATTGAAGCTCAACAACCTTTGTAGGATCAATTATTCCCTTTTCAATAAGTGAATCATAGATTGGTTTACTTAATCCCCCTGCTTGTGCATTTCCATTTTGAACGGCTAAGGCAACGGCATCATGACCACCAGTAAATTCTTCTGAATAATCCTCTGGTTTAACACCTGCAGAAATTAACATCTCTTTTGGAATTAAATGACTTGAGGTAGATGCTGGGTCTCCCCACGCAATGGTTTTTCCTTTTACATCTTTCATAGACTTTATACCTGCATCAGTATTCACTATAAATACAGATTTATAGGTAGGTTCACCTTTATCAACCTTTGCTGCAAATGGCTCAACATTTTCCATTTTTGATTTAAGTAACACATAAGATA
>JAENZK010000093.1 GCA_016841285.1 Guptibacillus hwajinpoensis | reverse complement strand
TCAAGACTTCCTATCTAGTAAGTTTATTGGGGAAGAAGCAGTAGAAACTTTATTTGAAAATACGAAGAAAAAAGTTAACGATGAATTCTTTCCCGATAGGGGATTTGCTAAAATTAGATTAGGTTAAGCTATGGATGCAATAAATAATTTCAAAAAAATTTCTGGAGATGAATTAAGAACACTAGATTTAATGTTATTTTATGTTGAAGTTGGAACGCAATTTACAAACGCATACGGTGACATTGATGGTAGATTTTATGATAGTATGATTTCTATGTTTAGAAAAGTGATCAGTGAATGTGCCAAAGATGAAAAGATATTTAAGGTCTTTCATGATAGACTTTCTTCGGTGATTGAAGATTCAAGTGGTATCGCTTGGGGGTATCACGATGCATTATGGGATCTTTATTTATCTTTAGATTGGGTAGCAGATGAAGTCTGGGAGATAGTAGAATAGGGCGGATTCAAATAAAAATAAAGATAAAGATGAAGATGCAAAATGGGCAAAAGTAAAAGTGGATTTTGATTCTGATACGAATAGGTGGGTGTATTACTTGAAAAAGGCAGTTAAAGTTGAAGATATTCTTGAAGGAATGGAAATGCAATTTGATGAAACAAATACTTATTTAAATGTGAAAGAAGGGGTAGTAGTTCAAGTCTCTGACCAAGACTTAAGAAGGGCAGAAGAGGATGAGTCATTCGACGATCTTTATGATTGGCAAATAGAAGATATTAAAACTGCAATCGATATACTAGAAAATTTTGAGGATTACATTCAGCTTCCGACAAAATTTGATATTAATGAATATGATATGATGGAGGACTTTTGCTATAGTCTTTCAAACGATAAGGATAGGAACCGTTTGTTAAATGCAATTAGTGGTAGAGGCGCATTTCGAAGGTTTAAAGATGAAGTTTTCGATATGGGCATCAGAGATGAATGGTTTGAATTTCGTGATAAATGCTACAAAAAAATAGCAATAGAATGGTGCCAGGATCATGGGATTGAATATATTTAACAATGAAGCCCCTTTTTCTTGGTGATGGAGTTTTTTATTGTCTTCATTTTCAGGATGAAAACTGTTTTTGTTGATGCCTGAGCCAATTATTGTCTTCATAGCCTCAATGATGACATTTTTTCTTAACGCTAAACCAAATTAAGGTCTTCATACCGGCTATGAAGACATTTATCTTTGTAATCAACCTTAAATATTGTCTTCATTAATGGTATGAAGACAATATTTCATGATTGCAGCCGGATTAGCTGTCTTCATGATTACGATGAAGACGTTTTTTAGGATGAAAAGTTAAATAAAAGTCTTCATACCAATAATGAGAACCTATTTTCTTTTTGCCCGTCAGTGTTCAAGTCTTCATAAATCATGTAGAAGCCCGAACCTATTGCTTTTCCAACCTGCTCCGCAACTGAAACAACCCCTCTGCAAATTAAGAATAATGAAACCAAAGTTAAACTATTTACGTCTAGTTATATAAAGGAAAGGAATAGGTGAGGGCTGTCCATGTCCAAATTTCTAAAAATCTTTTTAACCATTGTAGTTCTTGCTATTAGTTTTTATCTTGTCTTCAGGCCAATGAACTTTGGGCCGCCTTCTCCAAGGATTTCAGTAGGGGACATAATTGTACCCACTGCTCAAGGCACTTATTGTTGGGATGGTTTATTTAATAGTAGATGTGTAGATATGATTTCCCCAAGAGGAATCATTGAACATCAAGAGATCGAACCAACCATTGTTCCACCTGAATCCCATTTAACCATACAATTTAAAAGTGAACCTAAAAAAGATTCGTTGGGAGCAAATTTGTGGAATAGTGAAGAACAAGCAAAAAATGTTAAAATAATCGACAATGTATTAATAGCGCCAAAAGAAAAGGGCATCTATGTATATGATATTTATGCTGCATGGGAAAAAGGGACCTCAAGCTATGCCTTTATCATTGAGGTTAGATAATATTTCATTATAAGCAGGAGGCCAGAGTAAAAATTATACGAGTGTATAAACTTTTCAGTTTAACACTTGTTTTTTCTTTAACTTTCTAAAAATTCAAAATATGTTTATAATAATTTATAGAGAACGAATTTTAATCCTAATAGGGGGGATTATAGTGGGATTTTTAAGAGAATTGCAGCAAATTTTTCCTAAAGATCGTGTTACTACGAATGAAACTATATTAGATCATCATGGTGTTGATGAATCACATCATGCTGCTTCGGAGCCAGACGTTGTCGTTTTCCCAGTCAATAGAGAAGAAGTTAGCGAGATTATAAAAATTGCAAATAAATACAAAGTACCGGTGATTCCTTTTGGTCTTGGTTCAAGTCTCGAAGGACACGTTATTCCATATAATAGCGGCATATCCGTTGACTTTTCATTAATGAATCAAATCTTAGAGGTACGGGAGAAGGACCTACTTGTAAAAGTTCAACCAGGTGTAACAAGAACACAACTAAATAAAGAATTAAAGAAATACGGGTTATTTTTCCCTGTTGACCCTGGTGCAGATGCGACGATTGGTGGTATGTCTGCGACGAATGCAAGTGGAACAACATCTGTTCGTTATGGCACTATGAAAGATCAAGTCCGTGATTTAGAGATTGTAACAGCGGATGGTAGGATTATACATACTGGTAATCTTGCAGCAAAGTCATCATCCGGATATAATCTAAACTCGTTATTCGTTGGGTCTGAAGGTACGTTGGGATTATTCACTGAAATTACGTTAAAGGTGTATGGAATTCCTGAATGTACAATGGCAGCGAGAGCCGTATTCCCAAGTACAGAGAATGCTGTAAATGCGGTTGTTTCCATTCTCCAGGCTGGGATTCCAATTGCTCGTTCTGAACTTGTTGACGCAAGATCAATAAAACAAGTTAATCAGTATAGTGGAACATCGTACAAGGTTGCACCTACAATTTTCATTGAGTTTCATGGAAATGAAGCCGGGCTCAACCAAGATGTAGGGTTTACGAAAGAACTCTTTGGGGACCATGGCTGCCAGGAATTTATATTTGAAACGGATTCAAAAGCCGTTCATCAGCTTTGGGAAGCACGGCATAATCTTGCATATGCATTTATCCACGGTACAACAGGTAAAAAAATGATGACAACAGATGTAGTTGTTCCAATTTCTGAATTAGCAGATGCAATTCATGATGCCAGACTAAAATTGAATGAATTAGGTATTGATGGAGCGTTATTAGGGCATGTTGGAGATGGAAATTATCATGCAATTCTAATGATTGATAAAAATAATCCAAGTGAAGTTGAAATTGCTGACCAATTTAATAAACATATTGTAGAATATGCACTTGCGCGTGGTGGAACTTGTACCGGCGAACATGGTGTTGGAATTGGGAAAAAGAAATATCAAAAACTTGAACATGGTGATGCATTTGATTTAATGTTATTAATTAAAAAAACAATGGATCCAAAATGCTTGTTAAATCCAGATAAAATTTTTGATAAGTATTAAGGAGCATATTTTAGATAAAAAGCGTGAGGGGAAGTCATTAAATAGGCTTTCTCTACACTTTTACATTATTACGTAAAATATCAATTTGACGTAATAAACTATATACAAAAACCCACTTCTTCCATTATAATGTATTTGAGGTGATTTTTATGGCTAATCCCAATCAGCAGCGTTTTTATAAAAATTTAGAAATTATTTTAGATGAACTCCCTTGGTATGTTGTTGAATTTATCGATAATAAACGACGAACGTTGTCTCCAGCATCCTTATTAAATTATTGTCATGATTTTAAAATCTTTTTTAACTGGATCCTTACCGAAGGTTTTCATCCTGGACCACTTAAGGAAATCCCTTTAGTTATTCTTGAAAAATTAACTAGGCAGCAAGTTGAAACCTTCCTTAGCTTTTTAAAGCATCAACTTAATAATAAGGATTTAACGGTTAATCGTAAATTATCCGCCCTCAAGTCTTTATTTAATTACCTGCAAAACATTGCTGAAACTGATGAACTTGAACCCTACATACACCGAAATGTTATGGCGAAAATTGAATTTAATCAAGTTTCTGAGGATCCTGAAACGACTGCCAATCGTATGGAAGGAAAAATTCTTATGGGCGACGAATATGAGCAATTTCGTGCCTTTGTGGCTGAGGGTTATGTGGAAGTTTTTAAAGAAGATAAGAAAAAAATGAATTTTTATCAGTTTAACCGCGAACGTGATACCGCGATTGTTTCCTTATTTTTAGGCTCAGGATTGCGTTTATCTGAACTCGTTGGCCTAGATTTGGGAGATATCGATTTTAATAAATTTAATGCACGCGTTATTAGAAAAGGTAATAAAGAACAATATGTTTATTTTAGTGAACAGGCCATGCTAGATTTACAGGATTACATACGGATTAGAATCGAGCGTTATAAGGTAGATAAATCGAATAAAGCCCTCTTCCTTTCTGCACCTATGGGCCCAAAAGGAACTTCGAGGCGGCTAACACCACGGGCTATAGAAAAACTAGTTGAAAAATATGCTATCGCTTTTGGTAAGCCTTCCCTATCCGTTCATAAGCTGCGCCATTCCTTTGCAACAAGATATCATGCTGAGATCAACGATGTGCCTAAATTAAGACGTCAGCTTGGCCATTCATCGATCCAAACAACGATGATTTACACTCACATTCAAAATGATGACCTGAAAAAAGCTATCAATCAACTAAATATGATGGATAGGTTGAAGGAAAATGATAATTAATTAGACTTCGTTTTAAATATATCGGGGCTTATGATAAAGCTCCGATTCTTATCCTTTATGATAAACCCCCTCTAAAACCTATTAAAAAATTATTTCATTTCCAGTTAGATTGCAAGGTTTTATTAATACCTCTTTCGTTTTCCAGTAAAATTGCTATGTGAACGTTTACAACACTGATTTATCAGTATTTTTACCCATTTGACAAAACATGGTAAATGCACTAAATTATACTTTATATAAAAGTTCTTATCTTATGTATAAAAAGTAGTTTCAATACAAGTTTACTAGCAATCAAATATCGTATTCTACCGTCTATTAGATAATTCCAGATCGACATCTTATACGAAAGATAAAATACTAATGGAAAGGAGTAATATATGGATTTTACTCAGTTAGAAACATTTTATAGGCTCTCAAAAATTCGGAATTTTTCGAAAGCTGCTAAAGTCATGCATTTATCTCAACCTTCAGTAACGGCACGTATACGTAATTTAGAAATTAGTTTAGATTGTACTTTATTTAACCGTGAAGGGAAAAATCTTACCCTAACTAGTGAGGGTGAAGCACTAGTAGAATATGCTGAACAAATTTTACCTTCTGTTAGGGAAGCAAAAATAGCGATTAAATCTGTTAATAAACCAAAGCTCACAGTTGGTTTTTGCCCAGCAATTTCTTTTACTATTTTATCTAATACTATTGAAAGATTTGTTACAGTGACCGAAACATTTTTATCGGTGACTGAAGGAACACCTTCATTTTCCTTATTTAATCAGGTCGTGTCTGATGAAATTGATGTTGCATTTTTACGAAATCCGTACTATGGGAATAATTTAGTTATTGAACCCTTTTACAAAGACCGCTGGGAAATATTCATATCGCCAAACCATCCTCTTAACGAGTTAGATTTGATTTCTAAAGATGATTTACAGGGTCATAACGTAATTACATATGATAGAAACAGTGATGTTTGGAAGAAGTATGAGGATAATTTTCTGGGTGTTAATAGCATTAATAAAATTGAAATAAGAAATATTGAGTTATTAAAAAGACTCGTAAAGAATGGGACTGGGTTTAGCTTTCTCCCACTACTATCGCTGATTGATAATATCAGGGATAAGGAGATATCTTTGAAAAGACTTGAAAATTTTAAAAACTCTAACTCTTTAGAAGATATTTATATAGTTTATAAACAAGACTCCTGTAAAACCGATCTCATCAAACAATTTATCGCTGTCTTTGACAGCGAAATAAAAAAATGTACAGAAGTGCTCAATATCTCAATTTAAACTGAAATAAGCGGCGAGGAAAATTTTTACTATTTTCTTCACCGCTTGTATTTTTTATGTTACAATTAATACACTTTATTAAGCTTTTATTAAGCTTTAATTGTTTCTCTAACTAAACCTTTAATTTTACCAAGGGACGCCATCCTTGGGTCAGCCGTACCACCCCATAAATCCATTATGCCGGGAACAGGCTGTAGGAACTTTGGCTTGCGAGGATTTTCTTCCGGAAACTCCTCCATGCCAAAACTATACTCAATCGTTAAACCATCTGGGTCTAATACATATAAGAAAATCGCACCAGATGGAGCATGACGACCAGGGCCAAATACAACATCCACTCCATTATTTTCAAAACGGTTCATACCTTTACCAATATCATCAATCGATGAAACCATGAAGTTAACATGATGTAGGCTAGCCTCTTCACTTTCAAATACAGCAAACGAATGATGGTATCCAACCGGGAAACATCTAAAGAATGCTCCGGCTTTTTTAGATGAACCTGCACCGCTTACATAATCTGAAACTTTGAAATTAAACACTTCTGTGTAAAATTTAATTGAATCCTCAACATTCGGTGTTTTTAATACAACATGGCCAAGTTTTTGAATATCAGCAACAGTTGGTTTGAATTCATAAGGTACTTGAATCATATCGCTATAGAATTCAAATGTTATTCCAAAAGGATCAACAACTCTAAATGATGTAGATTGATTTAAAATATCTAATTCTTTTTTAGAAACTTCCACAGGGGCTAAACCAAGTTTCATAAACTTTTCGTAGGTTTGTTCTACTAATTGGGGTGTTTCTAATTCTAATCCAATTCGATTTAATCCCGGTTCATGATCTTGAGTAAGCACTAAATTATGGTGATCACGGCTGCATCTAAAGAAAGCCATATTAGGATCGTCTGATACTACTTTTTCTAATCCAACTAACCTTCCATAGAAATCACTAGATTTTTGCAGATCACTTACATTTAACGCATAGTAACCTACCTTTTTGTATCTAATCATCTTTCAAACCTCCTATAGAATAATACTAATTCTCGAATGCGGTCTTAACCCTTCAAGATCAAGAAGTGCTTTACGATTCAAAATCTTTAGCTCATTATTTTCATTTAATAACGTGTAATAATATTTACCAACATAAGCATCTGTAAAACCATATCTCATTCGATAGACGATAAAATTAGCGGTTATGTCTATCTTACAGTTTTCTGCATTTTGAATCTGAACATTTGTAATAAATCTACGTGTACGGGAACGTGGGTTTTCTGCATGTGAGAATTTGCTGCTTAGGCGTTTCACACGTGCTTTTAATCTAGAATAATCATCGGCAATAAACGATAAACTTTTTTGAGGATTACCATTTGGCGTATCCGTAGTTGGAACGGTATATGTTGATTCTTCCGTAAATAGCTGTAACCACTCATCTAAGCGCCAGCTATCCAACAAATCAGCTTCCTTATATAAAAAACTTGCAATCACTTCTTCAGTCATTTTGTCTTGTACAACCTTCATGATTTTCCCTCCTCTTATCAAATGCGCCTTGGCGTATTTGCGCCCAGATTTTTTCGAGCTTGCTCGAAAAACTACCTTTAAAAATCTGAGGCATCCGCCGGAGGCTTAACTTTATTCAGTCGGGTTTTGTGCTCCACACTGAATAAAAAAGACTAATTTGCATTCATCTCGCCATTTACTTATGGAAGTGCAAGACTTCCGCTGAATAAAGTTATACCAATTTAGGCTCTTTTTCTGAATTTTGTTTTTCATCGACTGTCATTAACTCATTATATTTTCTCCAAAACGATCTCATTTGTTTTTCATCGGTTGTTGGTGAAATGTCGCGGTGCATACCTCTTGAAATATCGGACCATTTCACTTCATTGATTGTCTTTTTAAATCCAAGTTGAGCAGTTTCTAATGACTCGACATCATCCGGGGTTGCAAAGCCTCCTGGACCAAGGAAAGTTAAGAAAGTATCGAGTCGGTGTGCTCTTTCCTCTTCGTTCTCATCAACTGGACCTAATGCCCACGCTGTAATTTCCATATAATCTGGACTGATCGGATTCCAAGTTCGAATTGTTAAGGACATAATGTCATTTATAATTAAGTTAGGGAAGATCCATACGTTTCTACTTACATCCATAACTTTATGAGCCTTTTCCTCTCCAAGTCTATCAATCAATTCTTGACGCTTCTTCTCAATCCTAACCTTTGCTTCTTCTGACCAATTTTCCTGCCATTTAGCTACTGGTCTTCCCCATGGACCTTCGTATTCCATAACCGCATGACCATTACCTAATGAACGTCCCTCACCGAACAATCCTTTCGAAACGTCCTGTCCTTCGTCAACCATAAAATCAAGATATGTTTTATGATTATAAGAAACATGGTAACCATCGATGCTATTTTCACCTAGCAACTTCCAATTAGCGCGAATCGCATATTTATGTGTTCCTTCTATTACTTCCATTCCAGCTGCCGACTGATCAGCAACATAATCTAAATAGTCTTTCGCTTCACCTAAATACTCTTCTAAACTTTCAGCTTCATCATTATAGTTACAGAATACAAAACCTTTATAGCTTTCACTTCTCACTTCATGTAAACTATAATCTTTTTTCTTAAAACTTGCCGGATAGCCAGATTCTAGTGGAACACCAATTAATTCCCCTGAAGTTTTAAATGACCATGCATGATAAGAGCATAAGAATGTTTTACAATTTCCATTCTCACCGCGACATACTAGTGAACCACGGTGTGTACAAGTATTTAACAATACGTGTACTTTTCCTTCATCATCTCGAGTGAAAATAATTGGTCTTCCAGCCACATCTCTTGTGTGGAAATCCCCATTGTTTTTTATCTCAGATTCATGACCGACATAAATCCAGCAGTTACTAAAGATTTTTTCTTGCTCTTCCTCTAAAATGATAGGATCCACAAACGTTTGACGGTTTACTAAAAACTTTCCTTCTTCCTTATTGTCAATGATATAATTTTTACCCATTCTGCTCACCTCTTTTAAAATTTTCAAATCTTTATTTCTAGTAACCTAAATCTTCTCTATGTATACTGCGAAAGCCCTTACAATCACCTCCTAAAAAAAATTATAGACAAGATTTAACCTACTGATTGAATATTAGGAATATTCGGTATTTAATAACTGGATTCAGTCTAGCATCTTTCAAACCTTCCGTCTAATAGAAATAAGTTTAAACTTTTTAGACTTTTCTTATAAAAAAACTATAATACTATTGGCTGCTGATTTTGGGATGAATGTTTTCTAAAGCAAGTTTTCGATCTATATTTAGAAACGTTAAGGCATTGTTAACTTTAATATTCTCAATTTGAGTATTGGTAAGACTGCTCAATTCATCTACTACTTTTCCAGCTGGAAATTCCCCTAGTAGAAAAGGATAATCTGAACCTATAACAATTTGTTCATCACCAAATTTATCAATTAAAAACTTTAGATTTGCAACATCATACATAAGCGAATCATAATAAAGCTGTTTTGCGAAATAGCTAGGTGGTTGCTCGGTATTTCTTAAATGCGGCCAAATTTCCCAACCTCGATCAAGTCTGCCAAGAATAAATGGGAATGTACCGCCACCGTGCGCTAAACAAATCTTAAGATTAGGATACTTTTCTAAAACCCCGCTGGTAACAAGACTTGCCGCTGCTAGACCAGTTTCATTTGGATTTCCGACAGTATACATAAGACCATTTTGCGCCATTTTTTCTTTTCCAAGCACATCCCAATGGTGTACAAACAATGGTACATTCCATTTTTCTGCATACATAAAAAACTCGTCAAATTTCTCATCGTTGTAATATACTCCATTTACATTGGTACCGATTTCTAAACCACTTAATCCTAGTTCATGAATGCAGCGATCCATTTCTTGGCTAGCTAGTTGAACATCCTGCATCGGAACATTTCCTAAACCAACAAATCTGGTTGGATATTGGCGTACAATGTCCGCAATGTAATCATTTTGATATTGAGAAATTTCCAGTGAACCCCTGCCATGTGCCCAATACGTAAACATTACAGGAATTGGTGAAAGAACTTGCATTAAAATATGATCTCTGTCCATGTCTTTAATACGCTCAACTGGATCCCAACCATTTTTCTCAATATCTCTAAAATGCTTGCTCCCTGTGTAAATACTTGCTCCACAACCGCAGGTTTGGCTACCTAAATTACTATTATGCTTGATCATTGGCCATTTTTTCCCACAATATTTCGAAGCTAGATCCGGCAAAAACTCTGGGATAATGTGTGTGTGAAAATCAATTTTCAATCCTACCACCCTTTTATTAGAATTATCTGAATGTTCTGTCCTAAAACCGTGACTTCACTTTACCACGCACATTTAATTATTGTCTAATAGAAAAATACTTCTGATTTGAGGTGGAATTTTATAAAACTTCTATAAACATAAAGAACCCACAGATTCACATGTGATTCTGTGGGTTTCTATCTTCTATTTCTTAAAATTAATTGTTGTGTTAAAATATATTTAGATATAAAATTAAAAGTAATAATAATTGTTTACAATAATGCATAATATAGTAAATAACCGCCAATGCTGGTAACATTGACGGTTTAACAACTACATTTCGCAGAATGAGCGATTGGCGTTGTTAAATAGAATTCCTAAAAAGTAACTCCCTAACGTTTGCCGGCGCAGGGTGGGTTACTTTTTTATTTTATCGACTAACAATACGATTAAAGTAACTAAAGCTATCATAAACATTGCCGAGTTTATATCAAGCATAGGCTTCACCTCCTAACTTGGAGGCTCAACCGCCCACCCTACTATGTAGTTGTCTGTTTATTTTACCACAAATAATCTAGATATGAATTAATTATTAAAACCATTCTAAAATATAAAAAAGAGGGATAGACCAGTTTTTATTGCTGGTGTATCCCTTCTCACTAATGAATAATCCGTTATTTATTTTGAAAAAAACTATCAACAAACGCTTGGAAAATTTCAATCGACTGAAAGCTAAATAATGACAAGGCAGTTAATGAGAAAAAACCGATGATGATAAAACGAAAGAATAACATCATGGAAAGGACCTCCTTTTTTTAAGGACGCAAACTGTAAAAAAGTAATTGACCTATTCTTATTAAACATTATTGAGATGATAAGAACCTTAAAAGAAGATTAGATTTTCATTAGAAATTTTAAATTGGGAAACATAGTGACACCATTGTACCTTGGCCCAATTCACTTTTGATGGTGATGGTCCCATCAAAGTTTTCAACAATCTCCTTCGCAATTGAAAGTCCCAAACCATTACCACCATTGGCACGGCTTCTCGCCTTATCTACGCGATAAAATCGATCAAATATATAAGGTAAATCTTCATTTGGTATACCTTCCCCGTAGTCGATAATATGTATCAGCAAATGTTGATTTTGCATATCTGTGGCTAACTTGATCTCTTCTATTGTTTGCGAATATTTAATTGCATTGTCGATAATAATGACTATTAATTGTTCAAACTGACGTCGTACTCCAAATATCTCTATATCTGTACCTATAGTAAAGTTTTTAATGAATGTAAAATTAGGATAAATCATGTTAAAGCTTTTAATGACATTTTCGATTATAAGAATTGGATTAAAGGCCTCTTTTAATGCACTAGTCGATTCAATCCGTGTTAAATCTAATAAATCCGTTACTAAATCTTTAAGTCGCCTCACCTCATACAATGAAGCAGCGATTGATTCTTCAAGTATTTCGGGGTCCTTTTTGCCCCACCGCTTAAGCATTGATAAATGGCCTTCGAGTATCGATATCGGTGTTCTAAGTTCATGGGAGGCATCCTCGACAAATCTCTTTTGCTTATTAAAAGAGAGCTCAAGTTCATCCATCATCTCATTAAAAATGTCTGATAACTCCGTTATTTCATCCTTTGAATGGAGTTCTGGCACACGTTCTTTTAATCCTTTTGATTTAATTTTTTGCATAGTCAAACTTAACGCTTTAATCGGTTTTAATATTTGATTTGCAATTAAAAGTCCACCCGCACTGCTTAATAAAATAGCCCCTAGAATAGCAATGACCATCATAATAAACAGGTAATTAAATAGTCGTGTGTAATTCTCCAACCTTCTAACCAACTCAACTGTACCATTAAAACTACTGCCGGCTATGTCAGCTTTATAAATAAGATAATGGTCTGACTTATCTTTAACAGAAGTGATTTGGTTAGGCAAGGCTATTTGAGGTAAACCTTCAATCGTAAGGTCATTTGAAAGGCTTAAAATAATATCCCCATTCTTATCTTCAATTTGAATAAGTTCATTTTTTTCAATAATATTCTCCAAAAAATGGCTGCTATTGTTAATTCCATCTTCCGTTATTGCTTTATTCTCTAATAAATAGGCTTGGACTTCCCGCATCTTTTCAGTAATGATTGTTTTTTCGTAATGCATGACCCAATATTTCATAAAAAAATATTGAAAAACAGCAAAAAACGAAAATAACAAAAATAGTACGATTGTAGTCCAAATTGTAATTCTCCATTTGATTGGAAACTTTGAAAGAAGCTTTTTCATGACCGGATCACGTAACCAGCACCACGTACAGTTTGGATAATACTTTCTTCATTATCATTATCAATTTTATTTCTTAGGTAGCGAATATAAACATCGACTACGTTTGTTTCAGCAAACGATTCATAACCCCATACTTTTTCGAGCAGGACATCTCTGGTTAACACACGGTTAATATTTTGCAATAATATAAGTAATAAATCGTATTCTCTTTTTGTTAATTCAATCGTACGACCACCGCGCTTCGCAGCCCGTGCATCTGTATCAATCTCAATATCTTTGAATTTCAATATGGTAGGTGTTCGAACTTCCCGAACTACACGTCTCCCAACGGCACGTATGCGGGCAAGCAATTCTTCAATGGCAAATGGCTTTGCTATATAATCATCTGCCCCGCTATCCAGTCCAGATACACGGTCTAAGACATTATCACGGGCAGTTAGCATAATAATCGGGGTCATTTTAACGGCCCTTATTCTCCTACAAACTTCGATACCATTTAAAGAAGGTAGCATTAGATCCAGTAAAATGACATCAAAATTTTGATTTAATGCAAGTTCTAGTCCTGTTCTTCCATCAAAAGCCGTTTGGCACGAATATCCCTCATGCTTTAGTTCCAGCTCAATAAAGCGGGCCATATTCCGTTCGTCTTCAATGATTAAAATATCCATTGTATCCCTCTTTTTCTATTGATTATAATAATATGTTTATATAAAATAATTTATTTTTTCAATAGAAATATTAGAAGATAAACAAGAATACTCTTTTAAAATCCGACATTCATTACATCAGGGTTCGAACCGACCCGCTCATTTTTATTTAATCCATTAATTTGCTCCATATCTTCTTCTGATAACTCAAAATCAAATATATTGGCATTTTCAATGATACGCTTTTCTTTAATTGACTTTGGTATCGTTACAACTTTATTTTGCAAGTCCCAACGTAAGATGACTTGAGCCGGCGACTTTTGATATTTTTCTGCTATTTTGGTAATGGTTGAATCGCTTAATAATTGTCCTTGCTTTAGCGGTGACCATGCTTCTAATTGAATCCCCTCTTTTTGACAAAAATCATGCAGCTCTTTTTGTGCTAAATGGGGATGATATTCTACCTGATTTACCATAGGTTTAATATCCGCTTCACTCATTAAATCCTGCAAATGGTGAGTATGGAAGTTGCTGACCCCGATGGCCCGAACACGCCCGTCTTTATATAACTTTTCAAGCGCTTTCCATGTCTCTTTATACGTTTTATTTTGTCCCGGCCAATGGATTAAATAAAGATCAAGATAATCCAGCCCAAGCTTGTTTAAGCTTGTATCAAATGCTTTAAAGGCAGAGTCATATCCATGCTCGGAATTCCACAATTTTGATGTAATAAATAATTCTTCTCTTGGGATGCCAGACTCTTTAATTGCCTGACCTACACCCTCTTCGTTTTGGTAAATCGCTGCGGTATCGATACTTTTATATCCATGTTTAAGGGCAGCCTTCACGGCATCAATAACTTCTGAACCCTCTTTAACTTTAAAAACTCCTAACCCAAACCAAGGCATTTTTACCCCATTATGTAAGATTGTTGTATCCTGTAAGCTTTTTGGCATATGATCTATATTTCTCGTCCTTTCCTACCAGTTTTATCCCCTTGTATTATAGAAGGCTAAGTATTATTTTACTCTTTATTTTATTCTTGATTGCAACTACCTCTTATCACCTCTCTTCTAATTACAAGATAAACTTTTTCATTCCTTCTTCCAAATATTTCATTACTTCTTTTTCTTTAAAT
>JAENZK010000092.1 GCA_016841285.1 Guptibacillus hwajinpoensis | reverse complement strand
AAGCCAATTGTTACAGTATAAAAAGAAATCGGGCTTTTCCCTAAACGATAGACCAGCCGGAATAAATTTTTTTGATGCTCCACCATTTTATTAAGTTCTTCTTCATTGATTTGCCGGTTTCCTTCGATTTTAGCGAAAGCTTGCTCATCTAACCATGCTTTCTTCTCATATCTTTTTCTCTCCCTGCGATAGTTTCGGCCAAACAACAAATAGAAAATGAAACCGAAAATTGGAAATACCGCAAGTACCACCATCCATGCAATCGTGGCACGTGGGTTCCGATTTTCCAAAAAAATAAAAAATCCAATAAATAATGCTGAAATTGAAATCAAAATACTAAAGCTTCCTAGCAACCATCCTTCCCAATAATTATGGGTAAGTACTAAAACGAACGTAAGTCCAATGAAAAAGATTACAATTTGCAGCCTTTTCTTCATAATGCTACTCCTTACCTACATGACTTCCCATAAATTATAGCGAAGTTTTAGAAAATTTCCTACTATTTGGGTAGGTATAAAAAAAGGTTTCACTAAAAGTGAAACCGTTCATTACTTTAAAAGCGGGAAATGTTTTTTAATTTGCTGTAATGCATTACTTTCCATAACCACTTTCCCATATTCCTGAATACGATGTATCGATAATCTGGACTCAAAACCAAATTCAAGGATTTGGCACAGTATATCATCTTCAATTTCTTCCTCAAGCTTTTCTTCATCAAATCCAATATATAAATAGTATTTACTATCAAAATGATACAAACTGCTTAAAAGACCATCTGAATCAATACTATGGCTTAAGCTAATAAGATCTTCAAAATCATGAAATCCAATGAGAAAATGTACTGTGTCGTTTTCATGATCATCATCTTCATCATACGGAAAGCCTTCGTACTCTCCATCTTCTTGATTAGATTGGTCAAAGAAGGATTCAATGTTGTCTTCAATCGTTAAATCAATATGTTTTTCATTTCCTATTGGTAACTCAAGCTTTTGTCCATCCTTTGATAATTGCGCTTTTGTAACTACGATTTCCAGGCCTTTTTCAAGAGCTTGAACCTGAATCCATAAAGGTCCTTCTATTGTGAATTCTTCACTATTGTTTACTTCATCCATCATTTCCCAAAACAATTCTTCACTTCGCTCACGGTTATACCATATTTCATCTCGATCAAATCCTCGATCTTCAATATCACGATACGTAACATAAAACTTTACCGTATTCTCATTAATTCTTTCGATTTCCATACATCTCTCTCCCTTCTGCTCTAATTTTATTTTCTGAAGGGACTACCTAACCCCCGAGCTAAAGCTCTAAAAAATGATAGTTATAGAAACAAGATGCCCAATTTAAGATAGAAGTAACCTTGTACTTCTATTTTATGATAAAAAGAATCATAAGGGAAATAAAAAATGCCAAATAAGTAAAAACAGGCTTTAAACCATTCTTGACTGTTACAAAATAATCGCTTATAGTGATTTATTGAACTGTACATCAAGGGGGCATTTTTTTTGGATCTCGAACTCATAAGTCAAATACTAATTATTATCGGCATTGACATTGTCCTTGGTGGAGATAACGCCATTGTTATCGCACTTGCCTGTCGCAACCTGCCGATCGATAAACGAAATAAAGCGATCTTCCTTGGAACTGGACTAGCAATCGTTGTTAGGATCGCGCTTACAATTTTAGCCGTTTATCTATTAATGATTCCTTTCTTACAACTTGTCGGCGGACTTTTCCTTGTCTATATTGCCTACAATTTACTGACCGAAGATGGCGATGACGTTAACAAAATAAGAGGCGGTACTACACTTTTTCAAGCTGTTCGAACCATTGTCGTTGCTGACCTTGTGATGGGATTTGATAATGTTTTGGCTGTTGCAGGTGCTGCAGGCGGAAAAATCATCCTAGTTGTTGCTGGTTTATTAATCTCTATTCCAATCATTGTATGGGGTAGTAAGATTATCTTGAAATTTATGGAGCGTTTTCCAATCATTATTTACATAGGTGCTGGGATTCTTGCCTTAACAGCAGGAAGAATGATAACACATGAAGAAAGAATTCAACCTTTTTTAGATAACTATAGTTACTCTTACTATATTATACCAATAATTACAATTGTATTTGTCCTTGTTTCAGGATTAGTAAAAAAAACTTCTACAAAAAAATCGTAGAAGTTTTTTCTTTTTGGTTAGGCTATAAATGGTACAAAATTGTCTAGCTACAGCTCCCAGCGACTCGTAAACTTCGCTAAACGGTCGCTTCCGCTTTTCTAGTTTACTAAGCGCTGTGCCTCAAGTAATTGAAATGTGCGAACTCTTCTTGGCAAGAAACGACGAATTTCATCTTCATTATATCCAACCTGAAGTCGTTTTTCGTCGATAATGATTGGACGTCTTAAGAGACCCGGGTTTTCACTAATGAGCTTAAATAGATCTTGTAATGGCATTGTTTCTAAATCGATATCAAGTTCTTGGAATATCTTTGATCTAGTTGAGATAATTTCATCCGTTCCATTCTCAGTCATTCTCAAAATCTGCTTTGCTTCTTCAAGTGTTAAGGGCTCTGTAAAAATATTTCTTTCTTTATAGGATATCTCATGTTCTTCAAGCCATGCCTTTGCTTTTCGGCATGATGTACAACTTGGCGATGTAAATAATGTTACCATTCATTTCACTCCATTCAGATTTTAAGACTTTTATATAAACACTGACTATTACTTTAAAATTATTTTAAATTAAGTATAGAACCATTATACAATAATTCTTATAAGAAATATATAGTTTTAAAAAATAAATTGTTCAAAATTCCTAGACAATTTATATACGTTTTATATTTGAAATGGTTTCATAAAATAAAAAAACAAATTCGCTAATTCTCTTTTCTTTTAGGTAAAGATTTTATAAAATAATAAATAAGGACGGAAAATTGGGGGTAATGTTGGTGGTAGGATACTTTATTGATTTTATCATTGTAGCAGGTTTAATCGTTGGAATTACTGCATTAAATGGTCACTTATCACATTTTATTGGATATCGCTTCTTTGGTGGAAGCAGAAAAGATTTGCATTCAGACCAAACACATAAAACACAAGCTGGTTGGAAGCTTGTTGGCGGAAAACGATAATCCATTATAATAAAGAAGAAGGTGGAATTTCCACCTTCTTCTTTGTTTGTTTTTTCATAGTCTAGCTCCAGTTTATACGTCGAACGGTCGCTTCCACTTTTCTTATGGTGTATAGTCTACACCGGTTGTATACGTATTGGCAGCATCCCAAAGTAAGAATTCCGAAATTCCATTCTCATTTAAGGCTTTAATTTGTGCTTCAACCTCGGCCTTGCCGTAATTCAAATAATTCCCCCTGCCAAGGTATGATGCGGTGAAATCCTGTATCCATGGACGCGATACCGGCCGATTCTCTACTTTCTCTAATTTAGCATTTTCAACCTTAGAATATTCCGTTACTAATCGATATGGTTCGAGATCCGGCTTTGCAATCCCAAAATATGAAGTCCAATGACTAGGATAAATCATCGATGATATTACATCTACATGTTGGGATATTTTTGTGAAGTTTTGCCCTATTCCTGGAGCCTCAGGTAATGTTGCAGTATATCCGAATATATCTACAGATACATCTACATCATAAGGCTTCAATTGATCTCTTGCATAAGCTACAAAATCTGTAACAGCCTGCACCCGTTTTTGGATATTATCTATTTCATATCTTTATAGTGTCCCATACTATAGACCAATGTATCATCTCGCTTCTCAAACCCTTCAGGAAAACGAACGTAATCAAATTGAATTTCTTTAAATCCAAGTTTGGCGGCATCGATCGCTATTTGAACATTATGATCCCATACTTCTTTCAAAAATGGATTAACAAAAGATTCATTTCGGCCATTTTTCCATACAGCCCCATTATCCATAAAGGAAAGATCATGCCTTTGTTTTGCAAGAACTGTATCTTTAAACACTACAATCCTTGCTATTGGGTATATTTGTTTTTTTTCAAAAAGCTCAAGCATTTCCCGTGGGTTTTTAATATATGGTTTCCCAATTGAAGCTAACGGTGAATCCGCCTGCGGCAAGTAGGTCAGATTTCCCCAATCATCTTTAATATCTATAACAACTGCATTTAAGTCAGTCGTATCCATCAAATTCATTATTCCAGCAAAATTTTTACCTGAAGCATATAGATTTTTTGAAGCACCAGAATGATAATCAAGATAATTTTTGTAACCGCCTGCTGTATGAGCAGTCATATAGACCCCTCTTACCGCATCAGGGTATGAAAAAGATAGCCCCGTATCATATTTAAATCGGGGTAAAGCACTTGGCAATTCCACTTCTTTTACAGAACTAAGTTTTTTGGAGTGGAAGTTAACGACCAATTTATCTCCTTCTGCAAAAGCACTAGTCGAAAAAATCACTGCACAAAGCATTAAAAAAATTAAAAAATACGCAAATTTCTTTTCTCCTGCTCGTTTTCCCATTTCTATGCTCCATTCTTTTTATTCTATCTTTATTATAGGGGAGTTTTTGACACGAAACATTATTTTTTGACATATTTCTATTTTTTTCACCTATTAACAAACAAAACCAGCTGGTACCATTTACATATCAGCTGGTTTTCGATTAGTAAAGTATATTCAAAACTTGTTTAGATCATGCAAGTGACAAGCAGCCCAATGTTTGTCTTTTACTTCCAGCCATTTGGGTTCATGTCTCTTACATATCTCCATGGCGTGTGGGCAACGGGTATGGAAACGGCATCCAGTTGGTGGATTTATAGGGCTGGGTAAGTCCCCTTCAAGAACAATACGTTTCCGTGAACGCTCTACTTTAGGGTCTGGAATGGGAATAGCTGATAAAAGGGCCTGTGTATAAGGGTGTAGTGGATTATCATATAGTTCATCACTCTCAGCCAACTCCACGAGATTTCCTAAATACATAACACCAATTCGGTCACTAATAAACTTCACCATAGATAAATCATGGGCAATAAATAAGTATGTTAATCTCCGCTCCTCTTGAAGTTTCTGCATTAAATTAACAACTTGTGCCTGAATGGAGACATCTAACGCCGAAATTGGCTCATCAGCTATTATAAATTCTGGTTCTACAGCTAGGGCACGGGCGATTCCAATGCGCTGGCGCTGACCGCCTGAAAATTCATGTGGATAACGGTTGGCATGCTCACGATTTAGGCCAACTGTTTCTAATAATTTATAAACTTTTATTCTTCGTTCCTCGGGACTACTTGCCAATCCATGAATATCAATGCCTTCTGCAATAATGTCCATCACAGTCATTCTTGGATTTAATGACGCATATGGATCTTGAAATATCATTTGCATTTTACGATTTAGTTTTTTTAGATCACCCTTATTTTTTTTCCCATGGACATTGATTCCCTCAAAAAATACTTCTCCGGCGGTAGCTTCATAAAGTCGGATAATTGTCCGCCCCGTTGTTGATTTACCACATCCAGACTCACCTACTAATCCCAACGTCTCTCCTCGATAGATATCAAAAGTTACATTTTCGACTGCATGTAAAACTTGATGTTTGCCTACTTTAAAATATTTTTTCAAATTTTTCACTTCTACTAATTTTTCAATTTTATATGTCATAAATTAGAACCCCCTGTAGCTTCTCGTGGCGGTCCCACCTTTGGGGCCCTTTCATCTTGCAGCCAGCATGCAGCAAACTGGGTCCGTGAGGATTTTGTATAGTCCGGCATATGGCTAACACATACCTCCATTGCATAAGGACAACGTGGAGTGAACGGACATCCAAGCGGGGGTGCAACTAAATCAGGAGGTGTACCGGCTATGGCTAATAATTCTCCCTTTTTGGTGTGCAGCTTTGGCATGGAAGCAAGGAGTCCCCATGTATATGGATGCTTCGGTTGATAGAATATTTCATCAACCGTGCCGGTTTCAATGATGATACCCCCGTACATTACAGCTACACGATGAGCAATATTGGCCACTACACCAAGATCATGGGTAATGATGATAATAGCCGTATCCATTTGCTCCTGCAAATCTCTCATTAAGTCGAGTATTTGAGCTTGTATCGTTACATCTAAAGCTGTTGTAGGTTCATCAGCAATTAATACTTTAGGATTACAAGCAAGGGCCACAGCAATCACAACCCGTTGTCTCATCCCACCGGAAAATTGATGGGGATATTGATTTATACGAATCTCCGGATTCGGGATTCCAACAAGATTTAACAGCTCAATAGCTCGCTTTTTTGCTTCTGATTTCCTTACCCTTTGATGCTTAACTAGCCCTTCTACAATTTGTTTTCCGACTGTCATTGTCGGATTTAACGAGGTCATCGGATCTTGAAACACCATAGAAATTTCCGACCCCCGAACCGTCTGCATTTCTTTTTCCCTCGACTTTACTAGATCTTTTCCTTCAAACACGACTTCTCCTTTTACAATACGTCCCGGTGGGTTAGGTATAAGTTGCATGATACTTTTAGCTGTAACAGATTTTCCAGATCCGGATTCTCCAACAATCGCCAGTGTCTCCCCTTTTCTTAAATAAAGATCTACACCACGAACAGCCTTAACTTCTCCAGCATAGGTATCGAAGGAGACATGAAGATCTTTTACCTCTAAAATAATATCCAATCCTTCCCCTCCTATCTTCGCATTCTAGGATCTAACGCGTCACGAAGTCCATCACCCAATAAGTTAAAACTTATCATAATTAAACTAATCACTACTGAAGAAATAACCATCATATGTGGATAGATTCGCATCATTTTAAAGCCGTCGTTCACCAGTGTCCCCAATGACGCTATCGGTGGGCGTAATCCAAGTCCGATGAAGCTTAAAAATGCCTCCGTAAATATGGCGGTAGGAATGGTAAACATCGTTGTAATAATAATCGAACCCATTGTATTGGGAATTAAATGCTTCCATATCATTCGATTATCACTTGCACCTAAGGTTTTCGATGCCAGTACAAATTCATGTCCTTTTAATTTCAGAATTTGCCCCCTTACAATTCTTGCCATACCAACCCAACCTGTTATTACCATCGCCAAGGTAATCGATAAGACACCTGGATTCAAGACAAGAATTAATAAAATAACTACAATCAAATGGGGAATCCCAACAAGCACTTCAATAATACGCTGCATGATAGTATCAACTCGACCTCCATAAAAAGCAGAAATGCCACCATATCCTACACCGATAATAAAATCGATAGCCGCTGCTAAAAAAGCAATATAAAGAGAAATTCGAGTACCCTGCCATGTTCTAGTCCACAAATCTCGTCCCAAATCATCCGTTCCAAACCAGAAATATTCTTCAATGTTCTTTTTTTCATATTGGTCCACACCGCGAATATCCACTCCATTAAACCCTAAAAATGGAATATTTTCTAAGACAGGGATTTTAGGTGGTAAATTGGAACGAGTAAGATCTTGTTCTTTATAAGAATACTCATTTGCATACGGGCCGAATATGGCAAGAAGGATAGTCAAACAAATCATAATCAGCCCAGCAAAAGCACCTTTATTCTTTTTCAATCTCATCCAGGCATCCTGCCAAAATGTAAGACTCTTCCGTGCTATTTTTTCATTACTATTCACATCAATTTTAGCCGCTTGGAACATTTCATTAGTAATCTGACTGTTATCTACACTCATGACCCCTTACCTCCATCTAATCGAATCCTTGGGTCAATTACTCCGTACAGCACATCAACGATAAATATGATAACAATGAATAACGCAGCATAAAACAAGGTTATACCCATAATTACGGGGTAATCGTTTGTCATGATTGAAAGAACAAATTGTTCCCCAAGTCCGGGCACCCCAAATATTTTTTCGATAACAAGTGAGCCTGTCATAATATTTACCGCTAGTGGTCCAAGTATTGTAATGACAGGAATGAGCGCATTTCGGATCGTATGTTTAAATACAATGGCTGTAGGGTTTATCCCCTTTGCCTTCGCTGTAACAATATAGTCTTGTCCAAGTACCTCCAGCATTTCGGTTCGCATAAATCTGGCGACCTGCGCTATTACAAAAACTGAAAGGGAAAGGGTTGGAAGGATTGTATATTGGTATCCCTCCCAAAAGGCGACCGGGAGCAACTTCCATTTCACACCTACCCAGTATTGCAGAAGTCCCGCAAAGACAAAGGATGGTATCGATAGACCAATAACCGCCAATAGCATTGCCCCGTAATCCATTGCAGTATTATGCCGTAGTGCTGCTATAATCCCTAAAAATAAACCAATGATTGTTCCAAAAATTAATGCCTGTCCCCCTAAAAAAGCTGATGCCGGAACCCTTTCGCCAATAATCTTCGTAACCGGTCGGCCATCAAATTGAAAGGAAACACCAAGATCTCCTTGAATTAAATTGGAAATGTAAATAACGTATTGAATTGCTACCGGTTTGTCTAAACCATAGCGTTTGTTTAGTAATTCAATCTGAGCTTCACTTAGTTTCTCATCGTTAAATGGAGATCCTGGTAGTGTTTGCATTAAGAAAAAGGTAAGCGTTGCAATAATTAAAAAGGTAACTATCATATACAGAAATCTACTGACAATATAACGGACCATTTTATTCTTTTCCCTCGATATACGTCCACTTAAAGCTATACTCAGGACCAAATGGGTGAACAATTAAATCTTTAACATAATGTTTTTGAAGAACAGCACGGCCTCGTTGATGAAGAGGAGCTAGTACAGCATCCTTTTCCAGTAGAATAACCTCGGCATCTTGAAGGCTTTCAAAACGAGCTCCTAAATCACTCAAATTCGTCATAGCGTCTTGAATAATTTTGTCGTATTCAGCATTGGAGTAGTTTGCTTTGTTATTCCCCCCATTGGTTACCCAAATATCCATAAATGTAAGTGGATCCTGATAATCCGGCCCCCACCCTGACAGTTGAATATCATAATTTATCGCGTCATCTAATGCTAATCGTTGTTTGAATGGTTGGACGTTTATATTAATCGTTAAACCAGGCAAATTCGTTTCTAGTTGGTTTTTAATATACTCGGCCGTTTTCTTTAATTCATCGCGATCATTGACAAGCAACTCCCATGTTACCTTTGGGGAACCTGCTTGATCCCAATATTTCCTCGCCTCATCCGCGTTAAAAGAAATAATATTGCCATGCTTCGCTCTAAAGTCTTCCCCTGTTGTCGGATGACTAACAAAGCCAGCCGGGAAAAAGTAATCAGCAGCTATTGAACCATTGTTTAAAAGGGTGTTAACAAAGTCTTCCTTGTTAATGGCCCTTTGCATGGCCTTGCGTTGTTCAATCGGTACCCGATCAACATTAAATTTCATGTACCACATGACAGGTTCCTCGTAGGTTAAGAAGTCGGGGTGATCCTTGTATAAATCAACTAATTCAGCATTTAACACAGCACGATCCGCTTGTCCTGTCTCGAAAAGATTCGTTTCAGTAGCCGCATCTTTAATCACCTTATAATTGATTTGTTCTAATTTAACAGTATCCTTATCCCAATATTCCGGATTCTTCTTAAATGTCCAACCACTTGTATTCCAATCCGTCATCACAAAAGGACCATTATAGATCATCTTATCCGCATATAGCGCATACTCATCACCTTGTGCTTCTACAAACTTTTGTTTTTGTGGAAAAAACGTGGCAAATGCTGTTAACCCAAGAAAGTATGGAACAGGAATTTCAAGTGTCACTTCTAATGTTTTTTCATCGATAGCCTTAACCCCTAGTTCGTCCACTTTCCCAAAGAGGGCGTCCCTCTCAGTCATTATTCCTTGAGCATTTTTAATTGGTTTCATCAAGTAGGCATAGGGAGAAAGCGTGTCTGGGTGTAAGGCTTTCTTCCAAGCATAGACAAAGTCGTTTGCTGTTACAGGTGAGCCATCGCTCCACTTCGCATTTTCATTCAAAATGAAGGTAAGCACCTTTTTATCTTCACTTTCCTGTACTTCTTTAGCAACACCCGGTACAGGTGTGTTTTCTGGACCTAGCCTGTATAAACCCTCGAACACCTGGTTCATTGCGACGAATGATGCCGCATCATCTGCTTGACTTGTATTCATTGTTGGTAATTCTGCGGCTTCCAGTAAGTTAAGGATTTGCTTATCAGCTGTTGCCCCATTTCCTGCTTCATTTGCCCCTTCGTCGTTATTACCAATGCCACCACAGGCAGTTAGTAAAAGACTCGGAGCAAACAATAGAATAAATAGAATAGACAGCCACTTACGTTTCATCGAATAACCTCCTTGATGTCCTACATTTTCCTATATCACACTTATTCTTTTTACAGTTTTACCTATATTTCTCAGTTTGATTCTATCTTTCTTTCGTGAAGGTCCAATGGTATTGACTCTGTTAAATTATTTATTTTTGTTTTCAATTGCGATTTTAATGTTCAGTGGAAGCCTATATATTTTGCAAGCTAGAAATTTAAATAAAAAAGCACGAGAACGGAATAATAATCAATACTTTTTAATTGCAGGAGGAATCTTATTTTCAATTTCACTTTTAGCGTCTTTTATTTTTTATTATTAATCACTTGATTTTTATAGATGAGTTTACTATAATAGGTTTCAAAAATTAATATTGGTATTGCAATGAGAAAGAAAAGTACATATTTGGAAGCTTATAGAGAGCTTGTGGTTGGTGGAAACAAGCAGTGAAAAAATATGGAATGGGCTTTTGAGCATATGCGGCATTTCAAAGTGATTCTTATAGAATAACAAGGGTGGCACCACGGTCCATTCGTCCCTTACATAAGCGGGGATGATTGGACCTTTTTGTTTGTCTTTTTTACACTATAAGTGAAAATTTTAAGGAGGAATAAAATATGGCAATCATTTTTTCTGGCATTCAGCCTAGCGGCACAATTACTTTAGGAAACTATCTTGGAGCTTTAAAGCATTTCGTTGATTTACAGGAGGACAACCAATGTTATTTTTGTATTGTTGACGAGCACGCTATTACGGTTCCACAGGACCCGAAACAGCTTCAAAAAAATATCCGCAACCTTGCTGCCCTATACATAGCGGTTGGTATCGATCCTGAAAGATCTACATTATTTATTCAGTCCGAAGTTCCGGCTCATGCCCAACTTGGCTGGGTTATGCAATGTATCAGCTACATTGGGGAACTTGAAAGAATGACACAATTTAAAGATAAATCAGCAGGAAAGGATGCTGTTTCTGCAGGGCTATTAACTTATCCTCCACTCATGGTAGCTGACATATTATTGTACAATACGGATATCGTACCTGTTGGTGAGGATCAAAAGCAGCATCTTGAGTTAACACGTGATTTAGCAGAGCGATTTAATAAAAAATACAACGAAATATTTACAATACCAGAGGTAAGTATTCCAAAGGTCGGCTCAAGAATCATGTCACTGCAGGATCCTACGAAAAAAATGAGTAAATCCGACGCGAATACAAAAGCTTTCATTTCCATGCTAGATGAAGAAAAGCAAATCGAAAAGAAAATTAAAAGTGCAGTAACGGACTCTGAAGGAATTATTAAATTTGATAAAGACAACAAGGCCGGTGTATCTAACCTGTTAACGATTTACTCAATCTGCTCCAATATATCTATCGAAGACCTTGAAAAGAAATACGAGGGCAAAGGATATGGAGAATTTAAAGCAGACGTTGCCGAAGCGGTAATTAACACGATAAAACCAATTCAAGAAAGATATTATAATTTACTTGAATCTGAGAAGCTTGATCAATATTTAGACCTTGGAGCTGAAAAAGCAAATGCTGTTGCATCAAAAATGATGAAAAAAGTAGAAAAAGCAATAGGATTAGGCAGAAAAACTAGAAAATAAGAAAAGCGGAGGCGCCCGTTCAGCGACGTATAAACTGGAGCACATCGACTGAGATAAAGGATATCCGGCGATGAGCATAGCGAATCGATGTTGACTTATCGTAGGGAGGTGGGCTCGAATACTCGCCGCTGGGCGCTGAAGCTAGACATAGAAAAGCGAAAAGGGCTAAGACCCCCTATGGTCCTAGCCCTAATTTACTTTTGTACCTTTTTCTAATTCCCAAAGCTTTTCAAAGAAAGGTTGTCCTTTCACAAGCCGTTCACAAAGATGCTCATGCCTTGAGCTCCAGCCATCCTTAGCTTCTTCATATAATTTGTTCCAGACGTCATCAAAGTTTTGTTTTTGAATTTCCTGGTATTTTGTAGGATTCCATTCCGTATACCAATAACGAATTTCAGCTGGATTCCCGGTTGAGTGAAGCTGATCCAGTGCCATGAACAATAGCTGCTTTAATTGTCTTTCTTTCCTTGTAAGCCCTTTCATTAAGTTGGGGGAAGGTGACAGTATATGATGCTCCTTCTTTGTTCGATTTTCAAATGTATACACTGTCGGATCAAGGTTCTCAACCATATCGTACACTAGCTGTTCTTGTCTCGGTATTAGTCTGCTCTTTTTAATTGGTATATGGTACCCAAGAGTATCAACTGCCAAAATTCCCACTCCGTCTGTTACGATAAAGCAATAGTCTAGCTGAATCCGTTCATGGTTTTTGCGTATATAGCTTTTTTGATACACATCCTCTAAAAGCTGCCCCGGTAGATCTAATAAGTCATTTTCAATATAATGAAATAAAACCGTCTCTACCTTAATCAATGGTGTTTGGTCTAAAAGTTCAACAGTATCTTCTTTTCTCCATTCGTGAAAATGACAAACATTATAACCATTCTCTTCACCTTCAAACCAATTCACCCAAACATCGTGCAGATACAACATGTTTTTACCCCTCACTTCATCTCACATTGTTAAAAAACAGTATTGTCAGATGTGAAGCAATTTATTCCAGTTAAAGAAATTAATTCATTTTTTTCAATTTTTTCTATTTAAAGGTATATAAATGCTTATTGTGATAAGAATAATACCTACAATTAAGAGATAACACTCCATTCTATTACTTATATATAATAGGTAATCGAGAAAGGAAAGTCCCATTGCCATTACATTTAGATAAGCAATAACAGTTACCCCACCGGCAACGGCCAGTCCAAATCCTAATAAAAAAAGAAAAAGCCGAATTATCATAACTTATCCAATCTCCAATAAGATAATAGTAGTATCATTACCCCTTTCCCCTTTCTTGCTTGTCCTTTTTACCATTTTTATGTATTTAAAATAAAAATATGTAGGAGAAAACAAACAACTTTTATGTTAATATTGTAAATGGGTGTCGAATCTAGTAATCTATAATTCTGAGAGTAATTTTTTAAAAAAATTAGTTGTCGTGTATATTTAAGGAGAGGTGAGCAACAGAATGTCCTCGCGCATTGAGCGTAGAAAAAACATAGAGCAACAAAAACGAGCAATTAAAAGAAGAAGAAAGAAAAGTCCGTTTAAAATCGGCCTTATTCTAATAACATTTTTCATAGCCATGATTGGTTTCGGTGTTTATCAATACTATGCAGCTTATAATTCCGCTTCCGGTGATAATAATTTCCCTAGTAGTGGTAAAAAGGATAATGAAGAAAAATCTAACTTTAAAGGGGTAGAGGATTTAGAGAAAATCAATGTGCTCCTTCTTGGTGTAGATACTAAATCTGAAGAAGGAAGAACAGATACGATCATGGTAGCGCAGTATGACCCGGAAACTGGATCGGCAAAACTAGCGTCTATCATGAGGGATTCCTATGTCTCAATTCCTGGTCATAAAGATAATAAAATTAACCAAGCCTATAACTATGGCGGTGCCGAATTAGTACGCCAAACTATAAAAGAGAACTTTGGAATTGATGTCCAATATTATGCCTTAGTGAATTTCGATGGATTCGCCAATGTTGTTGATGTATTATCACCAAATGGCGTAGAAATTGATGTTGAAAAAAGAATGAAATATACAGACCGTGCAGGCGGTTTATATATTGACTTCCAGCCTGGCATTCAAAGGCTAGATGGTGCAGAGCTATTAGAGTATGCACGCTTTCGTCATGATGCTGAAAGTGACTTTGGAAGGGTTCGCAGACAACAGCAGGTAATTTCAGCTGTTAAGGATGAATTAATTAGTATCAACGGTTTTACAAAGCTACCTAAAATGATGGGAACTATTTCCCCTTACATTGATACAAATATTGGTTCCAGTAAAATTCTAGCTTTAGGAACAAACTTCTTAATGAATCCTAAAGAGATTGAAACGATTCGTATACCTGTTGATGGCTCATATGAAAATAAAAGCTATTCGCATGCAGGTGCTGTTTTAGAGCTTGACCGTGAAGAAAACAAGCAAGCATTAGAGGACTTCTTCACTTCGACACAACCACAGGTTGTCTCAGATGATGAAGTTAGCATGAGTGAAGTTGCAGCAGATGTGCGTTAGAAAAGCGCAAGCGCCTTGCTCATCGCCGTACAAACTGGAGGGGCTTTCGACTGAGATAAAGGAAACTTGAATTGCGTTAGCAATTCTTAGTTGACTTATC
>JAENZK010000091.1 GCA_016841285.1 Guptibacillus hwajinpoensis | reverse complement strand
ATGGCATACTGTTCATTTTTTAGATCAGTAATGAACATATGACCGGGAGCATGTGTAATCATAATTTCCGGTTTTACTTGCATAGCAACAGCTTGTGGGGTAACACCACATGCCCAAAATACAGGGATTTCTCCATCTTTTATTGTAACCTTGTCACCGAAATCTGGTTGGTTAATGTCCTGAATACCAATGGCCTCCGGATTTCCGATATGAACTGGAGCACCATGTACAGATGGGAAACGGCTTGTTACTTGTACTGCCCGAATCGCATCTTTTTCTGACATCGGTCTCATACTAACAACCATTGGGCCTTCGAACACACCGGCTTTTACACAGGGAATATTCGTCTTGTACATTGGGACATTACAATTTTCTTCAATATGACGAATGGGAACACCATAGTTTAATAGTGCTTCTTCAAATGTGAAGCTGCAGCCAAGCAGAAATCCAACCATGTTATCATCCCATACATCGCTGACATCTGTTGTCTCTTCCACTAATTCACCCTTGCGGTAAATCCGATATTTCGGAATGTCTGTTTTGATGTTAGCAGTTGGGGCTGCTAATTCAGGTATACCTGACCCTACCTCTGTAACATCAATAATCGGGCAAGGTTTAGGATTACGTTGACAAAAAAGAAGAAAATCAAAAGCTAATTTTTTTGGTAAGACTGCTAAATTTGCTTGGATATAGCCGTTTGCTACTCCAGAGGTAGGCTTTACCCATTTATTTTCACGAATCAGTTGTCGAGCCTCAGCCGGGCTCCATAATGCTGGAGAAGTCATTAGAAAAAACCCCCATCTTGTTGGAATATAGTTATTTAGTTAAAGATTCACTAATCTTAGCAATTGTAATTCCTGCATCTTTCAATGCTGTTTTTATGTATCTAGCAAAGTCTAGTGCATGATCCCCATCCCCATGAATACATACAGTCTGGGCCGTAATCGAAACATCCTCACCTTGGACAGAACGTACCTTCCCTTCCTTCACCATACGAATAACCTGACTTACTGCCGTCTCTTGGTCTGAGATATGAGCATTACCTTCGCGTCTTGAAGTTAATGAGCCATCAAGTTGATAAGTACGATCAGCAAAAACTTCATTGGCTGTACGCAATCCAATCGTTCTTCCTGCTTCCACTAATTTACTTCCTGCTAAACCAAATAGAATCATAGTTGGATCAATTTTGTAAATAGCTTCGGCAATGGCCTCGGAAAGATCCGAACTCTTAGCAGCCATATTGTAAAGTGCACCATGAGGCTTCACATGCTGGATATTTCCGCCTTCTGCTCGTACAAAAGCCGATAAAGCGCCAATCTGGTAAAGAACGATATCATAGGCTTCTATTGGAGTAATACTCACCTCCCGCCTCCCAAAGCCAACCAAATCTTGGAAGCCAGGGTGAGCACCTATCGCCACATTTTTCTCAAGCGCCATTTTTACCGTTTTTCTCATCGTAGAGGGATCACCAGCATGAAAGCCGCAGGCAATATTAGCACTCGTAATATAGTCAAGGATTTCTTCATCCCTTCCAATCGTATAGGCACCGAAACTCTCGCCCATATCACAATTCAAGTCAATAGAATACATTGTTCTCCCCCTATTTAAATTTCTCTATGATCCCATGTTTTATAATTTGAAGCTGCCTTTCCCTTTGTAGATAAAGGAATTGAGCCTCTCGATGGGATATTTCGGTGAAATAGAGTTGATCCCCCGGTTTAGCTTGGGCAATCAGAGGCAAATCAGCAGATGCAACTTGGCCAATTTTCGGGTATCCTCCTGTTGTTTGCCGATCAGCTAAAAGAATAATCGGTTTACCATTAGCCGGAACTTGTATCGTTCCGAAGCCAACTGCTTCGGAAATCATTTCCTCTGCTTTTTCTAATGTTAATAAAGGGCCACTTAATCTGTATCCCATTCGGTCAGATTGTGGTGTGACAACAAAAGCTTCGTTGAAAATGCTTTTCTGACTTTCTTGAGTAAATTGATGATAGTTGCGACCTTTTATGACCCGAATTGGCGTATCCCCTTTAAATATTGGAATTAAACTAGAGGGGATAGACCATTTTCCTTCAATAAAACCAGTTGTATTTCTCTCCAATAATTCATCCTGCATTTTTATTGAAAGCTTGCTAGATGGTCCAAATAACAACTCATCACCAGCTTGCAGTGCTCGTCCTTTAAAACCTCCAATACCAGCTCTTAAATAGGTTGATTTGCTGTTCATAACCGATGGAACGGAAAAACCTCCAGCAACAGCAAGGTAAGCACGGCATCCTTTTTTGCATGGACCAAATTTCAAAATACTTCCCTTTTTAACAAGCACGGTGCGCCATGATTGGACTTCTTCTCCATTTATCGAAGGGGAGAGATCTCCACCGCAAATGGAAATTAGGGCATTTTTATGGAATACAATTGTTGGACCAAGCAACGTAATCTCTAAAGTAGGCAAATGTTCATCGTTCCCTACTAATAAATTGGCAATGCGGTGGGCAATGGGATCCATGACACCACTTGCGATAACACCATATTTTTGATATCCGCCGTACCTTCCCATATCCTGAACAGTTGTAAGGAGGCCGCTTTTTTTTATTGTAATCATCCTACTTACTCCAATTCTTTACCTGAGATATTTTTGAATCTTGTTCTAATTCAATGTATTGGGCAACGCTTATTGGTTTAAAGCGAATTTTATCGCCAGCTTTTAATAAACTTGGGGTGTCTTCTTCAGGTCTAAAAAGTCTGATTGGCGTACGACCGATCAACTGCCAGCCGCCCGGTGTTTCAATTGGATAGATACCCGTTTGCATCCCCGCTATTCCAACAGATCTTTCGGGAATTTTTAAGCGTGGTGTTTCTAGCCTAGGGGCCGCTATTTTCTCAGACATTCCACCAATATACGCGAAACCTGGAGCAAACCCAATCATATAAACAATATAATCAGCAGATGAATGAATATGTATTACCTCATCAATCGTTAGCCCGTTCATTTTTGCGACTGTCTCAATATCTGGGCCGAATTCTCCTCCATAACATACAGGAATTTCGACCACATTTGTGTTAATCTCTCTTTGTACACTCAAATCTGAAAATGCTTCTTTAAAAAAATCACAAACAACATCGTATGGGAGTTTCTCTTGATCATATTGATTTGACAACAGATATGGATCATAGAAAACGGTTACCGTAGTAAATGCGGGAATATATTCAATCATCCAAATTGGGGGATGTTGTTCCAAATAAGCGGTAATTACTTGTACTTTTGTAAAAATACCCTCAGAAATAGTGGTTCCTAACTCAATTGTAACCGCTTGATCTCCTAATGGATGTAAAATAAAGTCCATCAATTCCCCATCCTTCATATAAAAATTTTTCCTAGTACAAGTATACAATATCACAAAAATATAGAAAGAGTGGTTAGAAAATTACCACCCTTTTTTTCGATAATGGGCAAATGTTAGCATCGGAAAAATAAAACGATAGCTATGATAATGAAAATAAAAGTCTCCGGCCATTCCTGCTCCTTTCGGATAGTTCGTCGTCCAATCCTCTTTATTAATATTTCCTAATAGAAATTCAATCCCACGTTCAATGGCTCTCGTTGATTTATCACTAGCGGCCATCAGGGTATCAACGGCCCATGCGGTATGTGTTAATGTACTTACACCTAAAGGAGTGTATTTTTTGTTTAAATCACTAAGGCATGATTCACCCCATCCGCCATCACTATTTTGGATCCCCTCAAGCCATTTTACTGCTTTTGTGATCATTGGATCGGTGGGTAAAATCCCAACAGCCCGTAACCCCGTAACCGCTCCCCATGCTCCGTATATATAACAAATGCCCCATCGTCCATACCACGACCCATCTTTCTCTTGGTTCTTACGAAGCCATTCCACCCCTCTTCTAATCGAAGGATGTGTTTTAGAAAGGTTTGTATACGTACCTAGAAATTCAAGTGTTCTTCCAGTTAAATCTGCACTGGATGGGTCTGAAAGAAAATACTCTGCTTTTTCAATCGGGAACAGATGGAGGACTTTACTATTCGTATTCTTTTCAAAAGCCGGCCACCCCCCATCATCACTTTGCATAGATATTAACCATTGGATGCCGCGATCCCATGCCTGCCTATATCTCCAGTCTTTGCGGACATTTCTTGCAATCGATCGTAAAGAAGCGGTCGTATCGTCAACATCGGGATGTATCGTATTACTTTCGGAAAAACCCCATCCTCCGGGAAGGGCTGATGGATTATGGATAACCCAATCTCCATACTTATAATGCTGTTTTTTTAGTAAGTAATTGTTCGCCTTTTTGACCACGACATCATCTGAGGACACCCCTGCTTCCTGTAGAGCATAAGTAAGTAGTGAAGTGTTCCATACATTCGCTGTAGTAAATTGCATATGGGGTAGACCACTGATATTAGATTTCATTGATTTTAAGGATTTTACAGAATTGACAATAATTGGATCCCGTTTCGAATACCCAAGCGAAAGAAGGGCAAAGATCATTAAAAAAGTTGAACTAAAATAGCTCAGTAAAGTACCATCCGATTCAATCCGGTTTAGCATATATTGCTTCGTGTGCTCAGTTGCTAATTGGTGAATATGACTTGGTAAACCTATTAAACTTTTTATTCCTTGATTAATTAGAGAAGAAAGCGATCGCCATTCCTCCGACTCACTAAATCTAATTGGCTGTCCTTGTACAGCCTCCTCCCGATGAATAAATAAATCTTTTAAATCAGGTGTTTTTGACGTTTTAAGACTAAATTTATTATTAGCAAGAATCATAATTGGAGCGAGGTTGACTCTGCCATATGCTGAAAAGCTGTAAAAATTTATAGGAAATGAAACTGGAAGTAAAATCATCTCGATTGGAATGGGGAAAAAATTTGGCCACTTATATTGACCGGTAAGAGTCAGCATAATTTTTGTTAACATATGAGATTTTTCAATACCACCATTGTTCTTGATAAACTTCCTAGCTAGTCGTAAACGGGGATCATTTTTACTGTAATACCCTGAATAAAGGAGAGCGTAGTAGGCCCCAATTGTATCAGACAGATTGCCGTTAGGCTCATCATGAAACAGTTTCCATGCCCCGTTTTCTTGTTGTTTCCTTACTATTCGTTCCGATAACTCCTTTATTAAATTTTCATCATCTATTTCTAAAGACCTTAATAAAATAATCATATAACAATCCGTAGAGATTCCAGTTTCAAATGTATAGTTCCAATAACCATCCGGAGATTGGTCCTTTCTTACCTTTTCAATTAGCTCAATCAATGTAGTATTTATTTTTTCATTCACACTTCTCACTCCTCCTTAACAAGGCTGCCAAGAAAGTAAAATGCATCCTATTCAATACATATTCATTGTATATATATAGAATTCATGTTAGGTGGGTGTCAGCAGAATGTGGAAGCCGCATATTAACAAGAACAACGTCACACTACAACAATCCCTTGCCAAAATTGAGTTAAAGAAAAAATCAAGGTATATAAAAAAGCAATACACCCACTTCATGGTAGTATTGCTTTTGCTTTTCCCCTCTAGGAAGCATTAAATTGTATTGAGAATGTCGTTCCTTTATCACTAGTTTGAATACATATATCGGCATTATGGCGTGAGGCTACACTATAGCAAACTGCTAACCCTAAACCAGTTCCTGTATCCTTCGTAGTAAAGAAAGGTGTACCAATTTTCTCTAATACTTCCCGATCAATCCCGCAGCCTTCATCCTGTATTTCTAGAATAACGATATTCTCTGCACTATACGTTTTAATTGTCAATTCCCCACCCAAAGACATGGCTTCAAGACCATTCAGGGCAATATTCAAAATTAGTTGGCGAATTTCTTTTTCATCTAAATATAATGGAACGCATTCACTAAGCTCAAGATGGACGCTCTTATTTGAAAGAACAGCTTCTGCTTGGATTAAAGGGTATAAGGCCTCAATGATATCATTTAGATTCTGTGGCTTCCGATCTGAAGTTTTATTCTTCGCTAAAGTTAAAAACTCTTTAATAATATCATTGGCACGATTTAACTCTGTCAGCATTAAATCAATATATTCGAGATGCATATCTTTCTTCGATTTGGCAAGCTGTAAAAAACCACTTACAGTTGTCATTGGATTCCTGACTTCATGAGCAATTCCTGCTGCCATTTCTCCAATCAAATTCAAACGATCCAAACGAGTTAATTCTTTTTCCAGCTGCTCTCTTTCTGTGATATCCGTTATTACACTTATAATACAATGTTCACCATGAATTTCCGCTGCCTACGTTGATAACAGGCCAATGCGTTCCTGACCATCACATGTAGTGTATTGAATCCGTTCATTTCGAATCGCCTTTTGCATATCCAGGTCTTGGGCAGTAGCATAGTTCTTGGACAATAGATGCAGCATTCCTGCTTGTTTTCCAATTACTTCATCATAAGAAAAACCAGTATAATATAACCAACTTTCATTTACATCAATATAACGTCCATCATTAAGCGAACGAATGGCGATTAAACTCGGACTTGATGCAAATATTTTTTGAAAGCGTTCCTGTGATTGATAAAGGTCCTTATTAGCTAATAGCAATTTTTCGGTTTTTTCTCTAACAAGTTTTTCAAGATTATTATTATGCTGTAGCAGCTCTTTCTCCATGTTTCCTAATTTTTCATTGGCTTTTTCAAGCTCAATTGAACGCTTTTTCAACAACTGTTTTTGATCATTAATTTGTTGCTGGTATTCATAAAGCTTAGCAAAAGCTCCAACTTTGCTTTTAAGTATATCCGGATTAAACGGTTTAAAGATATAATCAACCGCTCCTACAGCATATCCCTGATTTACATTTTCCACTGCTTGACTAATGGCCGTGATAAAAATGATTGGAATATGTTTGGATTGTTCCCGTCCGTGTATGAGCCTTGCAGTATCAAATCCATTTAATCCAGGCATTTGAACATCTAGCAAAATAACCGCAAAATCTTGTTTTAAAACTTGTTTTAATGCTTCCTCCCCACTATTGGCCATAATGAGATTATATGAGGGTGAAGCTAAAACAGCCTCTAACGTTAATAGATTTTCTGGGCGGTCATCAACTAATAAAATATTTATTTTCTTATTATTGTCCATCAAAATAACCCCTATTAAACCTAGTAATCTATGATTTACTTGATTTTTTTATAAATTTTTTCAGTAGAATTGACCTCCGCATACTTGTCCCATAGATTTGTATAGGTTATAACCTCTTTGTTTCCTAAAGCCAAGTATCCTTCTGCACTTAGGCTGTCATAGAATAACTTTTGTACGCGATTTTGTAATTTCTGATTAAAATAAATCAACACATTCCTACAAAGGATCATGTGAAATTCATTAAAGGAATGGTCAGTCGCTAAATTATGGTGAGCAAAAATTATATTTTCCTTTAAAAACGGATAAAAAGTTACGATATCATTATTTGCCGTATAGTATTCTGAGAACTCCTTTGTTCCCCCTGCTTGATGATAGTTTCTTGTATAGACCTGCATTCTATTGATTGGAAACTGCCCTTTTTGGGCTTTTTCTAAAATGATTTCATTCATATCTGTAGCATAAATCTTTGCCTTATGATACAAACCGAGCTCGTGAAGCATAATAGCCATTGAATACACTTCTTCACCAGAAGAACAGCCGGCATGCCAAATCCTAATTAACGGAAAGTTTTTAAAAGATGGTAAAATATTGGATCGTAAAAACTTAAAAAAAGTTGGATCTCGGAACATTTCCGTTACATTAATCGAAAAGTCACTTAATAATTTCCCTAATAGCTGTTCATCTCGTAATACCTTCTCTTGTAAGGCTGAAATGGTTGTTATCTTTTCAACACCCATTCGATGAATAATTCTTCGTTTGATTGATGAATAAGCATAATCCCTAAAATCAAATCCGTAATAACGATAAATTCCTTCTAGCAGCAAACCTACCTCGGTTTTTTCTAATTCATTACTTTCATCGTCATCAATCGTAAAATTTTCTAAAAATTGCTCTTCTATTTTAACCACCTCTATCGATATAACCACACACGAATTAATGAAAGCAATTGATCTAAATTAACTGGCTTACTTATATAATCAGAGGCGCCAGCATCAAGACATTTTTCTCTGTCATTCTTCATTGCTTTCGCTGTAAGAGCAATAATCGGAAGTTCTACGAAACTTTCCATTTTTCGAATTTCTTGAATGGCCTCATATCCATTCATAACAGGCATCATAATATCCATTAGAACAAGATCAATATCTGACTGCTTTTTCAGAATTTCAATTGCTTCTTGACCATTTTCTGCAAATTCAACAATCATTTTATTGGTCTCAAGTGCAGTTGTCAGCGAGAAGATATTCCTCATGTCATCATCTACCAGTAAAACCTTCTTACCTGCTAATAATTCTTTGATATTTTTAAGTTCACCAGATTGCTTATTTTTCCCTTCTATGTTTGAAACTTGAGCAAGATCTTCGAGTTTCTCTTCAATTATTTGTGCTTCTTCCATTACTGTAGCTGCAACTTCTTTTCTCATATACTCATTATTTAGTTGTACATCATACTCAGGCAAATACAATGTAAAAGTACTTCCCTTACCTAATGTACTTTCAACCTCGATAAATCCGCCCAAAAGCTGTGACAATTCTTTGCTAATGGAGAGTCCTAACCCCGTTCCTCCATATTTTCGACTAGTTGTTCCATCAGCCTGATTAAAGGCTTCAAAGATAAAATTCTGCTTATCTCGAGAGATGCCTATTCCTGTATCAGTGACAGAGATAGCAACCATTGTTTTATTCGCATCTTTAAAGTTATCCTGGTCTTTACAAAGCTTAAATTCAATAACCACTTTCCCTTGTTTTGTGAATTTAAATGCATTTGATAATAAATTTTTAAGAATTTGTTTTAGTCGTTGATTATCTGTAATAAATACAAACGGAAGATTCTCATCTATTACAATTTCAAAACCAAGATTTTTTTGAGTAGCAATTGGTGAAAATTGATTTTCAACAAAATATTTAATATCACTAAATAGTACTTCCTCAGGTAAAATTGCCATTTTCCCTGATTCAATTTTGGAAAGATCAAGAATATCATTGATTAAATCTAATAAATCCTTACCAGAAGAATGAATCGTAGTAGCATATTCTACCTGTTTCTCTGACAAGTTATTATCGTTATTTTCGGCTAATAGCTGTGACAGGATCAGCATACTATTAAGCGGTGTTCGAAGTTCATGTGACATATTGGCCAAGAATTCGGACTTATACTTAGAACTAAGTTCAACATGACGATTTTTTTCTTCTAGATCAATTTGGATTTTCTCAAGCTCCTTCGTTTTTTCTTCTGAATTCTTATATTGTTCTTCAAGTTGTTCATTGATCATCCGTAATTCTTCCTGCTGCTGTTGAAGTTCTTCAGATTGGCTTTGTAATTCTTCAGTTAATGTTTGTGATTCTGCTAGTAACTTTTCAATCTTCATATGGCCAATAATACTATGCAAGCTTACACCAACGGTTCTATGCACCATATCTAGGAATCGATGGTGATTTTCATCGAAAGGTGTAAATGAACCTAATTCAAAAACTCCGATCACTTTTCCTTCATAGGCTATTGGCAAAATAAATAGGTATTTAGGTGAACTTTGCCCTATACCTGATCTAATTTTCACGTAATCCTCTGGCAATGAATCTATTAATATTGTTTTATTCTCAAGGACAGCCTGACCGACCAAGCCTTCCCCTACGTAAAACACCTTGGAGGAATTCTCTAAGTGGATATCAGCGTAAGCTGCTATCTTAATGAACTTTTCGTCACTTTCAGCTTTTATATAGAAGGCCCCATAACTCGCCCCAGTAACAGGTGTTATTTTTGAGATAAACAAACGTGCAAAGTTTTTTACATCCTGGATTCCTTGATACATTGTTGTTAAATCAACGAGTTGAGACTTAATCCAATTCTCTATTTTCATTTTTTCTTTTAAATCATTTTCTTGCTCCATATGGTTTTCAAGAGAGGTGGCCATGCTATTATAAGCAAGCGCAATTTCTCCAATTTCATCATCTGTTATATGGTCAATTCGAGGCAGTTTGCTTGTTTCCAGTTCATCGACACTGGAAATTACGGAATTCACATTTTTGATACGTGATATAATGCTTCTCACGACCCATAGCGAAATTAGAACAACAATTAAAATGCTAACGGTAATTAAATAAAGAAAACTTTTCAACGTGGTTTGATACATATCCCTTGACTTTGCAACTGCATTGTTCATTTCAGTTTCTTCAAGTTCTAATAATTTATCAACAGTCTTAACAAGACCAGCCCGAACCTCCCGGTTATCTTCCATTAGTACTTTTGTTGCTCCCTCTTTGTCCCCTTCCTTTAAAAGCTTTACAATGATGTGATACCCTTCTTCATAGGATTTATTTAGTAAATCAAGTTCGTTTACAAGTGCTTCAACGTTTCTATTCGTTTCAAATTGTTTCAATTTTTCAACTGCATCCGCTGTGTTTTTTCTGGAAACAGCAATTGTTTCTTCCTCTTCTCTAGTAACATTATTCTCCTTTTTAAGGATCGCATCCCTTATCATCCGTGCCGTATTGTTGATCTCAAATTGAAAAACATTGACCTGGCGGACTCGTTCATAATGTACATTCACGATTGTTTTCATGTTTTGATTTTGTTCCTGAATATTATATAGCCCAAAAGCAGCAGTAATAATCAAAATAATTAAAACCGAGCCAAACCCGAGATATAATTTTCTTTTAAAATTCATCTTTAAATCATCCTATTCTAAAAAAGGTCGTTTTTTGTCATATTTTCTGCATATTGTTATTTTTTTAATAATTTCGTCAATATACTACTACATTTTGTTATTCAATTCCACATATTTATAGTTTTTAGTATAAATTAATTTTAATTTTGGCTATATTTTTGTGAATTTCTGTAAAAATACAAATCCTCTATGTATACGACAAAACTAGTCAAAGGAATCGACAGGGAGTTTCGAGAATAGTTTATTAGAGAATGATAAGTAAAAAGGAGAGATAAAAATGAGATCAACCAGAAGAACTCAATGGAAAATTCATTGGAAAAAGTATAAACACTTGTATAAAGGAAATCGTATGGAACGGAGAAATAAATGGCGCTTAAAATGGGACGACCAGTTTAATTTGGGGACAACGCAAAAGTAAATTTCATGAAAAAGAGTCAACAGTTTGTTGTTGACCCGAATAGATGATTAAAATGTATGGGCAAAATCTTTGGCATGTGCAATGGCATTTTCTTTGATTTCCTCTGCTCTATCTGGAAAAGCATTATGGCCTTCCACAAATAATCCTTCGAACGAGGGAATTCCAAAAAATTGCATAATGATATTTAGAAACCGGTGGCCCATCTCCATTGGTGCTGCCGGTCCTTCTGAATAAATCCCACCGCGAGCCTGAATATGAACAGCTTTTTTATCTGTTAATAAACCGATAGGACCTTGTTCTGTATATTTAAATGTTTTACCGGCCATTGCTACTGCATCAATATACGCTTTCATAACAGGAGGAAATGAAAAATTCCATAACGGTGTAACAAAGACATATTTGTCTGCTGATATGAACTGATCAGATAACTCATTTAGTCTGCCGACTTTTGCTTTTTCTTCTGATGATAGTTCTTCAAAACTCTGGCCAGAACGAAGTTTCCCCCAACCACTAAAAACATCGACATCTATTTGTGGAATATTTTCCTTATAAAGATCAACATCTACAATTTCGTGGTCAGGATTTACTTCTCTATAAGTATCAATAAATGCTTTTGCAACAACCATACTGTATGATTGAGTATCATCATGGGGATGTGCTGTGATGTACAAAACCGTTGTCATATCCTTATCTTCCCTTTCTAATATAAAATTACGACATTATAGGTTTTGCAAATCCATGAAATTTATTCTATTTGTCAGTAATAAAAGGATTACCACCGATGTTTTTGCGCATCTCATCCGTAATGGTAAATGGTTCAGAAGAACTAGAATCATTAGTTACTGCACTGTTATTCTGTATACTTCCATCATAATGAATAGGTTTTTCCGTCATTTGAATTTTCACCACCTAAGAAATTATTTAAGATATTTATATTATATACAGAATATTAGTAATTTATTGCCCTATACGTCCTTTAATATTATCAACTATTAATGTTAGTAGCGGTATGAAAAAACCCATGATCATTGAATAAGGAACCCAATATTTATCATTCCAATAAGCCATATAGGACACATTTGGATATACAAAATTTGAAAAGACGATCGTAAGAAGTCCAATTGGGATCACCAGAAACCGATAATTCTTCACAGATAATATGTCTGCTAAACCAATTACACAACCGTAAAAATAAATGGCCGTTTTAAAGAAAATTGTAAGAATCCACATACTTGCCATAACCGCTTCAATTCTTTCAATGATATCAAAAAGACTGACAGATTTTGCAAGAACATAGCTTGGAAATTCTTGACGAGCAGTGGCTGGTGCTCCTAAAACTAAAATACATAAAAGGACTAAGACTCCAACAACAGCTGCACCTACAACAGTACCTATTACAAAATTCCACTTTGTTTTATCAGGACGATTTATGTTGCCGGGATAAAACATTAGAAACATTACTAAAGGAAATCCAGCAAATGCTAGAAAGTCTGTTGCTGCTGAAAGATGGGCACGAAAGCTTGCTTCATATATAGGACTAATTCGATCTGTTTCAATTTGAGGCATTAAAAAAATAACTAAAGAGAAAAAAAGGAGAACAAACCACGGAAGAAGTAGCTCCCCTGTTCTCGCCAATACCTCGAGTCCTGCCCGTACAACTAATATAACTACAATAGCTAACATGATATTAAGGATTTCTACAGGTGTATTAACCAGCATATGGGTGGTTACAAAATCACTAAATTGAAAGAGAAGGCTCGTTGCACCAACAAACCCAAAGTAAACGTATAAAATACCTATTATTTTACCGATTATTCTTCCATATATTCTTTCAAGATAGTTTATATAGGTTTCTCTTTTCATTGCTTTTGTACAAATCACAAAAAAATAGGCAAGCATTCCAACCAAGATCACCCCTATAAGGGCGGACAGCCATGCATCTTGACCAGCCTTTGCTGTCATAACAGATGGAATAGCAAGAATGGTTGTACCAACCGTAAATAGTATGGCTAAAATGCTTAACTCTAAAGGGGCTAATTCTTCCTTTTTCTAACATGGGACTACTTCCCTCCTCTCTATCCTTTTTCCTACTTTATGAATGGCTCCAAAACAATTGTGACTATATCCAATGGACTAGGCAGTGGCCAATTGTTAAGTTTAGCAACCGTAACACCTGTAGTTAATACCATTAAAATAGAAAAGATCCATATTTCTCGTATCATCTTTTCTTTTTTTAATTGTGATATTTGAAAAAAACCAATCATTAAATAAATAAGAATGACACCAATACTCTTCAGCATAGGATTACTCCTCTTTTAATTCGTTGTGAAACGGATTAGAGATCGTACCGATCCGTCGAATTTTAATAGACTGGGTACAACCATGACAAAGGGTGACCCATCTACTAATATGGCCACTCTTCCTTCAAGGAGTTTACCAGCAACTGCATCCGGCCGTTCCGTATTAAAAATAGTTGGAAATGGGGTGAAGGTCTCGTCTTGGATGAGTTCTTCAATATAGCCACTTTCCAATATCGCATCAATATTTATACGATCTAAGCGTTTATGAACTTCTTGAACGACGTCCTCATTCGCTATTCCTTTTATCTAAGCAACCACTACTCTCGTTTTAGAAATCCTACCAATTTCTTTTGATTCCATCCAAAGGTTGGCACTTCTTATTCTTCTCCTTAGTAACGACGTATTGGTGCCTATGGATTCTATAAATCCGTCCCGAGGTCCTTTAATAAGTGTTGCCGATTGCGGCTCTTCAATACTTCTTTTGTCAAACCCTGGGATATTGACAGTAATGGCTTGTGATTGATTTTCAATTAAAATGGCAGCCTGGGCAGATAGAACGTTTGTTATTAAAGTAGTAAAATCCTCCACTTCTGCCGCTCCACCAACCGTGACAACCTTCTCTATTAGTACATCAACAGGTCTATCGGTCGCTCGATTTTCAATATCTAAATCGTCTTCCGTCATATTATTCAGCAAAGTATCAATAAGCTCTTGTAGAGCCAATGTATCTATTAAATTATCCGTGTAGATAATACAAATTTTTAATTTATTCTTTGAACCTATTTTCAATCGCCTGAAAACAATATCAGTACTATTCCCTAATAGGTTTTTAATGGTTTGAACATTGTCTTCTATCGAAGGGAATAGTTTCTGATTTTCTTGGTTATATTCATTAAATTTGTTCTCATCATTTTTATTACTAGTTGTACGAAAAATATTGTTCCAAGTTCTCCTTATAAGCCTTCT
>JAENZK010000090.1 GCA_016841285.1 Guptibacillus hwajinpoensis | reverse complement strand
CCCAGGCTTTACAGAACCGGATCCAAGCTATCATGGCCTTGTCTATGCTGAAGCCATCGGTGCTGCTGCTTATATTATTAAAGCTCGAGTTCAATTATTACGCGACATGGGTCCAGCATTAAGTCCATTCAATGCATTCCAATTAAGCCTAGGATTAGAGACATTACATGTCCGCATGAAAGAACATATCGCAAACACTAGAAAAGTTATTGAATATTTACAAAACCATCCTGCTGTGGAATGGGTGCTGTATCCAGAACTTGAAAATCATCCTTCACATTCTTACGTTTCTAAATATTTACCAAAAGGTGCAGGTTCAGTCGTTGTATTTGGAATTAAAGGTGGACGTGAGGCCGGAAGAACTCTTATTAATAACGTTGAATTATGGTCACATGTAGCTAACGTTGGCGATGCTAAGAGCTTAATTATTCATCCTGCAAGTACGACACATTCACAATTAAGTGATGAAGACTTGAAAAAATCAGGTGTTTCTGAAGACTTAATCCGTCTATCAATTGGTATTGAAAATATTGATGACATTTTAGAAGACCTTGAACAAGCAATTGAAAAAGCAACAGGAGTTACTTCAAGCTTGACTAACGTTTCAAAATAACAATAACCATCCCGATATGGCAACTGTTAACATTGACATAAAACGGTCATCCATGCTAAACTTTCAAACATGCTAATATTTTAATATAATAAATCTTTTGACTCTTATCAAGAGAGGTGGAGGGATGTGCCCGATGAAACCCGGCAACCGTCAAGTGACATGGTGCCAATTCACATAGATGAGAGAAAGGACTCTATAAAGCCTTTCTGCTCGTTTGCAGAAGGGCTATTATTCTGTGTTGATTGGTGTATAATAGCATTTGGGAGAAGGTGAATGTTTAGTATGATAACTCTTAAAAATGTCGAAAAGATTTTTAGAACAAATAGCGGTGAGGTTAGAGCGGTTGATCATGTTGATTTACAAATCAACCAAGGTGAAATCTATGGAATTATCGGATATAGCGGTGCCGGAAAGAGTACGTTAATTCGATTATTAAATAGACTTGAACAAGCAACATCCGGATCGGTTGAAGTTGCTGGGCAAGATCTAACCAAAATAAGAGGAGCTAATTTGCGGAAAGCTCGTCAGGAAATCGGAATGATTTTTCAGCATTTCAATTTGTTATGGTCAAGAACGGTAAGAGAAAATATTGCATTTCCTCTTGAAATAGCAGGTGTAGAAAAAGCTGAACGAATGGAAAGAGTAGATGAACTGATCAAGCTGGTTGGTTTAGAAGGCAGGGAAGATGCCTATCCGTCGCAGCTTAGTGGTGGTCAAAAGCAAAGAGTCGGGATAGCTAGAGCTCTAGCAAATCGTCCAAAAGTTCTTCTTTGTGATGAAGCAACCTCAGCACTAGACCCACAAACAACAGATCAAATATTAGACTTGCTTGTTGATATAAATAAAAAGCTTGGGCTGACCATTGTTCTAATTACCCATGAAATGCATGTAATCCGCAAAATTTGCCATAAGGTGTCTGTTATGGAGAATGGGAAAATTGTTGAGCAAGGTTCAGTTTTAGAAGTATTCCGTAAACCGGAACAATCTATTACAAAACGATTTGTGAAGCAAGTGACAGAGCCAGAGGAAACAAAAGATACAATCGAACATTTATTGAAAAAGTATCCAAATGGACAAGTTGTTCAGCTAACATTTGTTGGTGATGATGCTGAGCAGCCGCTAATTAATGAATTAATCCGGAGTTTCTCAATAAATGTTAATATACTTCAAGGAAAAATTTCACAAACACTCAATGGGTCATACGGAACTTTATTTATCCACCTTGATGGTAGTGTCAATGAAATAGAGAATGCCATCACTTTTATTAAGAAACAAAAGGTCGATGTGGAGGTGATCGATTATGATTGAGACATTACTTCCAAACGTGAAATGGCCTAAGATGTGGGAAGCAACACTTGAAACATTGTATATGACTGGTATTTCAGTGGTTATCACTTTTATTCTGGGAATCATCCTTGGACTGTTGTTATTTTTAACAGCTAAGGGTAATATTTGGGAGAATAAAACTATCAATTCGATCGTCGCTATGTTCGTCAATATTTTTAGATCGATTCCGTTTATTATCCTTATTATATTATTAATACCATTTACAAAAGCCTTAGTTGGTACAATGCTTGGTGCAAATGCTGCTTTACCTGCGTTGATTATTGGCGCAGCGCCATTCTATGCGAGAATGGTAGAAATTGCGTTACGTGAAATTGATAAGGGAGTTCTAGAAGCAGCACGAGCAATGGGCGCAAAAACCAGTACTATTATATTGAAGGTATTATTGCCTGAATCAATGCCGGCATTAATTTCAGGAATAACGGTAACAGCAATTGCCTTAGTAGGTTATACTGCAATGGCTGGCGTAGTAGGCGCAGGTGGACTTGGTAACCTTGCCTATTTAGAGGGATTTCAACGCAATCATAACGATGTAACTATTTTATCGACGATATTAATTTTAGTAATTGTATTTATCATTCAGTTTATTGGTGACATAGTCACTTCTAAAATAGATAAAAGATAATAAAAAGGAAACAGGAGGCAGATAAAATGAAAAAATTATTACTACTATTAACAACAGTATTTGTTGTTTTTGCTCTTGCTGCATGTGGTGGAGGCAAGGCGAAGGAAGAAGCAACTGGGGAAAATCAAGAAGGAACAACGGAGCAAACAGAAACTACTGAACCAGCTAAGCTAGTAGTAGGTGCAGTCAATGTTCCTCATGCTGAAATTTTAGAATTTGCACAACCAATCCTTGCTGAAAAAGGGGTTGAAATTGAAATTGTTCCGTTTCAAGACTACATTTTACCTAACAAAGCATTAAATGAAAAAGAACTTGACGCAAACTATTTCCAACATATTCCATATTTAGAAGCTCAAAAGAAAGAATTTGGTTATGACTTCGTAAGTGTTGGCGGCGTTCATATCGAGCCTATCGGTGTTTATTCTAAAAAATATAAATCACTTGAAGAGCTTCCAGAAGGCGCACAAATTATTATGAGTAACTCAGTAGCAGACCATGGTCGAATTTTATCAATGCTTGAAGAAAAAGGTTTAATTAAATTAAAAGAAGGCGTTGAGAAAACAGTAGCTACAGTTGATGATATTGTTGAAAATCCAAAGAAATTTGAATTTATGACTGATGTAGAACCAGGTTTATTACCTCAAGTATTTAACAATGGCGAGGGAGATGCTGTATTAATCAATGCAAACTATGCGTTAGATGCTGGCTTAGACCCTGCCAAAGACCCAATCGCAGTTGAATCAGGAGAAAACAATCCATACGCTAACGTTGTTGTTGTACGTACAGGTGATGAAAACCGTCCAGAAATCAAAACTTTAGTTGAAGTTTTACAATCAAAAGAAGTAGCTGATTTTATTAATGAAACTTACAAGGGTGCCGTTATCCCGGTTGGAGCAGAGTAATTTTACGAAAAAAAATTAGAAAATAGACATGAGGATGTTGTTTCACACCTCATGTCTATTTGTGTTTACTTTACTTTTATTCAAGGGAAGTATCTTGATTACATAAGCGAGATAGTGGGATAAATGCATTGTGTACGCATGTTTTGTCGGTTATAACAAAAACTAGAAAGAATAGTGGAAATTTACTTTTTAAACATTTTAGTATAAAAAGTATCGGTAACAAAATAACTCATGGTTGATAAGTATTTTCTTTTGGTATAAAATTAGAATGAGAATAGATTGAGAATGAAAGCTCCTTTTGTAAAAACGTTGTAAATAAAGGGACTAGTATAATATGGAGGTAATAAAATGTCATCTACTTTATCAATTAAAGATCTACATGTTGAGATTGAGGGAAAAGAAATCTTAAAAGGTGTTAACCTTGAAGTTAAGGCTGGAGAGATCCACGCGATCATGGGTCCAAATGGAACAGGTAAATCAACCCTTGCCTCCTCGATCATGGGACATCCTAAATATACAGTAACTAAAGGTAGTATAACATTAGATGGGCAAAATGTGCTAGAAATGGCAGTTGATGAGCGTGCTCGAGCAGGCTTGTTTTTAGGAATGCAATATCCAAGTGAGATCACTGGTGTTACAAATTCCGACTTTTTAAGATCTGCTATTAATGCTCGTCGTGGTGAAGGAAATGAGATTTCTTTAATGAAATTTATTAAGTCTATGGATAAAACAATGCAATTTTTAGATATGGATATTAATATGGCTCAACGTTATCTAAATGAAGGTTTTTCTGGTGGAGAGAAAAAGCGAAATGAAATTTTACAATTAATGATGCTGGAGCCTAAAATTGCAATTTTAGACGAAATTGACTCTGGTCTAGATATTGATGCGTTAAAAGTTGTTTCAAAAGGAATCAATGAAATGCGCGGAGAAAACTTTGGCTGTCTAATGATCACTCACTATCAGCGCTTATTAAACTATATTACGCCTGATGTGGTTCATGTCATGATGCAAGGCCGTGTTGTTAAAACCGGTGGTGCTGAACTTGCTGAACGTTTGGAAGCAGAAGGATACGATTGGATCAAAAAGGAACTAGGAATCGAAGACGAAACAGTCGAGCAAGAAGCATAAGCGTAATAGTAGTGAGGAGGAATTTTGATGACAGTCGAAACAAAACTTCCATACGATGCTGAGTATGTAAGTCAACTTTCAGAAAATCTTGGAGAACCCCAATGGTTAAAAAATATTCGTCTTGAAGCTTTGCAGAAAGTAGACCAATTACCCCTGCCAAAAGCGGATAAAACAAAAATCGATAATTGGAATTTCACAAACTTCAAGCATGGTTTGAAAACTGGAAAAATACAATCATTAGAGCAATTACCAGAAGAAATTAAAGCATTAATTAATGGTGATGGAGCACAAACACAAAATTTACTTATTCAACGGAATGGCTCTTTAGCATATGCTGTTATATCAGAAGAACTTAAAAATCAAGGTGTTATTTTCACAGATATTGCTACAGCAGCATCTACTCATAGTGAACTGCTTCAGAAATATTTTATGACAAAAGCAGTGAAAGTAGATGAACATAAACTGACGGCTTTACATGCTGCGTTAATGACAGGCGGTACTTTTATTTATGTTCCGAAAAATGTTGAAGTGAAGGAACCATTGCAAGTTGTTTATTTGCAAGATGAGGAAGTGGCACTTTTCAACCATGTCATCGTAGTGGCAGAGGATAATAGTGCTGTTACCTATATCGAAAACTATTTATCATTTAATGAAACAGAAAATGTAGCTAATATTATTGCTGAGGTTATTGCTGGTACAAATGCAAACGTTCATTATGGTGCTGTTGATCATTTAGCTAGTGGAATGACAGTTTATGTGAACCGTCGTGGTGTTGTTGGTCGTGATGGCCGTATTGAATGGGCATTGGGCCAAATGAATGATGGCAATACAGTTTCTGAAAACATTACGAATCTAAAAGGCGACGGCTCTTTTGCTGATTCCAAAACTGTGACTGTAAGCCGTGGTGAGCAAAAACAAAACATTACAACGAAAATTGTTCATTTTGGTAAAAACTCAGAGGGCAACATTTTAAACCATGGTGTTGTTAAAGACGAGGCTACTTCCATTTTTAACGGAATCGGTAAAATCGAACATGGTGCTACGAAGTCTAACGCCGAGCAAACATCTCGTGTTCTTATGCTGAGTGAAAAAGCTCGCGGAGATGCAAATCCAATTTTATTAATTGATGAAGATGATGTAATGGCCGGACATGCTGCATCAGTAGGACGTGTAGACCCAGTTCAACTTTACTATTTAATGAGCCGTGGTATTCAAAAAAAGGAAGCGGAACGCCTAATCATACATGGATTCTTAAGACCGGTCGTTAATGAATTAGCGATTGATAATGTAAAAAATCAACTAGTTGAAGTGATTGAAAGGAAAGTTCGCTAATGAATATTCAAGAAATTCGTAAACAATTCCCGATTCTTCACCAACAAGTTAATAACCATCCGCTCGTATATCTAGATAGCGCGGCTACATCACAAAAGCCGGTGCAAGTGATTGAAGCGGTTGACCGGTATTATCGTGAATATAACTCTAACGTTCATCGTGGCGTACATACATTAGGGACTCTGGCGACAGACGGGTATGAAGGCGCACGTGAAAAGGTTAGAAAATTTATTAATGCAAAAGCAGTTCAAGAAATTGTATTTGTTCGCGGTACAACAACAGGGATCAATACTGTAGCTGCAAGCTATGCTCGCCCTAACCTTAAAGAAGGCGACGAGATTGTCATCACGCCAATGGAGCATCACAGTAATATTATTCCATGGCAGCAGGTGGCTAAAGCGACTGGAGCAACATTAAAATATATTCCACTTCAAGAAGATGGAACGATTGCCTTGGCTGATGTTGAAAAAACAGTTACAGCAAATACAAAAATTGTTTCAGTCATGTACGTTTCCAATGTGTTAGGGACAATCAATCCTGTAAAGGAAATTGCAGCTATTGCCCATAAAAATGGGGCAGTCATGGTTGTTGATGGTGCCCAAAGCACACCACATATGAAAATTGATGTTCAAGATTTAGATTGTGATTTTTATGCTTTTTCTGGTCATAAAATGTGTGGGCCAACTGGAATCGGTGTATTATATGGTAAGAAAGCTTTATTGGAAAAAATGGAGCCGATTGAGTTCGGTGGTGAAATGATAGATTTCGTTGATTTGTATGATTCAACGTGGAAAGAGCTTCCATGGAAGTTCGAAGGTGGTACACCAATCATCGCAGGTGCGATTGGTTTAGGCGCAGCCATTGACTTTTTAGAAGAGATTGGCATGGATAATATTGCTCATTATGAGCATAAGCTAGCACAATATGCCATGGACAAAGTAAGTGAAGTTGAAGGTGTAACGATTTATGGACCGAAAGAAAGAGCTGGTCTTGTTACATTCAATATTGACGAAGTACATCCACATGATGTGGCAACAGTATTAGATGCAGAAGGAATCGCTGTACGTGCAGGTCACCACTGTGCACAGCCATTAATGAAATGGTTAAAGGTGTCGGCAACTGCTAGGGAAAGCTTTTATCTATATAATACTGAAGAAGAAATTGACGTCTTTGTTAAGGCGTTAATTAAGACAAAGGAGTATTTTGGAAATGTCCTCTATTAATAGAAATATTGATTTGGATACACTGTATCGCAAAGTGATTATGGACCATTACAAAAATCCACGAAACCGTGGAGTAATGGAAGATGAAAGTGATATTAAGATTAATATGAATAATCCTACCTGTGGTGACCGGATTCAATTACAATTAAAGGTTGAAGACGGAATCGTTACCGATGTTAAATTCGATGGCGAAGGCTGTTCAATCAGTATGTCATCTGCATCGATGATGAGCCAGGCCATAAAGGGTCAAAAAACGGAAAAAGCACTGCGGATGGCCGATGTTTTTTCCAAAATGATGCTTGGTGAAGATTACGATGAAACTGGTTTGGATTTGGGTGACATCGAAGCTTTGGCAGGTGTTGCCAAGTTCCCAGCCCGTATTAAATGTGCGACATTATGTTGGAAAGCAATGGAGAAGGGTATTCATGAGCATGATCATGAAGATCATGAACATTAAGATAAAGCTCTAAAGCTTTTCTCTTACACCCAATTTAGGAGGGGATATTAAGATGGCGAAGAAAATGCCGGAGATCGGCGATTATAAATATGGCTTTAAAGACAAAGACGTTTCAATCTTTAGATCAAAACGTGGTTTAACAGCAGAGATCGTAACAGAAATTTCTAAAATGAAACAAGAACCTCAGTGGATGTTAGATTTCCGCTTGAAATCTCTTGATTTATTTTACAAAATGCCTATGCCTCAATGGGGCGGGGATCTAAGTGAATTAAACTTTGATGAAATTACGTATTATGTTAAGCCTTCAGAGAAGTCCGAGAAATCTTGGGATGAAGTTCCTGAAGAAATTAAGAATACGTTTGATAAACTAGGTATTCCTGAAGCTGAGCAAAAATATTTAGCCGGGGTATCTGCTCAATATGAATCTGAGGTTGTTTATCATAATATGAAGGAAGACCTTGAAAAACTGGGCATTGTTTTTAAAGATACAGACTCTGCCTTAAGAGAAAATGAAGATATCTTTAAAAAACATTTCGGAACAGTTGTCCCACCTGCTGATAATAAATTTGCTGCACTGAATTCAGCTGTATGGTCTGGTGGTTCTTTCATCTATGTACCAAAAGGTATAAAGGTGGATACACCGCTGCAAGCTTATTTCCGTATTAACTCAGAGAACATGGGACAATTTGAACGTACATTAATTATCGTTGATGATGATGCTTCTGTTCATTATGTTGAGGGATGTACAGCACCTGTTTACACAACGAATTCCTTGCATAGTGCAGTTGTAGAAATTATCGTTGGTAAAAATGCGTATTGCCGTTACACAACAATCCAAAACTGGGCAAATAACGTCTTCAACCTTGTAACAAAGCGTACTACGGTAGATTCCTACGGTACAATGGAATGGATCGATGGCAACATTGGTTCTAAGCTGACAATGAAATATCCAGCTTGTATCTTAAAAGGTGAAGGTGCTCGTGGTTTAACACTTTCGATTGCGATTGCTGGGAAAGGCCAGCATCAGGATGCTGGTGCCAAGATGATTCACCTAGCACCGAATACATCTTCCACAATCGTGTCTAAATCCATTTCAAAGCAGGGCGGAAACGTAACCTATCGCGGTGTTGTTCACTTTGGTAAAAAGGCTGATGGCTCTCGATCAAATGTTGAATGTGACACATTGATTATGGATAATAAATCAAAATCAGATACAGTCCCATATAATGAAGTTCACACTGAAAATATCTCACTTGAACATGAAGCAAAAGTATCAAAAGTATCAGAGGAACAACTCTTCTACTTAATGAGTAGAGGTATTTCAGAGCAAGAAGCTACAGAAATGATCGTAATGGGCTTTATCGAACCATTCACACGCGAACTTCCAATGGAATATGCTGTTGAAATGAATCGCTTGATCAAGTTCGAAATGGAAGGCAGCATTGGATAAATCATAATGTTGTAATCAATAATAGACTCGAGGCTAGTAAAATGGCCTCGAGTCTTGTTATATTTAACTTAATTCAGAGGGATAAACCCCTGCTGAATTAAGTTAAAGCCTCCGGCGGATGCCTTAGATTTTTTAGAGGTATTTATCGAGCAAGCTCGATAAAATCTGGGCGCAAATACACCAAGGCGTATTTGATATGTAAAAAAAGGTGGTGAGTATTTTGGAATGGATTGTCTTGTTTTTCCTGGGGTTGTTTTCAGGAGTTGTCGGAAGCTTAGTTGGTTTAGGTGGAGGCATTATTATTGTTCCTTCGTTATTGTTTCTAGGTGCTTATACGGACTGGATTAGTGATGTGACACCACAAATTACAGTTGGTACCTCTTCATTAGTTATTATTTTTACTGGTTTATCATCGACGTTAATGTTTATGAAACATAAAACGGTCGATTATATCAGCGGTTTAATCTTTTTTATTGGTAGTGCTCCAGGTTCAATAATTGGGGCGATGACAAACAAGTATTTAAGCGCAGATGAGTTTAGTCTTTATTTCGGTCTTTTTATGATATTTATATCGTTTACTTTAATGATTCGGGGAAAATTAAAGCCGATATCAGCTTCCACGAGCAGATTTAGAGTCAGTAGAACGAATGTGGATGTAAAAGGAAATACAGATACATATAACTTTAATATCTTTTTTGGGATCTTTATAGCTTTTATTGTTGGGTTCTTAGGTGGCATTTTTGGGATTGGTGGAGGGTCATTAATGGTTCCTGCCATGCTGTTAATATTCCGATTTCCGGCGCATATTGCGGTTGCGACATCGATGTTTCTTATTTTTCTTTCATCAACCGTTAGTTCCTATACCCACTTTTCGCTTGGGAATATAGACTGGCAGATCGCCATTGCCTTAATTCCAGGAGCATGGATTGGAGCGAAATTAGGAGCAATGATTAATCAGCACTTAAAAGCTGAAACATTAGTTAAAATTTTGCGTGTTGTTCTTATTATTATTGGCTTACGTTTAATCTTCTAAAAAGAGTTAGGACAGACACCTACACAGAATTTTCCATTTTTCATAAATTGATAATGGAAAGGATGTGGTATTGGATGATTAAAACGGAGCCTATTATGATAAACGATCACCAATTTACAGCTATTACAATTGCGCTGCCGAAAACGAATTTTATGGCGGTGACAAGTGATAAAGGATATATTATGTGCGGTGCTTTAGATGTAGCTTTATTAAATGAAAAGCTGAAGGAAAGAGGGATTATTGCTGGAAGAGCTGTTGGAGTACGGACAATTGAACAGCTGTTAGAAGCACCTCTTGAATCTGTTACAATCGAAGCTGAAAACTGCGGTATTAAAGTGGGAATGAAAGGTAGGGATGCCTTGCTAAAAATGATCTAAAGAGGTATCTATAACGAAGTGTCTGATCCTTGATTCCAGACACTTTTTATTTTTTCCATCTTATGGCGAAAATTTATCACTTATTACCTAGATGAATTCCCTACATTTTACCTATCGTCAAAAATCGATAATTTTCTATTTCTTCCGACTAAATTTTGGTATGATAATAATCAGTGGGAGGTAGTAGATATTATTTTTTTAGATAGGGGTATGGTAGTTTTATGAGACTGTTATCAACGAAATCACTGCAAAAAAATATGACACTCGCCAAGCCTATCTACAATGGAAAGGGACAAGTTTTGGTAAGTGAAGGAGTGCCCTTGACACCTCGGATCATTGATCGGCTGATCGAGTTAGGGATAACGTACGTATACATAAGCGATCCTTTTACAAATGATATCGAGATCAAATCACCGATTTCGGAAAAAACTAAGAAAGAAGCTATTCAGACCATTGAGCAAACATTTGAGGTTATTAAAAAGGGAAAGTCACTTTCTAAGGTATTTCTTTTCGAACAGCTTGGTAAAAAGTTCTCGTTCGTAGTTCGAGATATTTTGGAGCAAATAAAGAATCACAAAGACGTCATTTCTTTATTATCTGAAGTGTCAGCCTATGATCATTACATATTCACTCATTCATTGAATGTAACTATTTACAGCCTTGCACTTGGTGTAGAATTGAAGCTTCCACAACGAAAGCTAGAGGAGCTTGGAATGGGAGCGATGCTTCATGATGTTGGAAAGATGCTCGTTCCATATGAAATCTTAACGAAACCGGGGAAATTAACAAATGAGGAATATCATGTTATACAGAAGCATGCTGAAGATGGCTTTTATATTTTAAGGAATGTTCCTAATTTGCCGTTGGTTGCTGCGCACTGCGCGTACCAGCATCATGAACGGCTTGATGGAAGTGGATATCCACGATCATTAGTGGGGGAAAATATTCACTACTATAGTCGTATACTGGCAATTACGGATGTTTATGATGCCGTCACATCCAATCGGGTGTACCGCCAAGCGATGCTACCTCATGAAGGTTTGGAAATTTTATATGCTGGTGCAGGAACGAAGTGTGATTTAATTATGATTGAAGCTTTTCGGAGGTCGATTGCTTCTTATCCGACAGGGGTAACAGTTCATCTTAATGATTGCAGAAAAGGAATTGTTATTAAGCAAAATACTGGTACGAGTGATAGACCGGTAATAAGAATTATTGAAGACAACGGTTCACGTGTGGAAACACCGTACGAATTAGACCTATTGAAAGAACTATCCGTTATCATTGTCGAGACGGATACAACCTTATTAGGAAAAAATGAAATAGTCCCTCCTAAACAAACATAGATTGTTGTTAAGGGGGGATTTTTTTGGCTAAATTCAGGCGGCGTTTTCCTAGGCGAGGACCCTTACCTTTTCGAACTGTGTTTATTATAACATTTATTATATTTATTCTTTTTACCTTTCAAGGTTTATGGATCATTAACAAAGGAATTGAACCGACCTTAATGAGTATTGCCGAGAGTAAGGCGGAGCAATTTGCGACTTTAGCTATTAACGAAGCGTTAAGAGAAAAAATTTCCGAAAGCGATAAACAAATTGAAGACCTAGTAATCGTCGAGAAATCAGAGGACGGCAGGGTTGCTACGGTCGGATGGGATACAGCGCAAATTAGAAGTTTTTTATGGGAGTCAACACAAGTTGTACAGGATTATTTACATGCAATTGAAAGAGGTGAAATTCCTTCGTCCCGTTTGTCTGGGGAACATTTAACAACGGATCAAAAGGGAGTTATTGCAGAAATTCCATTAGGGCAATCAACAGGAAATGTCTTATTGGCCAATTTAGGACCTAAGATCCCGGTCCGGTTTTCAATGGTTGGTGAAGTAAATACTGATGTAACAGATGAAATGACTAAACATGGAATTAATAACGTTTTAATTAAGCTTTACGTTCATGTTGTTGTGAAAATTCAAGTCATTATTCCATTTGAGTCAAAAGTGATTACTGTTTCAACGAATATTCCAATTGATATACGAAATATTCAAGGAGAAGTACCGTACTTTTACAATAGTGGGCAAGGAGGAGAACCATCTATAGAGGCACCGCTGCCGTAATTAAAATTTTAAAAATAAAAACGGGGAGAGTCATGACGCTCTTCGTTTTTATTTTAAAGTGATATCATTAGATTAGGAGATAAAATTGGAGGTGGTTGGTTATGGAAAATCGCCCGCAATGGGGTACGCGAACAGGATTTATTTTAGCTGCGATCGGCTCTGCTGTTGGACTAGGAAATATCTGGAGGTTTCCTGCAGTAGCATATGAAAACGGTGGAGGGGCATTTTTTATACCATACTTATTTGCGCTTATAACAGCAGGTATACCACTATTAATTCTTGAATTCACGATGGGGCATAAATTTCGTGGTTCAGCCCCGCTTACCTTCGCTAAAATGAACAAGAAAACAGAATGGATTGGTTGGTGGCAGCTCGCTATCTCATTCGTTATTTCTACTTATTATGCCGTTATTGTAGCCTGGGCTCTTTCTTACAGCTTTTTCTCTATGAAGCAAAGCTGGGGAAAAGAAACGGAAGAATTTTTGTTTAACGATTATTTAAAATTAACCGTTGATGCTGGACAAACTGGTAGTATTGTACCTGGGGTTTTTATCCCTCTTTTAATTGTATGGACCATTGTTCTAGGAATTCTTATTAAAGGGATTAAGAAAGGTATCGAAAAGGCAAATAGAGTTTTTCTTCCTTTGCTAGTTATTTTATTTTCGATTATCGTTATTCGAGCTGTAACGTTACCTGGTGCCATGACAGGTTTAAATGCCTTCTTTGAACCAAATTGGGATAGGATTCTTGATGGGAGCGTGTGGGTTGCAGCCTATGGACAAATTTTCTTTAGTTTATCAGTAGGTTTTGCAATTATGTTAACTTATGCTAGTTATTTACCGAAAAAAGGTGATATTACAAACAATGCTTTTATTACAGGCTTTGCAAACTCAAGCTTTGAATTATTAGCAGGTATCGGAGTGTTCAGTGTTCTTGGATTTATGGCTGTACAGCAAGGTGTAGAAGTAAGTGATGTCGTTACAGGAGGCGTTGGCTTAGCGTTTGTTGTATTTCCATCAATCATTAATGAATTACCTGCTTTTAATGGATTTTTTGGATTTTTATTCTTTGCTTCCTTGTTTTTAGCAGGGATTACCTCTCTTATGTCCATTCTTGAAACCTATATTGCTGGTATTCAAGATAAATTTAAAGTGAAGCGCGCAACAGCCGTTCTTTTAGGTGGTGGGCTTTCTGCGCTTATCTCAATTTTATATGCCACACAAGGAGGTTTGCAGTTCCTTGATGTCGTAGATGCCTTTATTAACAACTATGGGGTTGTTTTAGCAGGATTAATGGAAGTTGTAGTGGTGGGCTGGGTTTTAAATAGTCTTAATGATTTTAAGGATTATGCGAATCGTTTATCTGATATCCAATTGGGCAGCTGGTGGAGTATTTGCTTAAGGTATATTACGCCATGGGTATTAACCTTCATGATGATTAAATCGGTTATAAAGGACGTTTCTGACCCATATGGGGGCTATCCAACTGATTTTATTGCCACCTATGGCTGGGGAGTTGCGGCTATAGTGTTGGTTGTCGGATTCCTACTTTCAACCAAAAAATGGGATACAAACTCGCTTGATATCCATAACAAGGAGGTCTCATGATGACTGGAAGTGCACTATTCATGATGTTTCTTGGTATGCTCATTCTTTGGGGCGGCTTGGCACTTAGTGTTATCAATGCTGTAAGAAAATCAAAGCAATAAGACAGGGCTGACCGCAAAATAATTGCGGCAGCCCTTTTTTATTTTGTCTAGCTTCAGCGCCTGTCGCCTAGCAAACTTCAGGTCTCCTCCCTACGATAAGTCAACTAAGAATTGCTATCGCAATTCAAGTTTCCTTTATCTCAGTCGAAGACCCTCCAGTTTGTACGGCGATGAGCAAGGCGCTTGCGCTT
>JAENZK010000089.1 GCA_016841285.1 Guptibacillus hwajinpoensis | reverse complement strand
TTCCCATCCATACTAAATATGGGTATTTATTAATGTAACGGGCATATTCATTTTTGCTTGAGAACTCATATTCTCATAAGGATATATCATCATTTGAGTATGTTATGGGCTTTTGACGGAAAAACTCTTGAACTTCGATATTATCGTAAGGGGAATTTTCTTCAGCATATACAGACTTTATTTTGTTTAAGTAATGCTTTTCTACTATATCCAACAAAAAGTCTGACTGAGAAGGGTGCATTTTTATATGGAGGTTGTTTTGAAAATAAGTTAGCTTTAGTTTGTTCCATTTATCAAATTGTTGCTTTCTATTAATGCGGATGCCTTTTCCTTGGTTGATTTTATTTTTCTTTTCTCCCAAGTATTTTTTTCTGTCATTTTTGATAAACTCTAAGGAATTTTCATAGGTACATAACAATTTTTCTTTTTCTAACTCAAACACTTTTTCTAACATATCAAATGCCTCTTCCGAATAATCGAACTCCAAGCATAATGTATCTAACATAAGCCCTCCCTAATTATAAAAAAGTTACATCATAACAATTTAGAATTCCAATAATCAACAAATGCACTATATCCTTTTATATTTGTAAAGAATGGTATAAGTTGTTCACCTTTTAGCTTATAAGAATTAATAATGGGAACACCTTCACGAAAAGCTCTTTCTATACGATGATTACCATCTATAACTTCAAACATACCCGGTCGAATTTCCGCTTGGAGAATTGCTCTTGAAATATCAACAGATGGCATATGATTTTCATTAAGCCTCTTATGATGATGAGACTTAAACCACCTTTTAACATCGATTTGTTCAAATTCAGCCTCAATAATTCCTGAATCAATCTGATCATAAATCCTAGAAATATTGAAATGAAATATTCCATTTCGATATATTTCATCTCCTTCGTAGATTGGGAGTAGAACATAATTTTCATTTAGTGTGATTTTTCTATTCTTCTTCATTTTTCACCTTTATTTTTTAAGTCAACGAACAAATATTATAATTTTTAGCTATTCAGAACTTTCATTTGATTAAAATCTATAATTAATTTATTTGCTATTAAAAAATCATTGCCAATTATCCCATCAAAACCATGCATTTCTTTAACATCACCAAGCTGAATGGTAAAATCCGTTAAATGAAATTTGTCTAGAAATATGCTTTTTACTTTTTGTTCTATACAAATTTCTGTTCCACCGATACCGTACATCTTTCGGGTAACAGCATTTTCTAGATCAAGTAATAGACCAATTTCTTCAGATAAGTCAGTGTCTAATATAGTTGATGAGCAACCTGTGTCTAGTAATACATGATTGAACATTTTGCTCATACCATTATAATCAATGTTTATTGAAATGATTGGTAAGTGGTCAATCATATTTATCTTCATATTTTCCTCCGAACTCCAACGTATGGCTGCTCTATCACTTTTATTTCTTGGAGATTAGTGTGAAATATATAAAGTTCACGATTTGGGTCTTCTGCATGTAATTTTTTATAAACCTTCCATGCAGCATTACCATTATCGAAGTCATCAATAACAGACATTTCTTCGATAATTCTTTCGTCATTAACCGTTTTTGCCCTAAGCGACTCAACTAAGACACACCGATTTGGAAATTGCTTACGTACTTCATTCCACCTCATTGATTTTGACCTCCTTTAGCCAATTACTTTATCTAGATTATAGCATATGAATTCATTATGATATCCTATCTGTCAGCAGGCTTTTTTACCTGTTTTTTTTGTTTTAACGGATTATATATTCTTAGATTGTATAAATGGGAGGTAGATAGGATGAGAAACATAGAAAATGACCTTTTATGCAAATTTGAAATGATAGAATTAAAGAGAGAAGTTATTTCAATTCTCCACAGTATTCAATTTGATTGCTGTTATCATATTGAAGATTGTATTGTGGATTTACACAAATTGCTTTCAACTCTGGATGATATGGAAATGCCTCAAACAAATCTAATGAATTTAAATAAAGATAAACTAACAAAAGAAGCAATTAAACATTTATTAGGAGAAAAAAATTTAATTACTACATGATAAAAGGTGGATTACGATATCGATTGAATATATCTAGTTTCAAAAAAAAATGAGTTCAAATTTTAATGAACTCATTTTTTGAAATCTTGATAATTAATTATTTTGTAACTCCAACACAGCAACATTTTCTATATGCGCCGTATGCGGAAACATATCAACCGGCTGTACTTCTATTGTTTTAAATCCACCGTCTTCTAGGATTCGTAGGTCCCGGGCTAAGGTTCCTGGGTTGCAGGAAACGTAGACCACCCGCTTCGGTTTCATCTTAATGATCGTTTCAAGGAGTTCGGTATCACAGCCTTTGCGTGGTGGGTCAACGACGATAACATCGGCGCTGATTCCTTGTTCATGCCAGGCAGGGATGACTTCTTCGGATTTTCCTACTTCAAACTCAACATTGTTCATGCCGTTGAGCTTTGCATTTCTTTTCGCATCTTCAATGGCTTCAGGGACAATTTCTACTCCGTACACTTTCTTGGCTTTTTGCGCTAAGAATAATGAAATGGTTCCAATCCCGCAATAGGCGTCAATGACCGTTTCATTCCCTGTTAAGTCTGCATACTCTAGTGCTTTATCATATAAAACCTTTGTCTGTTCCGGGTTCACCTGGTAAAAGGAACGGGCTGAGATTGCAAATTGGATGTCACCGATTGAATCGTATAAGTATTCGTCCCCCCATAACACCTTTGTCTTATCACCAAAAATGACATTCGTGCGCTTTGAATTGATATTTTGGATGATTGATTTTACTTGTGGGAAGGCTTCTTGAATACCGTTAATGATTTTATCTTTATGCTGAAACTCTTCGGTTCTTGTTATAAGCACAACCATCACATCTTTCGTTTTTCGACCATAGCGAGTTACGATGTGACGGAGCGTTCCAGAATGCGTTTCTTCATTATAGGCTCTCATTCCAAATTTCTCTGCAATTCGCTTTACACCTTGTACAACACGATCATTTTCTTCAGCCTGGATCAAACATTCTTCCATGTTGATGATCGTATGACTCCGCTGCTGAAAGAATCCAGCCACCAATCCACCTTCGATTTCACCAACAGGAACCTGTGATTTATTCCGATATTTCCACGGATCTGTCATACCAAGAACGGGATGGACAGTAATATTTTCTAAATGGCCAATTCTTGTTAGCACTTCTTTTACTTGTTTTTGCTTGAATTTTAATTGTGCTTCATAACTTAAATGTTGTAGTTGGCAGCCACCGCATTGTTTATAAATTGGACAGGCGGGCTCAATGCGGTCTGGGCTCTTTTTATATAATTCAAGAATCCTGCCGTATCCGTATCCCTTTTTCACTTTAACGATCTTGATCTTTGCCTCTTCACCTGGCAAGCCATTAGGTACAAATAGCGGAAATCCGTCAACCTTTGCCACACCCGCGCCCTCATGTGTTAAATCTTCAAAGGTTACCTCTATCACATCATTTTTATTTATAGGTGCTTCAAGTTTTTCCATATTCTATCTTCCTTTATTATTATTATTTGTTCAAGTAGAAAAAGGCAAACCACTTCTTGGTTTTGCCTTCCATTTATTACATATAATTTTGTGGTACAAACACTTCTATATGCTGATAAAAATTAATGAATTCTGCGGGACAAACACCACCAAATTCGCCATCAAGGTTAAGCTGTACTTTTTCATTAGAGGTCACTTTTATACGATTCGCTTTCGTATAAATGATTAGATCATCATTAAGGTGCTCCCCTCTTAAAACTAATGTTGCAATCCTCAGAAAGTCAGCCATATTCGCTTTCTTAAGAATTAAAAAGTCAAATAAGCCATCATCAAGCGCCGCTTTAGGGGCCAGCCTTTCAAATCCACCAACAGAATTCGTATTCGCAACTAAAAATAGCATGACTTCGCCTTCAAAAAGCTTTCCGTCATACTCTATCCTCACTGGTGTAGGTTTAAGGGTTGGTAGCATCTCTACCCCTTTAATATAGTAGGCAAGTTGTCCCAATACTGTTTTTAATTTACTAGGTACTTCATAAGTCAGCTCAGTCAAACGTCCGCCACCAGCAATATTAATGAAGTATTGATCATTCACTTTTCCAATATCAATTTTTTTGGAATAGCCTGCAGCGATTATATCGACCGCTTTATCAATCGAACCATTCGCTTTTATCGCTCGTGCGAAGTCGTTCGTTGTCCCTACAGGAATAATTCCTAGTTTCGGACGGACTTCATGTATAGCTAAGCCATTTACAACTTCATTGATTGTTCCATCTCCACCAGCTGCTATGACAACATCAAATCCCCGATTAGCAGCTAAACTAGCAGCAATCGATGCATCTCCAGGTCCTTTTGTAGCATGACATGAAGTTTCATAACCTGCCGCCTCAAGCTTCATTAAAACCTCAGGAATATGTCGTTTAAAAAGCTCTCGTCCAGAAGTTGGGTTATATATAATACGCGCTCTTTGCATATTTACCATCCTACCATTTACTTCAATTTTTAATTCCACTATTTAACATCATATCGAATTTCACATCGATAAGCAATTTTGAACTAAGAAAAAAAGGGATGGAGAAAGTCTCCGTCCCTATACAATCATCTATTATTCTTATTAGACTAATTGTAGTTCTTTTTCTTTTTCCTTTTCTTTTTCCACTTCTACTACTTTTTCCACTACTTTTACTTTTACTAACTCTTTAACTTGTTCTACTTCTTTTACCTGAGATATTGTTTTTGCTTGGAATTCACTATCAACATAAACAACATGCTTTTCATTGAATTGTCTTGGTGATGTTAAGCCTGCTGCTGCTGACAACATGAACAATTCTTCGCGAAGAGTTGTCATATAATTTGTTACCCTGTATCTCTTTTCCTCGATGACTAGAGCTTTTTGCAGCTTAGGATCTGTTGTTGCTACACCTACCGGACATTCATTAGAGTGACACTTTTGAGCTCCAATACAACCCACAGATATCATAAGTCCTCTTGCAATCTGGATAACATCTGCTCCCAGTGCTAGAGCGATCGCAATTTTGTCAGGAGAAAATAATTTACCACTAGCGATAATGGTAACTTTGTCGCGTATTTTGTATTTCTTCAATACTCTTTGTGCAATCAGTAAAGCTGGCTTAATAGGAAGACCTACGGAGTCAGCCATTGCTTGGTAAGTAGCACCTGTACCGCCCTCTCCACCATCAATCGTAATGAAGTCAGGATAACGATTGGTCTTAGCCATAAAACTAACAAATTCTTCAAACGTCTCTTCACTGCCAATTACAATTTTGATTCCAACAGGTTTTCCAGAAACATCTCTTATCTTTTCAATAAAGTCCATCATTGTCTTCATATCATGGAACTCTTCAAAACGGTTTGGTGAATCAATGGTTTTATATGGCTCTACACCTCGAATTTCAGCAATTTCAGGTGTTACTTTTGCTGCTTCAACGTGACCACCGCGAATTTTAGCGCCTTGACCAAGCTTTAATTCGAAAGCTTTAACCTGCGGAAGTTCAGCTTTTTTACGAAGTTCTTCATATGAGAATGAACCATCTTCATTTCTGAAACCAAATTTGGCCGGTCCAATCTGAGCAATAATGTCGGCTCCACCTTTTAAATGATAAGGTGAAATTCCGCCTTCCCCTGTGTTCATATAAGCTCCTGCATCTTTTAATCCATAAGAAAGAGCTGTAATTGCATGGTCACCTAAAGCACCATAGCTCATTCCACTCATTCCCACAGGACTTTTGATTTTAAAAGGAATGCGACAAGTATCTTTTCCCATCACAACTGCGTCCCGATCTGTATAATGCCATGGTTTGATCTGTGCCTCCACACTATGTTCATGACGCGCAAATAATGTATCTTTATCAGTCACATATTTTTGTGTATCAATTAATTTATCGTTATCTGCTTCTAAATCGGTAATTTGTTTTGCAAAAAAGGCATTTCGAATATAAAAACCAGGTTTATCAAAATCCCGCTTACTCCCAAATGCAATAATGGTTTTAGCGTATTTTCCGGCTTTTACAATAAATTGAAAATCTATTCGGGAAAATGGCTTCGCTTCATGATCTCCTTCAAAAAGGTACTGTCTAAGTTCCGGTCCGATATGTTCAGAAATATAGCGAATATGAGAAAGGACTGGGAAATTCCTTCTAATAGAATGCTGAGTTTGCTCTGTATCCCGTTTTCTCAATACCATATATAAAATGAGACCAGAAACGAGTAATGCAAAAATAATAAATAGAATTAGCGCTGCTCCTACCATTACAAATAAATTAATGTTTTCCATCAATATATTCCCTCCTGGCTATCCTTCTATGAAATTATATAAACGCTTCCATTTCTCCCCTTGATAGCCTTAACACATTATAATCCCATCCTACAAAATCCGAGGGAATCCAATAAATTTATTTTATTTATGTGATTTATGTTGGAAAAACTTATTATTTACTCCATAAAAAAATAAGAGTATATATTAAATAGGAAATTATTATTTTAATAAAATTAATAGAAAACTTTCGGAGGCATCATGAATGGATGAATTTAGTTTAGGGATGTTAGCTTTCTTAATTATCTGCGGATTTGCTGCTGCTTTTATCGATTCTGCAGTCGGGGGAGGCGGACTCATCTCCATCCCTGCCTTATTATTTACAGGACTATCACCGTCTATCGCGTTAGGGACAAATAAATTGGCTGCCACAATGGGCTCACTAACTAGTACTATTTCATTTCTCAGTTCGGGAAAGGTTAATAAAAAGCTAGTGTTAAAGCTGTTGCCGCTGTCAATTATCGGATCTGCGATCGGCGTGTATGTTGTCCATTTAATCCCTCCTGATTTTTTAAATAAACTTGTTCTTATCATGCTAATTTTAGTGACGATGTACACTATCTTAAAAAAAGATTGGGGAGTAAAATCAAAGTTTAAAAAACTATCAACGAAGATGATAGTTTTCATCGCTTCTGCTGCCTTCATTTTAGGATTCTATGATGGGGTTTTGGGAGCGGGAGTCGGATCGTTCCTTATTTTTTCTTTCTTATTTTTAGGCTTTGACTTTGTAGAAGCAGCCGGGAATGCGAAGGCTTTAAATTTCGCTAGCAACATTACGTCTCTTATAATCTTCCTCATTTTCGGTTCTGTTAACTTCCGTTACGGCATACCAATGGGACTTGCTATGGTCCTCGGAGCATTCGTGGGATCAAAAATGGCAATTAAAACTGGGGTTGCATACGTAAAGGTGTTATTTCTCGCAATTACAGTTGTGCTGATTGGGAAGAATATTTGGACCTACATGCATAAGATTCACATTTTCTAGAAGGCTGAGCCGCTGAGTTTGCCGAGCCACAGGGTCGGGTTCTCTGGCCCACTATTTAAAAAGCCCTACTGATATTTATATATCAATAGGGCTTTTTGTATGCTTATTAATGATTCGGAACCTTCTCTTCGTCCCACTAGTGTCCTAGATATGCTTCTTTGATACTTGAATCCTCTAATAGTTGTACTGCAGGTCCTTCTGCAACAACCTTTCCAGTTTCAAGAACATACCCATAGTCAGCTATTTTCAATGCTTGGCGTGCATTTTGCTCAACGATTAATACCGTTGTTCCAGTAGCATTGATTTCTTTTACAATTCTAAAAATATCTTGAACGATTAACGGTGCTAATCCCATGGACGGTTCATCCAATAATAGAAGCTTTGGTTTCGACATAAGCGCTCTGGCAATGGCAAGCATTTGCTGCTGTCCACCAGATAATGTACCGCCAAATTGAGATTTTCGTTCACGAAGGATTGGGAATCGGTCCATTACCATTTCCAAATCCGCTTTTACCTCTTTATCATTTCGGTGATAGGCTCCCATTTCAAGATTTTCTAATACTGTCATGCCTGTTAAAATCGCACGGCCTTCAGGTACTAGGGCAATCCCTTTTCGAACAAGTTGAAATGGCTCCAACTTTGTAATATCCTCGTTTTGGAAAAAGATCTTTCCTTCCTTTGGATGGAGCAGACCACTGATTGTATTCATAGTCGTAGTTTTACCAGCACCATTTGCACCTAGAATTGTTACAATGGTGCCTTCTTTTACTTCTAATGAGACGCTTTTCAGCGCTTGGATTTTTCCATAATAAGTACTAATCCCTTCAACTTTAAGCAAGTTCCTCGTCCTCCTCACTACCAAGGTAGGCTTCGATTACGACAGGATCATCTTGAATTTCCTTTGGAGTTCCTTCGGCAATTTTTTGTCCGAAGTTAAGAACGGCAATGCGGTCACACGCCTTCATTACTAAAGGCATATCATGTTCAATTAATAAAATCGTTAAGCCTTTACTTTTGATTAAGAAAATTAAATCTAATAAATCTTGTGTTTCTTTTTCATTCATCCCTGCCGCTGGTTCATCCAATAATAATAGTTTCGGTGAGCTAGCAAGAGCACGGGCAATCTCCAGTCGTCTTTGCTGTCCATATGAAAGATTTTCGGAGATCGTATCTTTATATTCTAATAACCCTACTAATTCTAGAAGTCTTTCCGCTTTTTCTATTACTTCCTTTTCTTCCACCTTTTGCGACTTTGGTCTGAAAACACTCTTTAAAACACCAGACTTTGTACGGCAATGTGTACCTACCATTACATTTTCAAGTACACTCATTTGTTGGAATAAGCGGATATTTTGGAACGTCCGACAAATTCCTTTTTCAGTTATTTGGTGTGGTTTAAGACCAGTGATTGACTCGCCCGAAAATTTAATCTCGCCAACAGTTGGCGGAAACATGGATGTAATAATATTAAACATCGTTGTTTTCCCCGCACCATTCGGACCGATTAGCCCAAAAACCTGACCCTCTTCGATTGAAAACGTTACGTCAGTTAATGCCTGGAGACCGCCAAAGCTTTTACTTACTTGTTTTATTTCAAGAACCATCGCCAGCACCCCTTTTCACTGATGTTTTACGTTTACCGAAAAGTTTTTTATTTCTAAACCACATTGGATCAAGAATACCTTGTGGACGGAATGCCATCATCGCTACAAGGATAGCTCCATAAATCATGAAACGATATTCTGCTATACCTCTTAAAAACTCAGGTAATGATGTTAACAACGCTGCGCCAAATACTGGCCCCCAAATAACTTCACTACCACCAAACACAGCAAATATTAAAATTTCCACTGCCTTATGATAAGAGAAATCGGCTGGGCTAATATAGGCTACAACATGAGCAAATAATGCCCCTGCAAAACCTGCAATCATCGCACCTTGTACAAACGCTAAAATTTTATAGTAAGTTATGTTTACACCCATTGCTTCTGTTGCCCGCTCATCCATACGAATAGCAGCAAATGCACGGCCAACACGTGAATTATTTTGACGGATGAAAAACCATAACAAAATGATCACAATTAATAGTAACAGGATAAAAACTGCTACACTTATAAATTGATTGTTTCGAAGACCGAAATCAGCAGGATTAATTCCCCACCCTTTTACTGTTGAAAGAATTTCACGGCCGATATGCGGGATTCCTGAAACACCAACAGCCCCATTCGTAACAGATTCCCAGTTAATAAAGAAAACCCGAACTACTTCACCGAAACCTAGTGTACAAATGGCTAAAAACACACCTTGAAGCCTTAGGGTAGGTAAACCAACTAAAAGTCCAACAAATCCAGCTACAATTGTTCCTAGTATTATTCCAATAATAATAGGTAGGTCAAAGTTGATTGTAACAAGTGCTGAAGTATAAGCTCCAATCCCCATAAAACCAGCATTCCCCAATGAAATTTGGCCAGTAGCGAGTGTTATATAAATACTGATACCTAGAATGATATTGATTAATACGAATGAAGCTACTTGCAAATAATATGGATTAATCAGATTTTCTAACATCTCATCACGGCCTTTCCGGTGCCGCAGTTCCAAATAGTCCTTGAGGGCGAACTAATAGAATGATGATGATTATAATAAAGGCAATCGCGTCACGATAACCTGAATCACCAAATGCGACAACAAATGTTTCAGATAAACCTAAAATTAAACCGCCAGCCATAGCACCTCTAACACTGCCCATGCCACCTAAAATAATGATAGCAAGTCCCTTTAAGCCCATGGAAAGACCCATTTGCGGTGTAACAGAGTTAAATGCCATACCAACTAAAATCCCCGCAATACCTCCCATAGCAGAGGCAAGGATTACGGTTAAAGTAATGATTCTCTTTGTATTGACTCCAAGTAGGCTTGCTGCCTTTAGGTTTTCTGCACTAGCTCGTAGTGCTTTCCCAGCTTTTGTCTTGGATAACCAATAAGATAGGGCAATCATTAAAATAACAGAAATAACAAAAATAACAATTTGCACAACATAAATTGTTATTGAACCCACTTTTATACTAATCTCTGAAAAAGAAGTTCTAAATGGATGATTTCCCGCCCCAAATAAATGATGGGCAAGATTTTCAAGAAAAATAGATACCCCTATGGTACTTATAAGAGGAGCAAGGTGGGATACACCTTGCTTTCCTCGTAGTGGCCTTAATGCGAAACGTTCCAAGAAATAGCCCATAATACCTGTAACAGCGATGGCTACTAGGAATCCTACCCATAAAGGCAATTGATAAGTCTGAGTAACAAGCACTCCCATAAAGGCACCGAACATAAATATTTCACCGTGTGACATATTGATAATATTTAGTACACCGAATACTAACGTAAATCCAAGTGCTACTATTGCATAAATACTACCAAGCGTTATGCCGTTGATTAATTGCTCTATAAACAATTGGTGCCTCTCCTTTCACAAAACATTATTCAAATAATTTGAATTGACCACCGTCAATTACTAGTACAGTTGGTTCCATTACGATATCCCCAACTTCGTCAAATGACATTGTTCCTAAAATACCTTCGAAGTCTTTGATTTCTGCCAACGCATCACGAACTGCGTCGCGGTCTGCTTCACCTGCATTTTTGATAGCTTCTGCATATAAGTATAGGCCATCATATGCTTGGGCAGCAAATTGGTCAGGCTCTTTGCCATATTTATCAGTGTATTTCTTAACAAAATCTTGAACCTTTGCATCTTCTTTAGCACCAAACCAAGGTGTTGCTACGATTAACCCATTTGCAGCATCCCCAGCAATTTTGATAACTTCTGGAGAGTTAAATCCGTTACCGCCAACGAAAGGAACATTTAGACCCATTTTACGAGCTTGGTCCATGATAACAGCACCTTCGTTATATAAAGCAGATGCAAGAATTAAATCAGGATTTAAACTTTTAATTTTTGTTAACTGTGCATTATAGTCAGATTGACCTTTTTGGAATGTTTCAATTGTTAAAATTTCTAGACCCATTTCTTCTGCAGTAGCTTTCATTGTATCAAAACCTGACTTTGTGAATACATCGTCATTTCCATACATAATAGCAACTTTTTTAACACCATATTTGTCAATAGCTTTTTGCATAGCTGCTGGAATAGCTAAAGACTCAGGAATTGAGTCACGGAAAATATAGTCACCAATCTCCGGAATACCTTGTGCTGTAGTTGATGTACCCATTGTAGGAACACCAGCTAAATCTGCTTCAGGAGCAACTACGTTCATTTCCGTACTTAATGTAGGTCCAATTAATGCAACTACATTATCAGAGTTAATTAACTTTTGTGCTGCCGATAAAGCCTGTTCTTGCTTACCAGCTGAATCTTCAACTACAAGATCAATTTTCACATCACCTTTAGCGTTGATTTCATCAAGCGCTAAGTTAATTCCATTTGTAATTGCTTCTCCATAACCTGCACCTGAACCAGTCATCCAAGCGATAACACCAATTTTTGCTTCAACAGCGCCAGCAGATGCACTATCTGTGTTATCTCCAGCTGGTTTTTCTTCTGTTGTTTTACCCCCGCCACATGCTGCAAGGAACATTGCCATCATCATGGTCAATGCTAACATTAAGATTTTGACATTTTTCATCATAATCCCCCTAAAAAATTATTTTTATATTATTCTATTAAAGGCCATTTTCTGAATTTTGTAAATAGAAATGTTTTCGAAATTTTCTATGAAAACGCATTCTTTCGCGGTTTAAAGGGAAAAAGTTTTTGTCGAATTTTATAATTATATGTAGATAATTTTTTGTTATCAGAAATGTGCAATGGTAGGATTTATTTTTGAGGGATATTATTAGTAAAAATTTAATAAATTAAAACAAGTACCACCAATAGAATTCTTTTATTGATAATACTTGCTTTTTTAGGAAAATATTTAATTAAAACACAACCGTCTTATTTTTATATGCTATGACTCGGTCTTCTAAATGCCAAGCTACTGCTCTTGCTAACACACTGCGTTCAACTGAGCGGCCGATTCGTTTTAAATCCTCTGCATTGTAACTATGGTCCACACGTTGTACTCCCTGCTCAATGATTGGGCCTTCATCTAAATCATCAGTTACATAATGGGAGGTTGCTCCTATAATTTTCACTCCTCTATCGTAAGCACGTTCATATGGTCTAGCTCCAATGAATGCAGGTAAGAAGGAATGATGAATGTTAATTATTTTTAATGGCTGCGCCTCAATGAATTTCGGTGAAAGTATTTGCATATAACGCGCTAACACTGATACATCTATGTCAAATTGCTCTAATAGTTTTAATTGCTTTTCTTCGGCTTCATCCTTCGTCTCTTTTGTAACGGGAATGTGATAAAAAGGAATCCCAAATTGTTCTACTGTAGGTCCCAGATCAGGATGATTACTAATGACAACCGCAATATCTGCAACTAAGTCCCCAGCTTGCCATTGCCATAAAAGCTCCATTAAGCAATGATCCTGCTTGGAAACAAAGATTGCCATTTTTTTAATATGGTAGGCATAGGCAAAGTGCCAATCCATCTTGAATGATTCTCCGATGGTTGAAAAGTCTGACTCTAGCTTTTGCTCAAACTCGGAAAGATTAGGCATTGTAAATTCAACACGCATGAAAAAGGTGCCGCCTTCAGGGTCCGTTGTATACTGGTCCGATTGAATGATATTTGCCCCGTGTTCATATAAAAACTCTGAAACCGTCGCTACTATCCCTGGTTTGTCTGGGCATGATATTAATAACCGTGCTTTGTCTTTATTGTTTTGTTGAAAAAGTTCTATCTTTCGCTGTCTTAAATCTTTCATATGTACCTCCGAGTTTAAATTCATAGATATCTAGAATAATTAAGCATTAAGCAAATTATACTAAAAAAGGTTGGATGCTAACACCTAATCTAAAATTAAAAATATAAAAAGTAAACTTATATGCCTTGACATTCTATTGCAGAAACATTATTATCATTATCAATAATGATAATATAAGGTGATTATATGAAGAACTCAAAAGCGAAATTAATTCTCCACCCTGTTCGTATGAAGATTATCCAGTCCCTACTTGGTGGTCAGAATTTAACCGTGCAGCAAATGATGGATATTGTGAAAGATGTGCCTCAGGCAACGCTTTATCGCCATCTTAATAAGCTATTGGAAGCTGAAGTCATAATGATTGTTGAAGAACATCAAATTCGCGGTACGATTGAAAAAGTTTATGCCATTAATTTGCAAAATGCCGTTATAACCGCTGATGATTTAAAGCAAACAACAAAGGAAGAACATCTTAATTATTTCCTTTCCTTTTTAATGAATCAGCTAGGGACTTTTGAAAAATACCTAGCTGGGGATGATATTGACTTTATGAAAGATGGAGTTTCCTATCGCCAAACAAAATTACATTTAAGCGATGAAGAATTTATTGAATTTTTAACGGAAATCCGTAATGCTTTTGAAAAGGCTACACAAAAAACGCCTTCCCCTGAACGGAAGACAAGAAATTTTGCAACAATCATTATTCCTGAAAATAAGAAAGACTAATTTTTTTTGAGTTATTATTATCACTTTTGAGAATAATATTTTATCAAGGAGGAATACATTATGGTTTCACAAATTCAAATGGCTGGTATGGTTACACAGCTTTTAATTACATTGGTTTTTCCAATTGCAATCCTAGTTTTTCTTTTACGTAAAAAATCTTTAACATGGAAATCGTTTTGGATTGGGGCTTTAATTTTTATTTTCTTTTCGCAAGTATTAGAAAAGCTGCTCCATTTAGCGGTTATCGATCCCGCTGGCCCTTCCCTGAAGTGGACTGACAACACCGCTGCTTATGTTGCCTATGGCGCTTTAGCTGCGGGGATCTTCGAAGAGCTTGGGCGTTATTTCGGTTTTAAATTTTTACTGAAAAGAAACCTAGAATATAAAGATGGTCTATCATTCGGTTTAGGTCATGGCGGCATTGAAGCAATATTAATCGGTGTTCTTGGCGGAGTTAATGCCATTGTGATGGCTAATCTAATTAATACAGGGATGTTCGATCAAACAATTGGTGCCGCGTTTCCTGCGGATCAGCTTGCGATGATTAAAAACCAATTTTTAAATACTGGCTTTGGCATGTATGTCGTGGGTGGAATTGAGAGAATACCAGCCATTTTTATACAC
>JAENZK010000088.1 GCA_016841285.1 Guptibacillus hwajinpoensis | reverse complement strand
CAAATCCTTTTTCGGAGGTAAGTAAGCAAAATCGCGCCATTCGGAATCTTTTATTAGATGACGGGATTAGTGCTAGTTTCACGGTTGTCATTCAGAAAAAGGAGTTACCTACGATTACAATTGATGATGTGTTACGGTATAATTTCTAGAAAATAAAAAAAACGATGCTTAAAGCATCGTTTTTTTTAATGACCAGCTACGCCAAGTGGCATCATAAAAGTTGTCCAGTATGTGAAGCCAATAAAGAAAACTGTTAAAAATGCTGCAAATATGTAGACACCCATACGCTCAGATAATTGTAAAAATCCTATTGCTAAGAACAATACAGTAATCCCTAGAAATAAAAGGGAAGTTGTATACATGTCTCCAAGATAGAACATGATGCTGAAAATTGCAGTCCAAAATGCCATAACTTTATACATATTACCCATTATGTACTACTCCTCCTTTACAAAAAACTTCACCATAGCTAAACAGAGATAATAATTACTCTACTTATTATAATGGACAAATTGTGCGGTGTAAATGACTGAAATCTCAAATTTTGTATAAACGTGACGTCTTATTCTTGAATAAGTGCTACATAATTGCAGGATTCACAACCCTTGAACATATTATCTTCCTGAACAAGTTTTGCATTATTAAATAAGCTTTTAAACATTCCTTCAAGAAAAGCAAAGTGCATTTTGCAAATGTTTCCAATATCTTGAGCTGCAACTTCTTTAAATGGACAATTAAAAATTTTAAAGTAAACCTTTGTTTGTTCAGGATTTGTATCAAATTCGGGATAAAAACCAAGCATTGAAGCTGCATCCTTAAGTAAATAGAGCTTATCATTAAAGCTTAATTCACTTCCAGTTCTTTTCATTTCCTTTTGAATAATTTCTTTACCGTAACGCTCTCCTGTATCAAGCAGTGCTTGTTTACCAATATCACCTAAAGACAATAAAGTACCAATGGCTATTTCAGATAGCAGTTGATAATCTCTGAATGGAAAATTAAGTTGAACCACATCATCAGATAACCGGTATAGCCGGCTTGGTCTTCCACCTTTGCCTGTTTTTTTTGTTTCAGAAACTAGCATATTAACATCTTCAAGCTTGGAAAGATGGAGTCTTGCCACGTTTGGATGAATATTAAAGGAATCAGCAATTTCCTGAACAGTCACCTCATTATGATGTTTAGTTATATATTGATAAATTGAGAAACGTGTTGGATCTGAGAGTACATTTGTAATTTTTAATGTCTGTTCCAACTTTTTCACCCCTATGCATATTTACTATTAATATTACTGTCATTATAGTATAGTTCGATGGACTTTGGAATTGTTTCTAGAAAGTAAAAGGTATTTGTTTGAAAATATTCACAATTATGTTATACAATATATAAACAAATTATAAACGAACATTATACACGGTTGGTAAATTTAAGGACGATAAAAAAATGAAAGAAATAAGCAGGATTTTGTCTTTTTGTGCCGAATAGAATTAAGTATGAAAATAGAAAGAGGGTGTTTATGTTTGGGATTTATAGAAGAAAGAGGAGAAGCCCTGCTTAAGGAAGCGCTGCTCTTACAAGCTTCAGATATCCATGCAATGCCGCGCCAACACGATGCGATCATTCAATTTCGAATTCAACACAGACTAGTCTTAAAAGAGAAACTACCAATTCCGATATTTGAAAAATTAGTATCACATTTCAAATTTCTCGCAGGTATGGATATAGGAGAAAAAAGGCGGCCACAAAATGGATCGATACAAATGAATGTTGATGAAAGGACGATCAGTCTCCGATTATCTACACTCCCTACTCTTCAACAAGAAAGTTTGGTAATAAGAATATTACCTCAGGATATTGACTCTCAATTGACAGAACTCTCACTCTTTCCACAAGCAACAAAAATACTATTCTCATTAGCATTGCGTACAACAGGATTAATAATCTTAACAGGGCCAACTGGCTCTGGCAAAACTACGACATTATATTCTCTCATTCATGCTGTCCAACAAAAATTAGATTGCAATATAATCACACTAGAAGACCCAATAGAAAAAAGGATAGATACGGGCTGCCTTCAGGTTCAAGTAAATGAAAAGGCGGGAATTACGTATGCCACCGGCTTAAAGGCGATATTAAGACATGACCCTGATATTATCATGGTTGGTGAAATTCGTGACGAAGAAACAGCAAAAGCGGCTATTCGGGCAAGTTTGACAGGACATCTTGTACTCACTACACTCCATACAAAAAACACGAAAAGTTCCATTAATCGTTTGCTTGATTTAGGTGTCTCCATTCAAGATATTGAGCAGACTTTAATTTGTGTTACCTCACAAAGACTCGTTAATTTAAAGTGTCCTTATTGTAGTGGAACTTGTTCTATTTACTGTCTAAAGCAACGTAAGATTAATCGGCTATGTGTTTATGAAATTTTGTATGGTGAGAATTTAAAGGAGGTCATAAAAGAAGCAAAAGGAGAGCCAGGCCATTACCACTATAAAACGCTAAATGACATAATTAAAAAAGGAATTGCATTAGGATACCTTACTTCCGATTATCATGGAGTTAAGTTATGAAAATTAAAAAAAGATGGAAAATAAAAGATCAAGCCAAATTATTTTGCCGATTAGGTCATTTACTGGATAGGGGATATTCCCTTTCAACAGCTATTGAATTCCTCATGCTTTATGTGAATAATGAAAAAAAGAAGGATTTAGAGTTTATCATATTAAAATTAAAACAAGGAAGTCCTTTTTTTACTGCTTTTCATACACTTCAATTTTCAAATGATGGGTTAAGTATTATTTATTTCTCTGAAAAGTATGGAGATCTTGCAAAAGGACTTCTAAATGCTGGTAAGATTCTTGAAATGAAAGAAGCTTATAAGAAAAATATAATAAAGGTAATTCGCTATCCATTATTTTTATTGGTCCTTCTTGTTGTGCTCATCACAGCTATGCAAAAGGTTTTGATTCCACAATTCGTTCAACTATATCAATCGATGAATCTGCCGCGATCAAAAATTATTTCATTCATCATCTACATAAAAACTTCCTTCCCTATCATCGGTTTGATACTTCTCATAATATTCTTTGTACTACTACTTACCTATTTTTTTATTTACCGAAAAAGAACAGTTATTGACCGGTTTAGTTTTCTATGTCGAGTTCCATTTGTAAAATATGTTGTTAAGAAATATAACACTTACTTTTTTTCGTTTCATTTAGGAAACTTGTTGGATAATGGTATGTCTATTAATGAAGCGTTAACGGTGTTTGAACAGCAAAAAACGTTTGTTTTTTTTCTCGAGGAGGCGAAAAGGTTAAGGGCTTGTCTACTTGAAGGTGACCAATTGGCAGTCATACTAAAAAATACAACCTACTATGACAAAGAATTAGCAACCGTTATTCTACACGGTCAGGCAAATGGAATCCTATCTAGTGAACTTATTGACTATAGCCATTTGATCCTCGAAGAATTCGAAGAAACATTTACCTTTTGGCTTCGGATATTACAGCCGGCGATCATGATATTTATTGGCCTTTTTATTGTTTTATTGTACTTGGCAGTCATGCTGCCGATTTACGGAATGATTCAAACGATCTAAACATCAGTTAAGGAGGAAACTCAATTGAAAAATGAAAAAGGCTTTACATTGGTAGAAATGATGATTGTTTTAATGATTATTTCAACATTGTTGCTTATCACGATTCCTAATGTTACGAAAAATAATTCATCCGTTAAAAAGAAAGGATGTGAGGCCCTTGTTCAGTTAGTAGGGGCCCAAGTACAAGCTTATGAAATTGAGAAAGGAACAACACCTCCTGATTTACAGACTCTAGTAGATGAAAAGTATATTAAAACCTTCACATGTCCCAGTGGAGGCGATGTCCAATTGGCTGCAGATGGTTCCGTTACTGCACCTGCAGAGCCGGCAGGAACGTAAGGGAAAGTGGTAGTAAACGATGAAGAAAAATAAGCCGACCAATAAACAAAGTGGATACACTTTAGCTGAAATATTAATCGTATTAACGATATTTTTCATGGTAATCACGATTACATCTGTGTCCTTTAAACCACTATTACAGCAGTTAGAAATAAAATACTTTTTTAAACAACTTCAACTAGATATCGTCTATTCACAAATGTATGCAATGGGGAATTATAAAGACGCCTTTATAAGGTTTTATCCTGAAAACCATAGATATGTAATTTCCCCAAGTGGTTATGGAAAAAACCTGATAGATCGAACGTACTCCGATAATATAAAAGTTGAACTGGATACGTTACCAACAACTGTTACTTTACGGCGGGATGGGAATATTGAAAGAGCTGGGGTTATGCGTGTTTATCATCATAGTGATACTTATCGATTTGTGTTTTTATTTGGAAAGGGACAAACATATGTTGAGAAATTGTAGAGGTTTTTCAATTTTAGAGGTGATCGGGGCACTTGCCATTTTTCTAGTGGTCATTATGGTTATGCTGCCAATCTTGATAAAAACATATGAGGAACGAAGTATTCTTGATTATAAAAGAGAGGCCTTAGTTTTATTGCATAATGAGACGGAGTCCTATTTATATGATCAAAGTGATACAGTCACAAAAGAAATTGTAACGGGAAGAAGGACTTTTTTATTTACAATTGATGGGGAATCTTCTTTTGAAAAATTATGTGTCCATTGGGAAGTACCTTGGAATAAGAAAGGGAAAGTATGTGGCTATGCAAAAAAATAATAATGCGATGAAGCAAGCTGGATTTACAATGCTAAATATGCTTTTTGCTTTTGCTGTATTTTTATTATTGATCTCCTTTTTTCCGTTAGTGATGAAAGTTATGCAAACTAAAGTTTCTACTACTTCGTTCAAAGTTGATTTGTTTTTTGAACAAATACAAAATGATATTGTACAAGCGAAGGGAATTTCTATTTCAGATGATTCTCTTTATTTGAATATGGAAAATGGCAATCGTATTCGTTATCAAAAATATAATATGAATGTTCGTCGACAAGTAAATGAAGTAGGGAATGAAATACTACTGCAAAATGTTGATAACATTCAATATGAAATAGTACCGAACGGTGTTGTCATATCAGTGGATGTTGCAAAAAAGATCGCAAAAAAAAGATTATCTATGGCGCCAATAATATTTTTCGTAATATACTTTAGGGGTGGCTAAATGTATGATATTTTTAATCAAAGAGGTTTTATTCTGCCGTTGACGATGATATTTTGTTTTCTTTTTTCTCTGTTTTTACTTTCGGAAATTGAAATTTACAAAATCGAGCAGCGTTTATTCATCGAGGAAGAGGAACTGGAAAAGCTAAAAAACCTTCTGCAAATCGGAATTCAGGATGTAAATGATATAGCTCAAAGTCAAATGCTAGAAGAAATTATAGTTGGAAGGCTGGAGTACCCAATAGGTACTATTCAGTATTCTATAGAACCATTGGAAAATAATTTTATACTGATCCGTGGAACATGCGTAACAAATAAGCAAAGAAAGCAATACTTTAATGCGACTATTGACATAGAGACACAGAAAATAGTGAGATGGGTGGATGGGTAGATGAAATCGATATTTTTAACAGGATTTATGGGTTCTGGAAAGACGACAATCGGTAAATTGCTGTCAGAAAAATTGTCGCTTCCGGTTATGGACACGGACCATGTTATCGAAGAGAAGTTAAATAAAACAATTCGGGAAATTTTTGATACAGAAGGGGAAAATAAGTTTCGAGAATATGAGCATCAGTTTCTGACAATGATGCCGACTGATGATATGATTATAACTACGGGTGGCGGAATTATATTAAGAAAAGAAAATCGGGACTGGATGAGAAAAAATGGCAGGGTTATTTATTTGCACTGTGATCCAGAAGAAATCCTAAAAAGATTAGATGGTGACGAATCTAGGCCGCTATTAGATGGCGATAAGAAGAAAAATGTTCTTACTATCTTTAGCGAACGTTCTTCTTTTTATCATGATGCTGATTTCAAGGTAGATACAACGAACAAAACACCGGAAGAAATCGTATTGGAAATTGCAAACTTGATTTAACTTTATTCAGAAGAAGTCCCCACTTCCATAAGTTGTGTGATGAATGTGTATTAATATTTTAATTCAGTAAAGGTGCACCCCTGCTGAATAAAGTTAAAGCCTCCGGCGGATGCCTCAGATTTTCAGAGGAAGTTTTTCGAGCAAGCTCGAAAAAATCTGGGCGCAAATACGCTTTGGCGTATTAGATTAGGTGAATTTGGAGATACTAATTATTATCATAGGGGTGGTGATTAGGATGTCTTCAAGTGATTACGTGAAATTTGTAACGGAACAATTTGTGAAATTTGTTGATACCTCTAAGGAAGAAAGAATAGATAAAAAAAGAAAAAAGAAATCTGAACAAGATCCGGTACTTACAAGGATGTTTGGCATTCTTCCTTTAGCACTGATGTTAATTGTTAATAACAAACGAAAAGAAAATAAATTATTACGAAAATAGCCCGGATTTGTTTACTTGGGCTTTTTTTCTTTTTACACATTGTTACTATTATGATAGAGTTTTGGTAATGAGAGTAAGGGGTGATAATATGCCGAAAGATTCTAATAAAATAGTGGATACACTTAAACGCCCATTAAGAGATTTAAGAATTTCAGTTATAGATCAATGCAATTTCAGATGTGCCTACTGCATGCCTAAAGAATTATTTGGGGATGATTATCCTTTTCTTCCACTAAGTGAACTACTTACATTTGATGAAATTGTTCGGATAACAAAGCATTTTGCCTCACTTGGTGTGGAGAAAATAAGGTTAACCGGTGGAGAACCGCTAGTTAGAAAAGATTTGCATCTTTTAGTAGATCGCTTAAATAAAATTGATGGTATTCAAGATATAGCCCTGACAACTAACGGGGTTTATTTGCCAAAGTATGCAAAAGCTTTAAAAGAAGCAGGCTTAAGTCGAGTAAATGTGAGCATAGACGCACTTGATGATAAGCTTTTTGGTCAAATAAATGGTAGAAATGTTAAAGTGAACGCAGTTTTAAAGGGAATAGATGCAGCGGAAGAAGCTGGATTACTTGTAAAGGTCAATATGGTTGTTAAAAAAGGTATGAATGACGATCAAATTTTACCGATGGCCAAATATTTTAAAGAAAAAAATATAAATTTAAGATTTATAGAATTTATGGATGTTGGTAATTCGAATGGTTGGGATCTATCCCAAGTTGTTTCTAAAAAAGAAATTGTCGAGATGATTTCAAAGGAAATCCCAGTTGAACCGTTAGACCCTAATTATTTTGGTGAAGTAGCCAGTCGTTATCGATATGTAGGTACTACTGCTGAATTTGGTGTGATATCTTCAGTAACTGATTCATTTTGTTCATCCTGTACACGGGTCAGACTATCGGCAGACGGAAAAATATACACATGTTTATTCGCTGAAAAAGGGTTTGATTTAAGAACGCTGATTAGACAAGAAACAAGTGAGGAAATTCTTCTTCAATCTTTGATAGATGTTTGGGAAAACCGAAAAGATCGTTACTCAGATGAAAGGTTGGAAAATACAAGAAAAGGTAAGAAACGCAAGAATAAAATAGAAATGTCCTATATCGGTGGATAAAATAAATCGCTTATTCAAAACAAAAGGTTGGCCTTTAAGAGGTCAACCTTTTTACGATGAGAACGGTAGTAAGGTCTTAAATGACTTGTTGGGTTAGATAAAACAGTCCTCCATTAACGATATCAACTTTTATTCTAGGCTTATATTGTTCCTCTAAGGCTGTTTTTTCAATAAGATAGCTTTCTGGCTTTTCTTCAACATCTTCATAAAAATGATCCAATAATTCCAAGTCTTTTTCCCAACGAATTTCTGCATCTCTAGCCCATGTGTGATCATCACTATCAATCAATTGCGTAATGATATTTTCAATTCTTTTTACACCGCTTATAGGTTTGATAAGCGGGGAAAGTGTAAAGCAATAATCAGGAATCTTTGGTGTTAATTGCTTTTTTAACAACTTTTTTTGTATTTGATCGATTACCATCCCATTTATTAGATTTAGGCCGAGAGAAAGAAACAAATCCTTTTTTCGATCACACATGTAGGAAACTTTTGTATTTAATACCAACCAAGGCTGTAAGGCCACCTTGTGATTACTGCTAACAAGTTCGTACATGCGGATATTAGCCGCCATTTTTTTTGTTGCCTGAAAAATTTGGTGTAATCTTGGCGACCCAAAATGGATTGTCTCTCCACGGATTCCTTCCGGTGCTTTACTATAGTCAGTAATAAATGTTAATCTCATTGGGTTAGGGGCTCCTCCGGTCTTCTCTACATAATGCCAATAGAAAGGGCGATTCATTAAAAGTTTGTCCATTTCGATCGTGAGTTGAATAACGATGTGACCACTAGAGCTTTCTATAATATTACACCCATTGGAAATAAAGAAACGATGTAAAAAATTATGAATATCTTGCTGCTGCATCGACATATTCCCCACTTTCATTTACGGAATTATAATTAATAATAGAAGCCAGATTATCCATTTTGATTCTTACTTCTCCATCACTATCTGAATGGAAAAGAATATCCTCGATATGGCTTTCAATATTCGCAATTTCGAGTCTTGTAAGAATTTCATCAAGCTCGCCAATCACTTTTTCAAAGAGATTAATTTTTTCATAAAGTAGGTGTAAAATATGTTCTTCAACAGTCCCTTTTGTTGCAAAATTATAAATAAGTACATCTCGTTCCTGCCCTAAGCGATGAATCCTACCAATCCGTTGTTCTATTCTCATTGGATTCCATGGTAGGTCATAATTAATGATTCGGTTGCAAAATTGAAGGTTAATTCCTTCTCCACCTGCTTCAGTAGCGATTAATACTTGGACATTATTCTTAAACAATTCTCTCATCCAATCTTTTTTACTTCTTTTAAATCCACCTCGATATGGAACGGATGATATCCCGTGCTGTTGCAAAAACCATTGTAAATAAACCTGCGTGGCTCTATATTCTGTAAAGATAATAAATTTTTCAGAGTTTCCCTTAATTAATGATAAAACTTTTTCGGCCTTTGAATTCGTCGTTACAAGACTTGCTTTTTTCATTAAATCACGAATGATTGAGAGCATTTGCATGCTAGTTTGCTCTTTTTGAAGCATATTTTTTAGGGTTAAAAAGGCGGCTTCCCGGCTAGAGCATACTTCTTTTTGCAGTGTAATTAATGAAAATTGACTCTTGTTAAGTGTGTGATCAGATTTTAATGCACATACGGCATCATAAAACTCTTTCTCTTCCTTTGATAACACGATGGGAACAGTTTTAACATGGCGTTTTGTCCACTCCATTCCAGTATCATTGCGTCTATTTCTAATCATGACTTTATTGATAAGTTCTTTTAAATAGTCATTATTTTCGACGGAACGTTCTTTTGCTGAAAAGGATTGCGTAAAATTGGATTGACTTCCTAAATGTCCTGGTTTAAGCAGTGATACAAGATTAAAAATTTCCTCCACTTTATTTTGAACGGGCGTTGCCGTTAAGAGGAGACAAAACTTTTTCTTGAGGTTTTGAACGAATTCATAGTTTTTAGTTTTATTGTTTTTTAATTTATGTGCCTCATCGATAATAACCATATCATAATCTTGGCTGTAGATGATTTCTCGATGGGGGTTTCGCTTTGCTGTGTCAATGGATGAAATGACAACATCACATTGTTCCCAGACATAGCTTTTCTTCTGGGCAACAGCGGGAATATAAAACTTTTGGTTTAATTCACTTTCCCACTGAGTTACGAGTGAAGCAGGAACAAGGATAAGGACCTTTTTAACCAACCCTCTAATCATATATTCTTTTAAAATAAGACCAGCTTCAATCGTTTTCCCAAGTCCCACCTCATCAGCGAGAATGGCTTTTCCATTCATTTGTTCTAATACGGTTTGTGCTGCTTCAATTTGGTGCGGAAGCGGCGTGAGATTTGGTAAAAAGTTAGGAGCTATTAGCCCTTCAAATTCAGGGATAATCATATGTTCTTCGATTTCATAAGCTAGCTTAAACAAATCCCAGTTTGCCCAAGGGCCATCATGCTCTATTTTTCTTATAAATTCATCCTGCCATGTTTGATCAAATTCAATGTCGAGATGCATAGAATCGATCCTTTCTCTAAGCCTTGTTTGATAATTCAAAAAGTATTTGCTGAATATACCTATTTATTGTAGGATAATAGTAGAATTATTTTGTAGTATACCCAATTTCTAAATAAAAATTATATATTTGCGAATGATATCAAGGGGAGAGACCACAACTTTCAATATTTATGACGTGTACATGTGGCGCCGAAGGAGCAAGCAACTGAAGTTGTGAATCTCTCAGGCAAAAAGACTCTTGTTGGACGCAACTCTGGAGAGAGCTTGTAGAAGCCACCCACGAGGAAGTAGACCATTTTAGACCATTTAGGGTGTTGGTTGAAAACTTTCTGGTAACAGGACAGAGAAATGTACGCTTATTTGTGCATTTCTCTGTCCTTTTTTATTCATAGTAAAAATAAAAACAGCAAGGAGGGGTCTTATGGCTGACCTTAAGCGAACACCGTTATTCCCTGTATATGGGGACCATGGTGCAAAAACAATTGACTTTGGAGGATGGGATTTGCCTGTTCAGTTTTCTTCCATAAAAGAAGAGCATGAGGCTGTACGTACAAAAGCAGGATTATTTGACGTTTCCCATATGGGTGAAATTGAAGTGAAGGGCACAGGTAGTTTGGCTTTTCTACAAAAAGTAATGACAAATGATATTGCACTGTTACAAGATGGCGATATATTGTACACTGCCATGTGCTATGAAAACGGCGGTACTGTTGACGATCTTCTAGTATATAAAAGAAAAGACAATGATTATTTGTTAGTTGTCAATGCTGCAAACACAGATAAGGATTATGAATGGTTAGTGAAGCATGTTACTGGTGATGTTGAAGTTGCCAATATCTCCCCAGAGGTTTCTCAATTAGCACTTCAAGGTCCATTAGCGCAGGAGACACTTCAAAAATTAACAACGACGAATTTAAGTGAAATAAAAGGTTTTAAATTTAAAGAGGATATTGACCTTAACGGGATTAAGTCTCTTGTTTCCCGTACAGGCTATACTGGTGAAGATGGATTTGAAATTTATTGCAAGGAATCCGAAGCACAAAAACTATGGAAAATGATCTTGGAGGCAGGCGCAGAGCTCGGAGTTCAACCAATTGGTTTAGGAGCCCGTGATACCTTGCGATTTGAAGCAAGGCTAGCATTGTATGGTCAGGAATTAGATGCTGATATATCACCGTTAGAGGCTGGAATTGGTTTCGCGGTTAAATTAAATAAAGAAGCTGATTTTATCGGTAAAGAAGCATTGAAAAAACAGAAAGAGGAAGGCGGGCTGTCCCGTAAAATTGTTGGAATTGAAATGATTGAGCGCGGGATTCCACGCCACGGCTATAAGGTTTACAGCGGAAGTGAGGAAATTGGCCATATTACCTCTGGAACTCAATCACCAACATTAAATAAATCAATTGGTCTAGCCATAGTAAAAAGTGAATTCACAAGCAATGGAACTGAAGTAAATATTGAGGTACGACCTGGTAAGTTTGCAAAAGCAAAGGTTGTAGCCACTCCATTCTATAAACGCCAAAAATAAGGGGGAGCAGAATGAACTATCGTTATTTGCCAATGACGGAGCAAGATAAAAAAGGAATGTTAGAAACAATCGGAGTAAATTCCATTGATGAATTATTTTCTAATATTCCAGAAGAGGTTCGCTTTAAAGGCTCATTAAAGATAAAAGAGCCTTTAGCAGAGCACGAATTAATAAAAGAATTTTCAAGATTAGCTGGGTTAAATAAGGACCTGAAAGCGAATGTTTCATTTTTAGGAGCAGGTGTTTATGACCACTATATCCCGACTATTGTGGACCATGTTATTTCCAGGTCTGAGTTTTATACAGCCTATACACCATACCAGCCGGAAATTTCTCAAGGTGAGCTACAAGCCATTTTTGAATTCCAAACGATGATTTGTGAATTAACCGGTATGGAAGTTGCTAACTCATCTATGTATGATGGCGGTACTGCACTTGCTGAAGCTGCTGCCTTAAGTGCAGGTCAAACCAATCGTAAAAAAGTATTAATTTCACAAGCGGTTCATCCTGAATATCGCACTGTTTTAAATACTTATGCTCGTGGTCAGCATTTAGAGGTTATTGAAATTGCAAGTGAAAATGGAAAAACAGATCTGAATGATTTGAAAAGTAAAATGTCTGAGGATGTAGCTTGTTTTGTTGTTCAATATCCAAATTTCTTGGGTCAGGTTGAGTCTCTAAAAGAAATCGAGGAAATTGTCCATGGTAATAAGGCGATGTTTGTTGTCTCAAGTAATCCATTAGCTCTTGGATTATTAACGCCACCTGGGGAGTTTGGGGCAGATATCGTTATAGGCGATGTGCAACCATTTGGTATTCCGGCTCAATTTGGAGGTCCACATTGCGGCTATTTTGCTGTAACGAAAAAGCTAATGAGAAAAGTACCAGGCCGTTTAATAGGGCAGACCGTAGATGAGGACGGAAAACGTGGATTTGTATTAACACTTCAAGCGCGCGAGCAACATATTCGCCGCGAAAAAGCGACTTCAAATATTTGTTCCAATCAGGCCTTAAATGCATTAGCTGCAGCTGTAGCGATGACGGCCTTAGGTAAAAAAGGTTTGAAGGAAATGGCATTACAAAATGTTGCTAAAGCTCAATATGCTAAGAAGAAGCTGGATGAGTTGGGCTTAAAATCTCCTTATACCGGATCATTCTTCAATGAATTTGTTATTGAATGTGGCAAATCAGTAAAGGAAATAAATGAGAAATTACTTCAAAAGGGGATTATTGGTGGATATGATCTAGGCAATGATTATCCTGAACTAAGCGGCCATATGCTTGTTGCTGTAACTGAATTAAGAACAAAAGAGGAAATTGATTTGTTCGCTAGTGAAATGGAGGGATACCATGCTTAAGCAAGATCAGCCTTTAATTTTTGAAATGACGAAAGACGGAAGAGTTGGCTATAGTCTTCCTGAATTAGATGTTCCTGAAATCAATGTGGAAGATCTGTTTGGCGGGGACTATATTCGAAAGAACGAGCCTGAATTACCAGAAGTATCTGAATTAGATATTATGCGTCATTATACAGCCTTATCAAGGAGAAATCATGGAGTTGACTCTGGATTTTATCCACTTGGCTCTTGTACGATGAAATATAATCCTAAAGTAAATGAGGCCATTGTTCGTTTGCCTGGATTTAGCCATATCCATCCATATCAAACTGAAAGCTCAGTTCAAGGCGCATTAGAATTGATGTATGAGTTACAAAATGACCTTGCTGAGATTACTGGAATGGACCAAGTAACATTACAACCGGCAGCAGGTGCCCACGGTGAATGGACAGGACTGATGCTCATTAGAGCTTATCATGAAGCTAACGGTGATTTTGGACGAACAAAAGTAATTGTTCCTGACTCTGCCCATGGAACAAATCCTGCTTCCGCAGCAGTAGCTGGCTTTGAAGCAATTACAGTTAAATCAGATGAAGAAGGACTTGTTGATTTGGAGGACTTAAAGCAAGTTGTAGGAGCTGATACAGCTGCCTTAATGCTCACCAATCCAAATACTTTGGGCTTATTCGAAAAGAACATTGTTGAGATCGCCAAAATCGTTCACGAAGCGGGCGGTAAGGTATACTATGATGGTGCTAATCTAAATGCTATTTTAGGGAAAGCACGCCCAGGGGATATGGGATTTGATGTGGTTCACTTAAATCTTCATAAAACATTTACGGGTCCACATGGCGGTGGTGGTCCAGGTTCAGGTCCTGTTGGGGTTAAAGCGGATTTAATTCCTTATTTACCAGTTCCTTTAGCTGCAAAAAATGAAGAAGGTTTCTATTTAGATTATAATAAGCCGCAAACAATTGGTCGTGTAAAACCGTTCCATGGAAATTTCGGTATTTATGTCCGTGCCTACGCTTATATTCGTACGATGGGTCCAGAAGGGTTAAGACTTGTTTCAGAATATGCTGTTCTAAATGCGAATTATATGATGAGAAGACTCGCTCCATATTTTGATTTACCACATGATACTCATTGTATGCATGAGTTCGTATTATCAGGCCGCCGTCAGAAAAGGCGAGGCGTGAGAACATTAGATGTAGCGAAGCGATTATTAGATTTTAGTTATCATCCAACAACAATCTACTTCCCGCTTATTGTTGAGGAATGTATGATGATTGAACCAACAGAAACGGAATCTAAGGAAACGCTTGATGAATTTATTGATGTCATGATTCAAATCGCTAAGGAAGTTGAAGAGACACCGGAGGTTGTTCAGGAAGCGCCTCATAGTACGGTCGTGAAACGCCTTGACGAAACATTAGCAGCGAGAAAACCTGTTTTACGATATGAAAAATAATTTGAATAGAAAAAGGAGCTGAAATTCAGCTCCTTTTGATTGTCTAGCTCCAGCGCCTATCGCCTAGCAAACTTCAGGTCTCCTCCCTACGAT
>JAENZK010000480.1 GCA_016841285.1 Guptibacillus hwajinpoensis | reverse complement strand
TCCAGACTTTATCCACCATTTTTAAATCCATTAAATTTCTTACAGATGTGCTCATGCTTGTTTTACTCATTCCGAGCTCATCCTTCATTTCATCTAATGTCATTGGACTATTACTGAAAAATAAAAGTCCAAATAATCTCCCGACTGAATCTGTTATTCCGTATAAATTCATATTATTGGCAATTGTATCAATGACACGTTCTCTTGCAAGATCTAATTGCTCTTTTGGATCAACTTCCATTACTACTATTCCCACCAATCTTCCGATTAACTACATATCATGACTATAGACTACCATTAAAAATTTGAAAGTAAAGGGGGAAGCTAGGTAGCATTTTGGAGCATTTTGGAGCAATTTTGAGAATTTTGTGCGTTTTGTACGTACAGTTTTTTCTGAACAAACTTAACGTACGGATTTAACGGGATATGGACTTTGATGGAATTGATGGGAAAGTCTACAATTAAAAGGTCAGAGTCGGTAAAAGTTAATCGATTCAGAGTAAGTGAGGTGGAAGAATGGAACAGGAGCAAACAGTAAAGCTTCAAGTTCAAAATGTAACAAAGATATTCGGAAAAAGTCCTAAAAAAGCACTTCAATTAATAAAAGAAGGTTATTCAAAGGCCGAAATACTAAAGCAATCAGGCTGTACAGTTGGTGTAAACCAAGCTAGCTTTGATGTGTATGCTGGGGAAATTTTCGTTATTATGGGTCTTTCTGGTAGTGGAAAGTCAACACTTGTGAGAATGCTCAATCGCTTAATTGAGCCAACTATCGGTGAAATTGAGCTTGATGGCAAAGACGTTGTCAAAATGAATAAGGCTGAATTACGGGATATCCGTCGTAAAAAAATCAGTATGGTTTTTCAAAAGTTCGCCCTTTTACCGCATCGAACAGTTTTAGAAAATACTGAATATGGTTTAGAAGTTCAAGGTGTGGTTAAAGAAGAACGAAAACAAAAGGCGTTGGAGGCCTTGAAATTAGTTGATTTAACAGGTTACGAGAACCAATATCCCAGCCAATTAAGTGGTGGGATGCAGCAGCGGGTTGGACTAGCTAGAGCGTTAGCAAATGACCCAGATATTCTTCTGATGGATGAAGCGTTTAGCGCATTAGACCCATTAATAAGAAAAGATATGCAGGATGAATTGTTAGAGCTGCAAAGTCGGATGGAGAAAACAATTATATTTATTACACATGATTTGGACGAAGCGCTTAGAATCGGTGATCGTATTGCCTTAATGAAGGACGGCGCGATTGTCCAAATTGGAACACCGGAAGAGATTTTAATGAACCCTTCCAATGAGTATGTTGAGAGATTCGTAGAAGATGTTGATTTAAGTAAAGTATTAACAGCAGGCCATGTTATGAAACGTGCGGAATCTGTTCAAGTTGATAAAGGTCCGCTAGTTGCGTTGCAAATGATGAAAGACCTAGGAATTTCAAGTATTTATGTTGTTGATAAAAAACAAAAATTGCTTGGTGCCGTAACAGCAGAAGAGGCAAGAAAGGCTGTAAACGAAGGCAAACCTCTTTCAGCTATTTTAGATAATAATATTAAAACAGTTACAAAAGATACGTTATTAGTGGATCTTTTTGAACTAGTTTCAGAGGCTGTCATACCTGTTGCCGCAGTAGATGAAGAAAATCGTCTGAGAGGCATTGTTATTCGTGGAGCTGTATTAGGAGCCTTATCAGGTAATGAACGTTATATCAATGATACATCAATTATTACGCATGATGAAGTAGCAGAAGAAGAAGAGGGGAGGAAAGTAAATGGCTAGTCTAACAGA
>JAENZK010000087.1 GCA_016841285.1 Guptibacillus hwajinpoensis | reverse complement strand
ATAATGCACCAAAATGAAATTACTTATAGGTGTCAACTCTTGTCAACTGAGGAAAACAAAATCAAATACGCCTTGGCGTATTTGCGCCCGGATTTTTTCGAGCAAGCTCGAAAAACTACCTCTAAAAATCCGTGGCATCCGCCGGAGGCTTTAACTTTATTCAGAAACTGAATGAAGTTATTTCTTTTCCTTAATGGAGTAGATTTTTTTCGTATATTAGCTTATACTAAAATTGTCAAATGGGAGGGATTCTAGTGAACGTATTTGAAAAAGATGTCCAAAGTAAACGAAATGATGCTATTGATTCTGGTATGGGATTTGCGTTTTCTTTTGTATTCTTCGTACTAATATTTACTATCGGTACTGTTATTAAGCTTGTAGGCTAAATAAGGTAACAAGTACATACATTCATTTGAAGGAAGAAGACTGCGATAATTCAGCAGTCTTTTTTCTTTGACCGACTACTTTTTTTCTGTTGATTTATACTATGGATGCTGCCATGTAAAGGTTCCATTTTTCCCACTAAATTTATAACAAATTGCTCCGTTTTTATCTGTCCTTAAAATGGTTATATTTTGTTTTTCTAATAATTCAATAACATCTCGATGTGGATGTCCAAAGCGGTTTTTTTTCCCAACAGAAATGAGGGCAACTTTAGGATTAATTTGTTCAATGAAGGACTTAGAGGTAGATGTTAAACTGCCATGATGCCCGATCTTCAACACATCAGCTTTTATTTTCGGATACTGTTTTAATAAATTCCGTTCCCCTTTTTCTTCTAAATCACCGGTAAATAACCAACGCTTCCCCCCTAAAGCAGTATAAAGTACGATGGATCCATCATTTTTATTGTCTTCTTTTCCACTTGGACCAACTACATAAAATGCAAAACGTCCTATTCTCCAGGAATCACCTTTTTGGGCTGCCTTTAATGTAATTTTTTTCATTTTAATTAGGGTATACAACGCCTTTTCCTCTTCACTTTTGCTAGTTTCCACATGTCCACTTCCGACAATTACTTCTTTTACGTTAAAATTTTGAATAATAGCTTCAGTTCCGCCAATATGGTCAAGGTCCCCATGTGTCAATATGATCTTATCGATCGTTCGAATTCCTTTTGCTTTTAATAATGGGGTTATTATATCTTCGCCAACCTTAAAAGGTTTTTTTCTTTTTTGCCATTCTTCTTCTGAAAAAGGAACCGCACCCCCGGTATCAATTAAGTAGACTGCTTTTCGATAAGGCAGCTCGATTAAAATACTATCCCCTTGTCCAACATCAATCATCGTTATTTTTCCTTCATTCAATAAAAATGGCGAAAACCAATGATAACTTGAAACTAAAAGTAGAAGTGCTACACCTTTTTGGAGACTGCTGTTTTTTTTACTTTTTTCCCAACCAATAAAAAAGTAAATGATCGAAACATAATAAATAATGAAAAGCCAACCGGGCGGTTTACCAAAGACTAAAGTAAAAGTTGAAAACTTCCTGGTTTGTTCAAGCAATGAATCCGAATGCTCCAGAATAGACGATAGAACCAAAATTGGAATAGAAGCAAGAGGTTCGTATAAGTGACTTAGAATAAAAGAAATAATCGAAAGTGGAAGAATGAGAACGGACATTAATGGGACATAAATAAAATTTAACGGCACGCTTAATAAAGAAATTTCGTAGTTATTATTTAGGATTAGAGGCAGTGCACAAATCTGCGCTATCATCGTTACAACAACAAGCTGTTTCCAGTAGCTATTATGAGCGGCAATGATCGTACTTGAGGATAAAATTAAAAACAAACTTACTAAAAACGAAAGTTGAAAGCCAATATCAATTATATAATAGGGGTCATTACTAACCATGATAAGAAATACAATACTTAGTGCGTCCAACGGTAAAAATTTTGTTCTAAATTAGATAGCAACCATTACAACAATTGCTGCTAAACAGGCCCTTACAACCGATGGAGTGGCACCTGCGATAACCATATAAAAAGGCAATGCAATAAGAAGAAGGAAAAATGCCCTCTCCCTTGTAACCCCTATTCGAACTAATGTATAAAAGGCCACTGCTACAATCAGTACGACATGGGAACCAGAAATAGCCAACAAATGGATAAGCCCAAATTGTTGAAAGTTATCCTCCACAGCTTGGTCTATTTCATTCCGTTCGCCAAATAATAATGCTTGGACAAATCCAACTGTATTTTCAGGAAAATGATTCTTTATGTATAAAAGCTGTGTCGATCGCCATTTTTGTAGAGAAAATTTCAATGAGGGGGATGGCTGGCATTGCTTCGACTCTATTGAATCGGGTGTAAATATCCAATGGATCCCTTTATAGTATAAATATTTACGATAATCAAAGGCCATAAAATTTCTAGCCCCTTCCGGCGTTGACAATGAACCTATAAACTTGCAATCCATGCCTACTTTTAAGTGCTGAAGTCGATTTTTCTCTTGGACTGTTTTAATTCGATAAGATAATTGAAGCTTTTCTTTTGAGGGGAGTTGAAGGATTAGCGTTAACTTGTCTCCGTCCACTTTCGGAATGGATTTGATCGTACCTGAAACCCTATTTTCAGTTCCTTTTAAAGTGGAAACATTTTCGTCATCTACCCATTGAAACCAGATTGCAAATAGACAGGAAGTAAGAGCACAAATCAAAAACAATTTTAACTGCCAGTTATGTTTATATAGAATCCAAATTATATAAACCATATTGCTTATGATTGTAAATAGATGAAAGTTGAAATAGGCAGCCATTATCCCAAGAGCTGCAGCAAAAGCTACGAATATCCATTTTCCTCTCAAGTAAGGCCACCTCTTTCACTTTATTTGCTGCTTCTAATATCCTGGAAATAGGTAGTTATATCCTCCAGTTCGACCTTTTGAACTTTAACATTGGCCTTTTCTAGTATTTCAAGCGCGTATGGATGGTTTTTATAATCTTCCGCATAATACAAGGCTTTAATTCCGCTTTGTATAATCGCTTTCGTACAGTGGACACATGGAAAATGTGTTACATAAATTTCGGCACCATCTGTTTGTACACCAAACTTGGCACATTGTAAGATCGCGTTAACCTCAGCATGAATAGTCCGAATACAATGGTTGTCTATAACATAGCAGCCATCGTCAATACAATGGGTCTGTCCTGTTACGGAACCATTGTACCCACCGGCAATGATTCGCTTATCCCTAACAATAGTTGCTCCAACGCGCAACCGTGTACATGTACTTCGTAATGCAAGTAAATGGCTTTGCGCCATAAAATATTGATCCCAAGAAATACGATTCACAAGTAAATCTCCCTTCGAAAATATGACATATATCCTTGTTGAACAATATTAATTGTAGCCACGAAAAAAGTTGCTCGTCAATGTATTTATTATTCTAATGAACCTTTATCTTATCTTTTAATTGCTCAAACGATTTAGAACCAATTCCAGAAACATTAATAAGAGCATCGATCTCCTTAAAGGGGCCATTCTGTTCCCGGTAGGTAATAATGCTTGCTGCTTTAGCTGCACCGATGCCAGGTAAGCTTTCCAATTCCCCTGAAGTTGCTGTATTAATATTAATCTTACCGTCATCAACTTCATTTGTCGGTAAACCATTATCATCCACTAAAACCTCACCGATCGTTGGGATATAGATTACCATTTCGTCAGTTAAGCGGGCTGCTAAGTTAATTTTTGTTTGATCGGCATTAGTCTGAAATCCACCTGCCAATTGAATTACATCGAGTACTCTTGTTCCATCGTCCAGCTTATACACGCCCGGTTTTACTACCGCTCCTTTAAGGTCAACATAGAGAATTGAAGGCTTTGATTCTTCTCGAACAGGAGCTACCTCTATCTCTTCTTCCAAACCAGCCATTGTTTCGGGGATATCCTCAGTTTGGTCATTACGGTCATAAAGCTTGATTGAGATCAATAGAATAAACACAAATAATACAACAACAATAATAGTCATTCTTCTTTTATCAATTGTAATTTGATCCATCTTAACGCTCCCATCGTCAGATTTATAATCATATTTAAGTTTCCGGTTTCATAAGCATTAATAGAGTATTGTTTGCAAAGAGGGGGGAAAACTGTGAACATAGGAGTTATCGGGACTGGAAATATGGGTAAAATCCTTATTGAAGCATTCATCAAATCCTCCGCCGTAAACGAAGAAAATTTATTTATAATGAATCGAACAAAAATAAAAGCAGAACAAATTAAAATGGAATTTCCAAATATTCATGTAGTTGATTCACCCGAGGATATCGTTAAAAATTCAGAATATATCTTTTTGTGTATAAAACCACTGGACATTAATTCATTGTTAAAAGGATTAGCACCGTTACTTAAGAAAGAGCAGTGTGTTGTGTCGATAACAAGTCCAATAAGTGTTGAGCAATTAGAGTCGATTGTTCCATGTGCAGTTGCTAGGGCAATCCCGAGTATTAATAATCGAGTATTGTGTGGAACTTCTTTACTTTCTTTTGGAGAACATTGTCCTGCACACCATCAAGTATTCATTGAGGAAATCATGACGAAAATTTCAACACCAGTCACAATTGAAGAAAATATAACAAGAGTTGCTTCGGACATCACGAGCTGTGGCCCAGCCTTCTTCACCTATTTACTTCGTAAATTTATCGATGCAGCTGTGATGGAGACTGAAATTACAAGGGAGCAAGCCACATTATTAGCCAGTAAAATGATCATCGGATTAGGCCAGTTACTTGAGCAGGAAGTATATACACTTGAAACATTGCAAGAAAAAGTATGTGTAAAAGGCGGGATTACTGGCGAAGGTATTAAAGTCCTCGAAGATGAAATAGGAGACATCTTTAATCATTTATTCCAACAAACACATGCTAAATTTAACCATGAAAAAGAAAAGGTTAATGAACAGTTTTGTATAAAAGATTAATTCGCTATAAATCTACAAAATCCTGCTTGATAAAGAAATAAACTAGAAAAAACCGAGGGGACCCTCGGTTTTTTCTAGTTTTTCCTTGCAGTGAAGAAGATTCTTTCCGAATTTTCCTCTGGTTTCTCTTCTGTAAAATCCGCTGAAATCTCCAATAATTCAAACCCTGCTTTTTCTAGCCATTGTTGATAAGTATCAACAATGAAAGTTCGCTGGTAATGTACTTCATCATATCTATAATACAAATCATTTTCCTTTACGAAAAAAGTTAATTCGTGCTCGACCGAATGAGGTTGATCCCCAGCAAAACAATTCCAAATGTACGATATTTCTTCATCACTGCTGCAATAGGTTTGACCTATAAAAATATTTTCCATTTTATATATGGAATGAACATCAAATAGAAATAACCCACCAGGAAGTAAATGATCGTATATGTTTTTAAAAGTTAATTCCACATCTTGTTCTGTTCTTAAATAATTTAGGGAATCGCAAAACACGCCAATAATATCAAAAGGTTCAAACCCTTCCAGCTCCCTCATGTCTTGCTGATAATAGGCTATTTGAACGCCCGCTTCGATTGATTTAGCCTGAGCGATCGCCAACATTTCTTCAGATAAATCAACCCCTGTGATATTATACCCTTGGACTGATAAAGGTATCGATAATGTTCCAGTTCCACAGCCTAGGTCTAATAGACGCTTGCCTCCGTTCCCATACTTTTTAATATTTTTCATAATGAATTGCAGCCAATTCTCATAAGGTGCATCCATCATTAGTTCATCGTAGAGAAGAGCAAAGTGCTGGTAGGACATAGCTTAAACCAGTCTTTCTTGAATATTAACTCTGGGTGCATCTCCCCATAGACGTTCCAAATTATAATAAATTCTTTCATCACGATGGAAAATATGTACAATAACATCACCTAGGTCACAAAGCACCCAACGTGCCTCATCAAAGCCTTCCAACCGTTTTATGTTAATATCATTTTCCTGTGCTTTATCTTTAATCTCTCGTGCAATCGCCTGAACCTGTTTCTCAGAATTTCCGTGACAGATAATAAAATAATCTGCTACAAGAGAAACCCCACGCATATCCAACACAGTAATATCTTCTGCTCTTTTGTCATCAGCGGCCTTTGCCGAAATTAACACAATGTCTTTTTCACTCATTTAAGTCTAATTCCTCCTTAAGATGTTTTTTGATAGCTTATAAGTGTATTATATGTTTCTAATGTATCCGGATAAATCGGTTGCTTTTTATCCAACAAAAACTTGATCGTATTTCTTAGCGCCATAACAACAGCCTCATCTAGATTTTCAAGAGCGACTTTACGAACATCCTCTACACCAGGAAACTTTCTTCCCGGTTCTATATAATCTGCCAAGAAGACAATCTTATCTAAGATATTCATATTCTTATTTCCGGTTGTATGAAACCGAATAGCCTGCAAAATATCCTCATCATGAATCCCAGCTTCCATACGCACAAGATAAGCGCCTACCGGTGCATGCCACAATTCTGAATGGAATTCCAATAATTGTTTAGGCATATTTTGATCGACTATTATTTTTTCCATTTCCTCTTTGGAGCGAAATTTTGCGTAATCATGAAAAATAGCGGCTAACTCAGCCTTCTTACTGTCCACTCCAAATTTTCCGGCTAATACAATAGCTGTCTCCATCACACCTATCGTATGTTCATACCGCTTATCTGTCAGCTGTTCTTTTACAAGGGCTAACGCTTTCGCTCGATCCATAAAGATTTTTCTCCTCTATATATTCTCTAACAGCATCTGGTAAAAAATATTTTGTATTTTGGTTATATTTAAAACGACGTCGCAATTCGGAGGAAGATATATCAAACTGGGGTACTTCCACCTCAATTACATTGTATTTTGATACAATTTTAAATTTTGGGCGTTTCACACCAACAAAATGAACATCCTCAACCAGTTCATCAATTCGATGCCACTTTGGTAAATATTCCACCATATCTGCTCCAATGATAAAATAATATTCCGCATTTGGGTACTTTTCCTTAAGAATAGCGATCGTATCATATGTATAGGATGGACCTGACCGCTCGAATTCGATTGGCTGCAGTTTAAAACATTCATTATCGGCAATTGCCCGATTTACCATCTCGAGGCGATCCTCACCTTTTGATTTAGCATCTGCTTTATGTGGCGGTATATTAGTTGGCATAAACCAAACTTCATTTAAATGCAATGAAGACAATACCTCCTGGGCAATAATTAAATGACCATTATGCGGGGGATCGAAAGTACCACCTAATATCCCTACCTTCATCATAAAACCAATCCCTTCGTTGTTTTAAGGAAGAATTATTTGTTTATTCTCAACCGATTCCTTGTATAGAACAATTGTATTTCCAATAATTTGGACAAGCTCTGCCTTTGCCCCATTTGCCAAACTTTCAGCAACCTCATCACGGTCAAATTCACAATTTTGTAAAACACTTACTTTTATTAATTCACGAGCCTCTAGTGCTTCCCCAATTTGTTTAATCATATTTTCATTCACTCCACCTTTTCCAACCTGGAAAATTGGATTTAAGTGATGGGCTTTAGATCGTAGTAAACGTTTTTGTTTTCCTGTTAACATTTATTTGTTTCCTCCTAATTGCTTCATAACTATTTGTTCCATCCGGCTAAAATCCGGTTTTTCCTTCGTCCACATTTCAAAAGCTAACGCTCCCTGTCCTACAAACATTCCTACACCATTTTGCGTTAGGGCTCCTAATGTTTTTCCATCTTTTAACCATTTTGTTTCTAGTGGATTATAAATTATATCACTTAGAATTGTTCCTGGCTTCATATTTGACAGTTGAAGTGGAAGCTCTTCTATTTTAGGACTCATTCCAACAGAAGTAGTATTTATGATAATTTGATATTCCTGCAAATTTTCTTCTGCTTCCTTTATAGACCTTGAGCAAGACTGAATTGGATAAGGGTTATCAGAGATGAGCTGTTCAGCTTTCTCTAGCGTTCTATTGGCGATATCAATTGCAATAGCACCCTTACGAGCCAATGTAACAAAAATGCCTCTTGCTGCCCCACCGGCACCAATGATCAACATTTTTTTGTTAAGAAAATCTGGACCTGCAATATTTTGAAGTGAAACCGCAAACCCTTTACCATCCGTATTATAGCCGCAGAGCTTACCCTCACGATTCACAACAGTATTGACAGCTCCAATTTGTAATGCTTCTTCATCGATTTCATCTAAATATTTCATTATTTCGACCTTATGTGGAATCGTCACATTAAATCCAGATAATCCTAATGCTCTAATTCCCTTCACTGCATTTTCTAATTCTTCCGGATGAACATCAAATGCGTGATAATAACAGTCCAGTCCTAAAAAAGAAAATTGATCATTATGCATTATAGGTGACATAGAATGTCCCACTGGATGCCCTAATAATCCATATAATTTACCCATCTCTCTCCCCCGTTTCTACCAAACAATGCCCAATAAAGTTAAATCAACGATTGTCTAATCGTCACGCCTACACCTTTCGGAACATGTGCTACGATTTTTGCCCCTGGTTCGTTGCATGTAATCCAGCCTAAGCCGTGAAAGACGATATCAGTTTTAGCTTCACGAATCATGAACTCTTGTTTCACTAATGGGGGAAATTCTTTTACCTCTTCTTCAAAAGGTGGAAATAACAGCTCACCCACATGGTCTTCATATAATTTATCAGCCTTCTCTAGCTTTGTTCGGTGAATATTTAAATCATTTGATACATAACAAGTAAACGACTTTCTTCCCCCTGAAATATAATCAAATCTTGCTAATCCACCAAAATACAGAGTTTGACCTTCATTTAATTGAAACACTCTTGGTTTAATTTCCTTTCTAGGGGAAATCATCTTTAATCCTTTTTCATTTACAAAATGGGCCATCTGGTGATGATTTATTATACCAGGTGTATCAAATAACGACGCTCCATCATCAATGGGAATATCTATTAAATCAAGTGTCGTTCCCGGGAACTGTGATGTCGTAATAACATCATCCGTTACTTCACTAAATTCTTTAATGATTTTATTTATAAATGTTGACTTACCAACGTTTGTACAGCCAACTACATATACATCTTTTCCCTCGCGGTGAAAATCAATAGCTGTGGCCAGTTCTTTTACACCTTCACCTTTTGCTGCACTAATTAAGTAAACATCCTTCGGTTTTAAGCCTAGTTGGGCAGCAGAATACTTCATCCAATGAATAAGTTTGGAATTTTTCACTGACTTAGGTAATAAATCAACTTTATTTCCTACTAATAACACCTTATTTTTACCAACAAAACGATGTAATCCCGGCAGCCAGCTTCCGTTAAAATCAAAGATATCCACAATTTTAACGACTAATGCATCAGAGCTGCCAATACCATTTAAAATTTTTAAGAAATCGTCATCCGTTAACGATACATCTTGAATTTCGTTGTAATGCTTAAGCCGGAAACAACGTTGGCAAATGATCACCTCTCGCTCTAACGCAGAAGGGGGTGCATAACCTATTTCTGTTTTATTTTCTGTTTGAATCTTTACACCGCAGCCTTGACAATGTAAAATCTGATTTTCCAAAATTATTCCTCCCAATATATCATACCTTTTCTTCTCATCATGTTTAAAATAGACCGTTCAATACGTCTATTAAATTTAGTAAAAAAACCATCTGATTGGGCTACTGGTACAACTAAAATCGTATGAAGCCCGGAACGGTTCCCCCCTAATACATCTGTTAACAGTTGATCACCGATGACAACGACCTCATCTTTTTTTAGCTTCATGTCATGAACAGCTTTACGAAAAGCTTTTCCCATCGGTTTTCTTGCTTCATATATATATTGAATACCTAATGGTCCTGAAAACAACTTCACACGCTCTTCATTATTATTCGAAACAATCGTAATGATAATGCCATGATCTTTCATCTTTTGGAACCATTCTACTAACTTCGGCGTTGCCTCTGGACGGTCCCATTCAACTAGGGTATTATCCAAATCAGTTATAATTCCTTTAATCCCTTTTTCTTTCAATTTTCCCGGATCAATCTCTAAAACACTTTTTACATGCTCATTTGGTAAAAACAAATCTAGCAAGACAAACACCTCTAATATTGAACTTTAACTTCCACATACCTTACTAATAATAGCCAAAGTCCGACAACGTTTCAAAACATTATTTATAGAAATGGGATTGTTTTTTGTCGAATATTGTTATTCAAAAAAACTTTTCGACAAATTACAATAAAATCACCAATTGTGGATAACTTTATGCACATTATTAAAAGTTGAAATAACTGGAATTATTTACATTATAAACACAATACCCACAAGTTATCCACTGTTATCTGTGGATATAAGAACGATTGTTCTAAAATATAAAACATGTTAATGTATAGACATAGGGAGAAAATATTAAATATATGTTAAAAAAAAGAAAAAATGACAAAGAGAAATTTAAAAAGAGAAAAAATTTTTAAAACTTGTAGGAGGTGAATGGCCAGCACTTCTGGCTAAAAAATGAGAACATTATCAGATGAATTATTAATAGAGTCATTCTACAAGGCCATCGAACTTAACTTAAGTCCAGATTTTATTCAACTCATAAAAAAAGAAATTGAACGACGTTCATTGCACACAAAGATCAAGAAAACGTCTTAAATGAAACATCCTGTCCCAAATGGAACAGGATGTTTTTTTCTTATCTACCATTTCTTACAGGAATGCTGTTAAGTATCTAAAGTAAATGTAAACATGGGCAATTGCAAGTGCAATTAATGTTAATGGAGCACCGATTTTCAAGAAATCAAAGTAACTAAAGCCATGTCCTTCACGTGAAGCCATTCCGGCAACAATTACGTTGGCAGATGCACCAATTAGAGTACCATTCCCACCTAAACAAGCTCCCAAAGATAATGACCACCATAATGCATCAATTTCTGGTGCATCTACAGGTAAGCCCATACCTATTGCCATATCTTGAATTAACGGGATCATCGTTGCAACGAATGGGATGTTATCAATTGTAGCTGAAGCAATCCCAGAAACCCAAAGAATTAAGATTGAGGCAGTTGGAATATGTCCACCTGTAAGTTCAAGCGCTTGTTCAGCTAAGCTCTTAATAATCCCTACATCAACTAAACCGCCGACTAGCGTAAATAGTCCAGCAAAGAAGAAGATAGTTACCCACTCAACACTATGAAATACTTCTTCCAAATCATGCTCTTTAACACCGATTAACATTAATAATGTTGCTCCGCCAATTGCAACAACCGCAGCTTCCATATGGAGCACTGAATGAAGAACAAACCCTAAAATAGTAAGCCCAAGAACAATTAATGACTTTTTCATTAGAACAGCGTCTTTAATATATTCTTTTTCATTCAAGTTCATAAGTTTTTGCTTTTGCGCGTCGTCAACCTTTAATTGTTTACGATAAATGAAATAGATAAGTACTAATGTAACAAGCATTATCACAATTACAATTGGTGCTAGATTTAGTAAAAATTTATTAAATGTTAAATGTTTGATTGCGTTACCTATCATAATATTTGGCGGATCTCCGATTAAGGTTGCAGTACCACCAATATTAGAGAACAATACTTCTGAAATTAAATAGGGAACCGGGTTAACTCCTAATAGCCTAGTAATCGAGAATGTAACTGGAACAATTAAAAGTACTGTTGTTACGTTATCTAAAAAGGCTGATGCAACTGCAGTTAAAAGCGACAAAATAATTAATATTCTGATTGGGTCACCTTTTGCTATTTTAGCTGACTTTAAAGCTACATATTGGAATACCCCTGTAGTGCTTGTAATCCCAACTAGAATCATCATACCAATTAATAGTGTGATTGTACCCCATTCTATATGATGGGTAAGGGCTACCTCCAAATCAACGATTCTAAAGGCAACCATTAGGAAGGCACCCAATAGTGCAACAATCGCTCTGTTAATCTTTTCTGCAATAATAAATGCGTATGTAACTAAGAAAATAATTACGGCTAGGTATATTTGAAAGTTTGAAACCTCTTGTGCTACTGCATGTTCCACTTCTGCTTTCCCCCTATAAGTTAATTTCTATTTATTTTTTTAGTATTATTTCCTGTAATCGATAATTTCCCTCCATCTTTTGGACATTTTAATGTACTTGGATCGATATCACAATCTTGAATATACAAGCCAAATCCACAATTTTCACAATGGAGTTCCAACATACGATCAATCAATATTTTTGAAGGAGTTCCCTCTTTTGCTGTATCAATTAACTCGATATGGAAGCGGGGATCTGAATTATCTTCTGCAATCATTTTTCCTTCAATTTCATCTCTAGATCTCCAGCCTCTATCTATTAGATGTGAATCCAATTCTAACAAGGAAGCCTCTTCAATCTCTCTTTTAGCTAGTGTCATGAGCTGCTCATTGCTTAAAGTTTCAAATTCAAGGTCTTCTCCAAGTTTCTTCCAGAAGCTTCGCAACTGATTTTCGGTTACTACTATTTCGACTATTTTATTTATTAGTACATTTTTCATCCCAATTCCTCCTCTACTGTTCGTAAAAAAATTCAGTCAAAAGATATTTTATCATATTATTCAACTAATTTTGAACTAAAACACCAATTTTTTGACCCATTTTAACAGAATGTTTATTAATGCTGTTATTTGCACTAAAATTCCCTTTTTCAAATAGTAGAATTACTGTAGATCCGAATGAAAAAAAGCCAATTTCTTCACCTTTATCTAAGAAGTCGTTTTTATGAGTTAGTGTAACACTATTAATAAATAATGCCCCGACTTTCGCAAGGACGACATGAGCTCCATTACATTCAATTTCTGAAATCTTTCGGTAATTTTCAGCTAAGGGGGATCTGCCATATTTCAATCCCCATTTATTTACTGGATACGATTTCCCACCATGGTCCCATTGCGAAATAACTTTCCCTGAGACAGGACTATGTATTCTATGGTAATCCTTAGGGCTTAAGTAAATGATCATGAAAACACCGTTAATATATTTTTCAAAAGCTTGATCATTTCCTAGCATTTTTCTAATAGAGAAGAGCTGCCCTTTAACGTAAATATTTCTATCTTCGGTGATTGTACCCATATCTTCGACATAACCATCTACAGGGCTGATTACAGTAGCGGGATCTGCATCAATTGGGCGGGCGTCCTTTTTAAGAGTACGAACAAAAAATTCATGAAGACTTTTATAATCATTACTATTTTTCTCTAGTTCACTCTCATTTATTTTAAAAACCTTAATAAATGACGGGATTAATTTATTGCTAATTTTTGAAGTCGTATAAGCACGGACAATATTTGAAATGTATAAATTATTAGTCAAATCAATTAGAAAACGGTACAAATACTTTAGCAAAACTTAATTTTCCTCCTTTTCAGCACCCTTTTTTAAAATTCTTTTCTATAAGTTATTTTTGAATCATAAAATAGTTGAAATCGATAAAATTTGGGGGGATTTCTATGTTTTTATCTCAATATATTGATCATACAATTAAAAAAATCAAGTCACAAGCAGCAAATATTTTGACAATCATGAACTTAAGCTTTGGTATTTGCGCATTGCTGGCGGCATTACGGGGCGAATATCAACTTTGTTTGCTGCTCATTTTTATTGCGGCACTTTCCGACCGGTTTGATGGACTGGTTGCCCGAAAACTAAATATTGAATCAGAGTTCGGGAAACAGCTTGATTCAATGTGTGATATTGTCTCATTTGGAGTTGCTCCAGCCTTATTGACTTACCAAATGGTTCTTTTTGAATATGGTGCCCCAGGTATATTATTTACAATCATCTATATCGTTTGCGGAGCGATCCGTTTATCCAAATTCAATATTACTGAAAATAACGGATATTTTACAGGATTGCCCATTACAGTAGCCGGCATTATATTAACATTCTCAACCCTTTTAGTATCGGTCATGTCTTCCTATATTTTTATGTATATCATTATTGCTTTAGCCTTGATGATGATTGGAACTTTTAAGCTAAAAAAAATATAATAGAAATAATAGGCAGTCTCAGATTGAAATTTTGAGACTGCCTGTTTGTATTCTTTATCCTCGTTTTTTTCGTTCATTCCGATAAAATTCATGAAACAGCTTCATTAAAGCTCGCTTCTCTATTCGAGAGACATAACTCCTTGAGATTCCAAGCTCCTTTGCGATTTCCCGCTGCGTCTTTTCCTTTTGTAAATCCAAACCGAACCGGCCTACAATGACTTCCTTTTCTCTTTCATCTAATATATGAATATATTCATTTATTTTTTCTAACTCCATTAAAAGTTGAATTGTATCTACTACATCCTCGTTTTCGGATTTTAAAATATCGATTAAACTTATCTCATTTCCTTCTTTATCCTGACCGATCGGATCATGTAAGGAAACATCTCTTTTTGTCTTTTTTAAGGCGCGGAGATGCATAAGAATTTCATTCTCTATACACCTAGCTGCATAAGTCGCAAGCTTTGTTCCTTTTCCATAGGAATAGCTTTCAATTGCCTTAATTAAACCAATTGTTCCAATCGAAATTAAATCCTCGGAATCCTCGCCTGTATTTTCGAACTTTTTTACAATGTGAGCTACAAGTCTTAAGTTGTGCTCAATCAGCAGATTTCGGGCATCAGGATCTCCTTGTTCCATAAGGAGGAGATATTTTTTTTCATCTTTTTCAGATAATGGT
>JAENZK010000086.1 GCA_016841285.1 Guptibacillus hwajinpoensis | reverse complement strand
CAAACTTCAGGGCTCCTCCCTACGATAAGTCAACTAAGAATTGCTAACACAATTCTAGTTTCCTATATCACAGTCGAAGTCCTTCCAGTTTGTACGGCGATGTGCAAGGTGCTTGCGCTTTTCTAAGGAACAATGTAATTGGAGTGAATAAAATGTCAAAACGAATTAAAGTTTTAACGACTTTTGGAACGAGACCAGAAGCGATAAAAATGTGTCCGCTTGTGCTGGAACTAGAAAAACGCCCGGAACAGTTTGAATCCATTGTTGCGGTAACCGCTCAGCATCGTCAAATGCTTGATCAGGTGTTGGAAATTTTTAATGTAAAACCGGACTATGATTTAAACATTATGAAGGACCGCCAAACACTTATTGATGTGACAACTAGAGGGCTTGAAGGCTTGGATGCTGTTATTAAAGAGGTAAAACCTGATATCGTGCTTGTGCATGGTGATACGACAACAACGTTTATCGCCAGTCTTGCTGCGTATTATAACCAGGTTGCGGTGGGTCATGTGGAAGCGGGCCTCAGGACTTGGAATAAATATTCGCCGTTTCCGGAGGAGATGAACCGTCAGTTAACAGGCGTGATCGCTGACCTTCATTTTTCACCGACGGAAAAAGCCTTTGAAAACCTAACGAATGAAAATAAAAAAGAAGAAGCAATCTTTATTACCGGAAATACAGCGATTGATGCTTTAAAAACAACGGTAAAAGAAAATTACACAAGTGAGGTTCTTGAAAAAGTAAGCGGGGGAAGACTTGTGCTCGTGACAGCACATCGTCGCGAAAACCTTGGAGAACCGATGCGAAACATGTTCCGTGCGATTCGCCGCATCGTAGATGAGAATGCTGATGTGCAGGTCATTTATCCTGTCCATTTGAACCCAGCTGTCCGTGAAATTGCGGGTGAAATTTTGGGTGGACATGAGCGCGTTCAATTAATTGAACCGCTTGATGTCATTGATTTCCATAACTTCGCGGCACGTGCTCATTTAATTTTGACTGATTCTGGCGGTGTTCAGGAAGAAGCGCCATCACTTGGAGTTCCAGTTCTCGTATTACGCGATACAACGGAGCGCCCGGAAGGAATCGAAGCCGGCACCTTGAAACTTGCAGGAACAGATGAGGATACAATCTATCGCTTAGCATCTGAACTGCTAACAGATCAGGCTGAATACGAAAAAATGGCAAAAGCTTCGAACCCATATGGAGACGGAAAAGCAAGCGAACGTATCGCTGAAGCCATCCGCTACCATTTTGGCCAAATCGACCAACGCCCAGAAGCATTTTTATATAAAAAATAAGGTGGTCCACAGGGTCGGGAACTGCGGCTCAGTTTCCGGGCTAGAGGGTCGGGTTCTGCGTCCCGCTTTTCGGATTTGAATAGGCCCCGGGGCGTGGACCAGGGAACCCGACCCTGCGGCTCACCCTGTGGCTCCTACTTTTAAAATGAGTCTCGGGGCCCAGGACAAAGAACTCGCCCCGCGGCTTACGGCACCCGCCGACAACACCTAAGAGGCAAAACAATTGTCGGCCGCAGAACCCGCCCCTCTGGCCCACAATTGTTTTAGTTTAATAATGCACCTAAAAATGTAAGCGTTTGAATCCCGAAGATTAATCCACGTTAAAAACCTGTTTCAAAAAAACGGTGATTGGTGTTTCATTGCAGTTACCTCGAAGTTGAGTTTTGCAAAAAATCCGCTATATATAATAGGAAGAAACTCGGAATGGGTAAACAGGAAATTGTATGTTCCTTATAATTTATTATATTATCTTCGAAACGGTCAACCCTACCGCACACTCTCTACTATCTATATTTAAAACTATTGATACAGTTTAAAAACCTTGTCACACTCCAATCGGAATTTTTTTGCATAAAAATACCATTATAGTGACACAATATTCGATTAAGGAGTGTGGTTCTATAATGCTAAAAACTGTCATTAATTTGACCCTCGTCAACTTGCTTTTATCAAGTCAACTTATTCATACTTATGCACAACAAATTCATACGAACGTTCCAAAAATAAAACCGATCGAAATAAACGTAACCCCTCCAGAAAAGAAACAATCCAAAAAGTTCATCATTGAAGTGGAAAACCAAGAAGTAATTCAAAAAATAAAAGCCAATTATCCAAACGTAAAACTAGACAAGGTATTTGATACCGTTCTTCAAGGTGCGTCGATTATTGGAACCGAAGAAGATATTGAAAAAATAAAAAGGCAGCCCGGGATTAAAGAGGTGCATCACACTAGCACCTATAAGGTCGAACTTGATAAGAGTGTGCCGTTTATCGGGGGGACGCTTCTCCGTGGTGAATTTGATGAGAAGGACCAGCGCCTTACAGGTAAAGGTGTGAAGGTTGGTGTCATCGACACGGGCATTGATTATACACATGGAGATTTGCAACGAAATTATCAGGGTGGCTTTGACCTTGTCGATGAGGACGAGGATCCAATGGAAACGGTGAAAAGCCAAGGCGAGACCACTTTGCACGGGTCCCATGTAGCTGGAATCATTGGCGCCAACGGAAAATACCTTGGGGTAGCACCGGATGCAGAGATTTATGCCTATCGTGCACTCGGTCCGGGTGGTGTCGGCACATCTGACCAGGTGATTGCCGCTATTGAAAAAGCTGTTGAGGATGGAATGGATATTATTAATCTATCACTTGGCAGCTCGGTCAATGGCCCGGATTATCCGACGAGTTTGGCCCTTGATAAGGCGGTTGAAAAAGGAGTCATTGCGGTAACTTCAAACGGGAACTCAGGTCCGGGGTTATGGACTGTGGGCTCTCCAGGCACTTCGGAAAAAGCAATCTCCGTGGGCGCTTCGACTCCTCCACTTGAGATTCCTGTACTAGAGCTAGAGTTGGTACCCAACAAAACCTTTATGCTCCAGCCCCTTCAAGGCTCCGTGCCTTGGAACTTAACAAAAAGCCATCAAATTGTCTTTGGTGGTCTAGGCTATCCGAAGGAAATACCGGATGTCAAAGACAAAATTGTTTTAGTCGAAAGAGGAGAAATCACTTTTACGGAAAAAGTTAAAAATGCTTATCAAAAGGGCGCGAAAGCAGTGTTAATTTTTAACAACGAGGAAGGGGCTTTTTCAGGAGGACTTGAGGAGGCGATCACGATTCCGGTTGTGGCACTGACGCGAAAGGACGGACTTTTTATAAAAGACGAACTTGAAAAAGGTCATGAATGGGTGGAGACAAAAAAGCGGAAAGTGCAGGACACATTGGCCAATTTTAGTTCGCGCGGTCCGGTTACGCACACGTGGGGAATCAAGCCCGATGTGGTGGCGCCAGGTGTAAAAATCAAAAGCACGATCCCGAACGGTTACATCACATTGCAAGGGACAAGTATGGCTGCACCACATGTTGCCGGAGCAGCGGCACTAATCAAACAGGCCCACCCTGATTGGAATCCGGAGCAAGTCAAGGCGGCATTAATGAATACGGCAAAACCGATCTTCGATGACTCGGGTCGAATGTACAACCCGTCCGAGCAGGGGGCCGGCCGAATTCAAGTCGATAAAGCGGTGGAGGCCAAGGTGCTCATCTTTCCTGGATCATTGGCATTTGGCTCAATTGTGCCGAAAAGTGGCCTAATCCGGAAGTCAATAAAAATAACGCTAGAAAATAAATCTCGTCAAACAGAAAAAATATCATTCGCCACTCCAAACTCGAAGGATGGACTTAACTGGGAACTGCCGCTATCCTTCTCGTTGAAACCTGAGGAAAAAAGAATCGTAACGGTAGCTGTGAACGTCGATTCGGATAAGGTACCAGAGGGCATTCATTACGGAAATGTAAAAATAGAATCTAGCAGTGACGACGAAATTTTGCTCCCTTATCAATTTGTGGTCGGAGATGCGGAACACCCACGAGTCATGGGCTTTTCCTTCGAAAAGAATAACGAGGAAGACGAAGACGATGTTTACAAATACGAACTCTATTTACCTGAAGGAGCAGAGGAATTAGGAGTTGCACTCTTTGATCCGCTGACATTAACATACGTTGGATATCTGGTTCACGAAAGAAACGTAAAACGTGGTTTACTAGAAGCCGAACTAAAGCGAGACGACATTCCATTTGCCGACGGGGATTACATTTGCCTTGTCTACGCCATCCAAAACGGCAAAGAAGGCGTGCAACAAAGTAGGCTTACAATCGGGCGATGAAAAAGAATAAGGGCTGGTGGCGGTGCCGGTGCCGGCACTAGACACTGGTGCCTGTCCCCACGCGTCAGTTGATACTGCGGTTGGTACATCAGCAGTAACACCGGTAGTGCCTGTCCCCGTCCCGCGGTTGATACCGCAGTCGGTGCGCCAGTTAGCACTTCGGCGGTGCCTGTCCCCGCGCAACACACGGAACACGGGCAGCGCGTAGCACGGCATGCGGCACTCTGCAACCAGCACTAAGGCACCACCCACCACTTCCCAACACTGAAACCCCCTCTCACAGGGCGCTGGAGGGCGTGCTTCCGAAATTTTGACATATATGTGACGATTTTCACTTAAAATGGATTGACATTAAAAGTGCCCTATTGTATGCTAAAAAAGGTGTGAAAAGGGAGCAAAATATGTATATATTTGTCAGTGAATTAAAAAAACTTTAGCGGAAGGAGCGTTATTCCTTGCGTGATGAGAAACGGCCTAGAAATCCTTATAAGGCGATGGCGCTTATGTCCGCCATTTCAGCCCAATTGGTGGGCTCAATCTTAATAGGTTTATTTTTTGGAAAATGGCTAGATGCCAAAATTGGGACGCTGCCATTATTTTTAATTTTAGGCCTACTACTAGGATTGGCGACTGGCATTTATAGCATGTTGCAGCTTATCAAGAAGTTCTACGGGAACGATGACGGAAACAGGGATCAGTAAACCCGAGCAATCAGCGAACGCTGAAAACTGAATTCCAAGCCTAGAACTACGAACAAACAAAATTAAACATATTCTCACCTAAAGCCTTAAGCCTACATCTTAAGCCTTTAACTTTATTCAGCAGAAGTCTTTCACTTAACAAGTGGGGGTCAAATCCCAAACTGAATAAAGTTAAGCCTCCGGCGGATGCCACAGATTTTCAGAGGTAGTTTTTCGAGCAAGCTCGAAAAAATCTGGGCGCAAATACGCCAAGGCGCATTTGTTATTAGGAGACATGATGAATATTCAAGAATACAAACAAATTTTCATCAGAGAACTTAAGATTATTATTAATCTACTAGCAATATTTGTGATAGGGTGGGGTTTTACGCCATATCCTCACATTTTTTTAGGGCTAATACTGGGAACTATTATCAGTACATACAATTTATGGTCGATGCATAGCAAGGTTAACCGAATGGGACAAACCATCGTCGACAATGCGAACAAAAAAGAAGATGAAAAGAAAAAGAGAGTCAAGTCTCTTGGATCTTTGAACCGATTAGCAGCTGCTTCTCTTGCAGTGCTTATCGCAATGCGCTACCCGGATACATTTAGCCTAGTAGCCGTGATTATAGGATTAATGACAAACCATTTCGTCATTATGATAGATTTTCTTTTTCAATCCATCCGGAAAAACTGAAAGAGAGGTGAAACAATTTGGAACATGGTGCTCCAATAGTAACATTTTTAGGACTTCAATTTAATTTAGCCAACGTCCTTATGATCATCGTTGCCTCAGTGATTGTATTTTTGCTTGCAACTGCTGGCGCAAAATCCTTACAACTCCGCCCAACTGGGATGCAAAACTTTATGGAGTGGGTTTTGGACTTTGTCAAAGGGATCATTGGGAATACAATGGATTGGCAAACAGGTGGTCGTTTCCTAACATTGGGCGTAACAATCATTATGTACATCTTTGTATCAAATATGTTAGGTCTACCATTCTCAGTATCAATTGATGGTGTTCTGTGGTGGAAATCTCCTACAGCGGACCCAACAATCACATTAACTTTAGCTGTAATGGTCGTAGGTCTATCCCATTATTACGGTATTAAGTTAACAGGGGCAAAACATTATGGAGGAACATTCTTCTCTCCAATGAAGTTTTTATTCCCACTAAAAATCATCGAAGAGTTTGCAAACACTCTAACTCTTGGTCTGCGTCTTTATGGTAACATCTACGCAGGTGAAATTTTGCTAGGCTTACTAGCTGGTTTAATGTCAAGTGGTATCGGCGGTGCCATCGGTGGTATTTTACCGATGTTGGCATGGCAGGGATTCAGTATTTTCGTAGGTACAATCCAAGCATTTATTTTTACAATGTTAACAATGGTTTACTTGTCTCACAAAGTGAGCATGGACCATTAATATAAAAAACTCTATTATAATAAAACTTTTCATAGGAAAAAGGGAGGACTTTTAAATGAATTTAATAGCAGCTGCAATTGCGGTAGGTTTAGCGGCACTAGGTGCTGGTATTGGTAACGGTCTTATCGTTGGACGTACAGTTGAGGGGATTGCTCGTCAACCAGAACTTCAAGGTAGACTTCAAACTACAATGTTCATCGGGGTTGCGTTAGTAGAAGCATTACCGATCATCGGTGTAGTTATCGCGTTCATCGTAATGGGTTCTTAATAACCATTGCAACCGATTAACTAAAATTATGGCGAAAGATCGATTTAAGCGAGGTCCTTCGCCATTCCTTTATACTATCTGCCATTATTTCCTTTTTTGCTGATAGTATAAGAAAGAACATCGCTTTCCGCCATTATGGGCGGCAAATCGTGTCTTTCTAATGGGAACCAAAGAACTTAAACGACCTTAATTCGGAGTTTTTCGAGAAATTTCATCTAAAAAAATGAACCGAAAAAGCATTCCGATTAAAACTAGAAACACGTAAAAGAACAACTGAACAATTTGTAAAATTGCTAAATCGCATTATTCATTTTCATGATGAGTAGGCACGTATTGAAAGGAGTGAAATACAGTGTCATTAGACTTTTTAGTATTAGCATCAGCTGAAGCTGGCGTACATGGTGTTAACACAGGGGATATCGTTGTCCAGCTTGTATCGTTTATCATCCTATTAATTTTACTTCGTAAGTTTGCATTCGGCCCGTTAATGGGAATTATGAAAAAACGTGAAGAGCATATTGCTAACGAAATCGAAGCAGCTGAAAAAGCCCGTCAAGAGGCCGGGAAGGTTGCGGCTGAACAAGCTGAAGCACTTAAAACAGCACGTCAAGATGCTGCTGAATTAATCGAAAACGCTAAGAAACTTGGCGAGCAACAACAAAAAGATATTATCGAAGCAGCTAAAGTTGAAGCAACACGTCTTAAAGATGCTGCTGTCAAAGAAATACAGCAAGAAAAAGACCAAGCTATCACAGCTTTACGCGAGCAAGTGGCTTCATTATCAGTCCTAATTGCATCTAAAGTTATTGAAAAAGAGTTAAATGAACAAGATCAACAAAAACTGATCGATGAGTACATCAAAGAGGTAGGCGAGGCACGATGAGTCAAAACGCTGTCGCAAGTCGCTATGCCGTAGCTCTTTACCAATTAGCTAAAGAACATAACGAATTAGAGCAATTAGAACAAGAATTACAGGTTGTAGAAAAAGTAGTGGCTGAAAACCCGCAATTTCTTACAATCTTAAAACATCCAAAGATTGCAAAAGACACGAAAAAAGCGTTAGTAAAAGAAGTATTCAATGGTGCATCACAAACAGTGATCCACACAATGTTTCTTTTAATTGACCGTAAACGTGAAGAAATCCTTCCAGAAGTGGCTGAACAATATTTCCTTTTAGCTAATGATGCACGCGGTATTGCAGATGCAAAAGTATTCTCAGTTCGCCCATTAAATGCTGATGAGGAAAAAGCACTTTCAGAAGTTTTTGCAAAGAAAATCGGCAAGTCCGAATTACGCATTAAAAATATCGTAGACAACAGCCTGATTGGCGGCGTCAAGATACGAATCGGAAATACAATTTATGATGGCAGTGTAAAAGGTAAGCTTGACCGTATTGAACGTCAATTACTATCAGCACAACGCTAGAAGTAGGGGTGAAATTCATGAGCATCAAAGCAGAAGAAATTAGTGCACTGATAAAAAAGCAAATTGAAAATTATCAGTCTGAAATCGAAGTGAATGATGTTGGTACTGTAATCCGTGTCGGTGACGGTATCGCACTTGCTCATGGTCTTGATAACGCAATGGCGGGAGAACTTCTTGAGTTCTCTAACGGAGTTATGGGTCTTGCCCAAAACTTAGAAGAAAACAACGTTGGTATCGTTATTCTTGGACCATATACTGAAATTCGTGAAGGTGACGAAGTTCGTCGTACAGGCCGTATCATGGAGGTTCCAGTAGGTGAGCAATTATTAGGACGTGTAGTAAACCCATTAGGTTTACCAGTTGATGGCTTAGGCCCAATTGAAACTACAAAAACTCGTCCAATCGAACAAAAAGCACCAGGTGTTATGGCTCGTAAATCAGTTCATGAACCATTACAAACTGGTATTAAAGCGATTGACGCTCTTGTACCTATAGGACGCGGACAACGTGAGTTAATCATCGGTGACCGTCAAACAGGTAAAACATCAGTAGCAATCGACGCAATCTTAAACCAAAAAGACGAAAATATGATTTGTATTTACGTTGCGATTGGTCAAAAAGAATCAACAGTTCGTGGTGTTGTTGAAACATTACGTAAAAATGGTGCATTAGATTACACAATCGTTGTAACAGCATCTGCATCACAACCAGCTCCATTATTATACCTTGCTCCATATGCAGGTGTAGCAATGGGTGAAGAATTCATGTACAACGGTAAGCACGTTTTAATCATCTATGATGATTTAACAAAACAAGCATCAGCATACCGTGAACTTTCATTATTATTACGTCGTCCTCCAGGTCGTGAAGCATATCCAGGGGATGTATTCTACTTACATTCACGCTTACTAGAGCGTGCAGCAAAACTTAACGATGACTTAGGTGGCGGTTCTATGACTGCACTTCCATTCATCGAAACACAAGCTGGTGACGTTTCTGCGTATATCCCAACAAACGTTATCTCTATCACAGACGGACAGATCTTCTTACAATCTGACTTGTTCTTCTCAGGGGTACGTCCAGCGATCAACGCAGGTCTATCAGTATCACGTGTAGGGGGTTCTGCCCAAATTAAAGCGATGAAAAAGGTATCAGGTACATTACGTCTTGACCTTGCTTCTTTCCGTGAGTTAGAAGCGTTCGCACAATTCGGTTCAGACCTTGATAAAGCTACACAAGCAAAATTAAACCGTGGTGTTCGTACTGTAGAAGTATTGAAGCAAGGTTTAAACAAGCCGCTTGCTGTTGAAAAGCAAGTAACAATCCTTTATGCATTAACAAAAGGATTCCTAGACGATATTCCAGTAGCAGATATCGGCCGTTTTGAGCAAGAACTTTATACATGGATCGAACATAACCGCAAAGCAGAAATTTTTGATCATATCAAAAATACAAGAGAATTACCTGCTGATGCAGATATAACTGCTGCAATCAATGACTTCAAAAAGACATTTGCAGTATCTGAATAATTAACTTAAAACATTAATTTTTTTAAAATAAATAAAGGCGGAGCGAGCCTCACCAGGTTCGTCCCCTTTACCACGAGAAAAAGGTGGTGAAACGAGTGGCTTCATTACGCGAAATAAAAGGTCGTATTACATCAACAAAGAAAACGATGCAAATCACAAAAGCGATGCACATGGTATCAGCTTCTAAGTTAAGCCGTGCTGAAGAAAATGCCAAATCATTCTATCCATACATGGAAAAAATGCAAGAGGTTGTCTCAAGTATTGCGCTTGGAAGTAAAGGTATTAGTCATCCAATGCTAGAATCAAGACCGGTTAAAAAGACTGGCTATTTAGTCATCACATCTGACCGTGGTCTAGCTGGTGCTTATAACAGTAACGTTTTACGTGCTGTATTACGACAAATTCAAGAACGTCATAAATCAACTGATGAATACACGATTGTTGCAATTGGACGTATGGGACGTGACTTCTTTAAGAAGAGAAATATGCCAGTTGTCAAAGAAATCACTGGTTTAGCTGACCAGCCCGTATTCTCAGATATTAAAGAAATTGCTAACCAAGCAGTTGGTATGTTTGCAGATGGGGCTTATGACGAACTTTATATGTACTATAACCATTTTGTTAGTGCCATCTCACAAGAATTAACGGTTAAAAAGCTATTACCGTTAACTGATCTTGCTGAAGGCAATACTGGCTTAAGTTCATATGAGTATGAACCATCTCAAGAAGAAATTTTAGAAACACTGCTTCCGCAGTATGCTGAAAGTTTAATTTATGGAGCGCTGCTCGATGGTAAGGCTAGTGAACATGCATCGCGTATGACTGCAATGAAGAGTGCTACTGATAATGCTGGTGAGCTTATCGATTCACTTACATTGTTATTCAACCGTGCACGTCAGGCGGCAATTACTCAAGAAATCACCGAGATCGTCGGTGGAGCAGCAGCATTAGAATAGTACTGACAAAAGTGAAGGCAGGAAAACACCTGCTTACACTAGTACTGAATAGAACGGAATGTTCATAGTGAACAAATCTGTTAGGAGGAAAAGCGATGAATAAAGGACGCATAACAGCAATTTTGGGTCCAGTTGTAGACGTAAAATTCGAAAGCGGCAAGCTTCCTGAATTATACAACGCCCTTAGAATTGAACATAAAGCGCGTACTGCATCAGAAGTTGATATCAACTTAACTTTAGAAGTTGCCCTTCATCTTGGTGATGACACAGTACGTACAGTTGCGATGGACTCTACTGACGGTTTAATTCGCGGAATCGAAGCAGTAGATACTGGCGCACCAATCTCAGTACCAGTTGGTGACGTAACACTTGGTCGTGTATTCAACGTATTAGGAGAAGCAATCGACCTTAACGAACCGATTCCTGCAGAAGCTCGCAGAGATCCAATCCATCGTCTTGCACCAACTTTTGAACAATTATCAACACAAGTTGAAATCTTAGAAACTGGAATTAAAGTAGTAGACCTTCTTGCTCCTTACATCAAGGGTGGTAAGATCGGACTATTCGGTGGTGCCGGTGTAGGTAAAACCGTATTAATCCAGGAATTAATCAATAACATCGCTCAAGAGCACGGCGGTATCTCAGTTTTCGCTGGTGTAGGTGAACGTACTCGTGAGGGTAATGACCTTTACCACGAAATGAGTGATTCAGGCGTTATCAAGAAAACAGCGATGGTATTCGGTCAGATGAACGAGCCACCTGGAGCACGTCAACGTGTTGCCTTAACTGGTTTGACAATGGCTGAATATTTCCGTGATGAGCAAGGACAAGACGTGTTATTCTTTATCGATAACATCTTCCGTTTCACACAAGCAGGTTCAGAGGTATCTGCCCTATTAGGACGTATGCCATCTGCCGTAGGTTACCAACCAACACTTGCTACTGAAATGGGTCAATTACAAGAACGTATCACATCTACTAACGTAGGTTCAGTTACATCAATCCAAGCGATCTATGTACCAGCCGATGACTATACTGACCCAGCGCCAGCAACAACTTTCGCTCACTTAGATGCAACAACTAACCTTGAGCGTAAGCTTTCTGAGATGGGTATTTACCCAGCGGTGGATCCATTAGCATCTACATCTCGTGCATTATCACCTGAGATTGTTGGTGAAGAACATTACAATATTGCTCGTCAAGTACAGCAAACATTACAAAGATACAGAGAATTACAGGATATTATCGCAATCCTAGGTATGGACGAATTAGGTGACGAAGACAAGCTAGTCGTAGCACGTGCTCGTCGTATCCAATTCTTCTTATCTCAAAACTTCCACGTTGCTGAACAGTTTACAGGTCAACCAGGATCTTATGTACCTGTAAAAGAAACAGTTCGTGGCTTCAAGGAAATCCTTGAAGGTAAATACGACGATCTTCCAGAAGACGCATTCCGTCTAGTTGGACGTATCGAAGATGTTGTTGAAAAAGCAAAAGCAATGGCTTAAGGCTTGGGGATGCCTCAGATTTTCAGAGGTAGTTTTTCGAGCAAGCTCGAAAAAATCTGGGCAAACAAATACGCCAAGGCGCATTTGATTTCTAGAAGTGAGAAATGGGAAATGAGAGTATCTCATTTCTCACATCTTACAACTCACCTCTAGAATAGGAGGTTATCTAATGAAGACAATTGAAGTCAGTGTAGTTACTCCTGATGGCGCTGTAGTTGAAACAGATGTTGAAATGGTTAGTGTAAAAGCAGTAAGCGGTGAACTTGGTATTTTACCAGGCCATATTCCGTTGGTTGCCCCGTTAACTATTAGTGCTGTTCGTCTTAAGAACGGCAACAACACTGACAAAGTTGCTGTTAGTGGTGGCTTCGTTGAAGTAAGACCTGACAAAGTAACAATTCTAGCTCAAGCAGCTGAATTGGCTACAAGTATAGACGTAGATCGTGCTCGTGCAGCGAAAGAACGCGCAGAGCGCCGTTTACAACAAGCAAAAACAGACGACGTCGATTTCAAACGTGCAGAGATGGCATTAAAACGTGCAATCAACCGTTTAGACGTAGGCGGCCGTTAAGTAAATATGTAATTGTAAAATAAGCCTAAAGCAGGATCGTACTGATCTTACTTTAGGTTCTTTTTTTGCTGGAATTTGGGGATTTGCTGGAATTCGGGCAAAAGTATGTGGAAACGGGTTGCGCAAAAGAGACAGGTGAACCTTCTTGGTTCTGGCTCTCTAAATGAATATTGATTTTCCGCCCTGAGCACGGTGCTTGAAAAATAAACGGAGGAATTCCGATTATTTTTCAAAATACCCATATTTTCCTTGAAATAAAGGAATGATTTCCGGCTATATCATCCAAATCCATGGATTTTACCCTATTTAAAGAAGTTAATCGGAATCTCTCCGGTTATATCGGCCTTTTTGCCGCCGTTTTACTCATTAGCGGAAAATTCTCCGCCTATGAAATCTCATGAAGCAAGCTAAAAGCTGGACCTGAATCATATAAATTTGAATTAGAGCTCGCTTCAAGTCAAAAAACAGGAGCCCGGTCACTAAAAGTTGAATTAGAGACTGACCCAAGGCAAAAAGCAGGAGTTCGGTCACTCAAAATTTGAATTAGAGCCCGAACAAAGTAAAAAGTCAAGAACCCGGTCACTAAAGGTCCGCAATCTGTCTAAATTTGCACACAACCCTGAACCTTTTTGGTCACCCGTATTTATCAGCAACGCAGTTTCACATAACGCAACAGAACATTACATCAAAATAGTAATGTCAAGAACTGTATTCACAAATATTCCATGAAATAAAATAAATATGTGATAAATTGCACAGACTTAATCACATAGTAGAAAAAATGTCAATAATACCAAATTGATATTCACATTTTTTTACGATATTTTTGACCTTTGGTCGACACAATTTTGCCTATTTGCTATAATAAGGGCGGTGTGAATATTTAAGAATAAACCGATTTGGGGGGGATGGTATGGACAGCTTATTTCTGTACCAAAACAATTATTTAATTGTAGTTGTCTTTCTATTGTTAGGTATTATATTACCTGTCGGGGCATTGACTTTTGGTAGATTCCTGCGACCGTATAAGCCAACAGCAGAAAAGCGGACGACTTACGAAAGTGGTTTAGAACCTTTCCATGAAGCTAGGGTTCAGTTTAATGTACGTTATTATATTTTTGCTTTAATGTTTGTAATTTTTGATGTAGAGACGATCTTCTTATATCCATGGGCGGTTGCTTATGATAAGTTGGGCATCTTTGCATTAATTGAAATGTTAATCTTCGTTGTTATGCTTATTATCGGCTTAATTTATGCTTGGAAAAAGAAGGTGTTAAAGTGGATTTAAACTTAAAATTAGAAGATTTTACACCGGAAGAACAAGAAGAGTTCAAACGCAATGTGTTTTTGACAACTGTAGAGGAAATAAAAGCATGGGCTCGTAGAGGTTCAATTTGGCCAATGACCTTCGGGCTGGCTTGTTGTGCAATCGAAATGATGGCTGCAGGTGGATCACACTTTGATATTTCTCGTATTGGTAAAGAGATCTTCCGTGCGTCCCCACGTCATGCAGACTGTATGATTGTTGCTGGAACAGTTACGAAAAAAATGGCGCCAATCTTGCGTCGTCTATACGATCAAATGCCTGAACCAAAATGGGTAATCGCAATGGGCGTTTGTGCAACTGCGGGCGGACCGTATGTGAAATCTTACGCAGTCGTAAAAGGTGTAGACCAAATCGTGCCGGTTGATGTTTATATACCAGGTTGCCCTCCAAACCCAGCCGCTTTACTTTATGGCTTACATAAATTGGAGGAAAAAATCCGCCTAGAGGCTAAGACTGGAAAGCGGGTGATGTAATCCATGAGTGAAAAGGATTTAGAACAGTTGAAGAAAGAGGCTGTCGAAAAAGCAAAAGCAGCTGCTGCCCGTAAAATGGCAGAAAAACAGGCTGCTGGAAGCGCTGCTAATGCCGAAGAGCCAAAGGTCGAAGCTCCAAAAGCAGAGGAGCCTAAAGCTGAACAACCGCTAGAAGCAAGTGCTGAAACACCAGCAGCTGATGCAGGTGGTGTAAGTGCGGATGCCAAAGCGAAGGCCGCTGCTGCCGCGAAGGCGAAAGCTGCAGCCGCTGCAAAAGCCAAAGCTGCAGCGTTAGCGAAGCAACAAGGTGGAGCGGAAGCGCAATCAGCAGAAAGCGAAGCTCCAGCAGAAGCAAGTGGAGATGCAGGCGGAGATGCCAAAGCGAAGGCCGCCGCTGCTGCGAAGGCGAAAGCTGCAGCCGCTGCAAAAGC
>JAENZK010000085.1:11111-14802 GCA_016841285.1 Guptibacillus hwajinpoensis | reverse complement strand
TATAGTCTTCAATTACTTTGTGATTGCTGGCAACAACTTCAGCAACGATGCCACGAAGTTCGCCTTCGTCTGAGATTTGAACAAGACCTTTATCTTCAACAACCTTCTCAGGGTCGCCGCCGTTTTCAACTAATTCTTTGAAAATATCTTTGGCAATTTTTGAAGAAATTGTTCCTTTTTGAATTAGGCCGATAAGTTTTGCTAATCCTTCTGCTGTTAGCTTAACATCATGCAATTCTACATTGTTTGCATTCAAATAAGCTGAAAGCTCACCCATGATCCAGTTTGAAGCTTGCTTAGGCTCTGCTCCGGCTGCAACTGCTGCTTCGAAGAAATCAGAGGTTTCCTTAGAAACGGTTAAGACAGCCGCATCATAAGCTGGTAAGCCAAGCTCACCAACATAACGCTCACGACGTGCATCAGGAAGCTCAGGAATTTCCGCACGAACACGATTCATCCATTCATCATCAATTCGAATATCAACTAGATCTGGCTCAGGGAAGTAGCGATAATCATCGGAACCTTCCTTGACACGCATTAAAATTGTTTTCTTCTTTGCATCATCGTAACGGCGAGTTTCCTGCTGAATAACACCACCAGCGATAAGCACTTGCTCTTGGCGTCTTTCTTCGTATTCCAAGCCATCGCGCACGAATGCAAAAGAGTTCAAGTTCTTTAATTCTGTCTTTGTACCGAACTTTTCTTGGCCAACAGGACGAAGTGAAATATTGGCATCACAGCGTAAAGAACCCTCTTCCATTTTACAATCAGATACACCTGTATATTGAATGATAGACTTTAATTTTTCTAAATAAGCATAAGCTTCTTCAGGTGAACGCATATCCGGTTCAGATACGATCTCGATAAGCGGTGTACCTTGACGGTTTAAATCCACTAATGAGTGGCCGTCACCTGTATGTGTCAGCTTACCAGCATCTTCTTCCATATGAATTTGCGTAATCCCGATTCGTTTCTTTTCACCGTTCACTTCAATATCGATCCAGCCATTTTTTCCAATTGCATTTTCAAATTGGGAAATTTGATATGCTTTCGGATTGTCTGGATAAAAGTAGTTTTTGCGGTCAAATGTTGTATTCGGCGTAATTTCACAATTTAATGCCATGCAAGCTTTCAATGCAAACTCAACTGCTTGACTGTTGACTACTGGAAGTACGCCCGGATGCCCTTGGCATATTGGACATGTATTGCTGTTAGGGGCTGCTCCAAATTCATTTGGACAATCACAAAAGATTTTTGTATTTGTTTTTAGCTCAACATGGACTTCTAGTCCAATGACTGTTTCAAAAGCCATTTCTCGTTCCCCCTTACAGATTCGGTCTTTGACGTGTAAAATCAGTTGCTTGTTCATAAGCATGTGCTACACGGTAGACCGTACTTTCATCAAAGTGCTTTCCAATGATTTGTAAGCCGATTGGCAGACCATCACTTGAAAAACCGCATGGAACTGAAATTCCTGGTACGCCCGCAAGGTTAACAGGGATCGTTAAAATATCTTCAACGTACATTGTTAATGGATCATTTGCCTTTTCCCCAATTTTAAAGGCTGGCGTTGGATTTGTTGGTCCAAGGATGACATCAAATTTTTCAAACACTTTATCAAAATCATTTTTGATTAATGTGCGCACCTTTTGTGCTTTTTTATAGTAAGCATCATAGTAACCGGCACTTAAAGCAAAAGTTCCAAGCATAATGCGACGTTTTACTTCCTCACCGAATCCTTCACTGCGTGAATTTTTATATAATTCGATAATATTCTTCGCATTGTCAGAACGGACGCCATAACGAACGCCATCAAAACGTGAAAGGTTCGCAGATGCTTCTGATGATGCTAATAAATAGTAGGTAGCAACAGCGTATTTAGAATGTGGCAGTGTAACCTCTTCCCAAACAGCACCCTTTGATTCTAAAACCTTCAATGCTGCCATTACCGCTTCTTTTACATCTTCACGAACGCCTTCCCCAATGTACTCTTTTGGAACAGCAATTTTTAAGCCTTTTACATCACCTGTTAAGGCAGATAAATAATCAGGAATATCTACATTAGCTGATGTAGAATCCATTTTGTCATGTCCAGCGATTGCTTGTAATATGTAAGCATTATCCTCAACGCTTCTTGTAATTGGACCGATTTGGTCTAAGGATGAGGCATATGCCACTAAGCCGAAGCGTGATACTAATCCATATGTAGGCTTCAAGCCAACGACACCACAAAAAGCAGCTGGCTGACGAATAGAACCACCTGTATCAGATCCTAATGCGAATGGTACTTCACCTGCTGCTACGGCCGCTGCAGAACCTCCACTTGATCCACCTGGTACATAGTCTGTATTCCAAGGGTTTTTTGCTGGATAAAAACCAGAGTTTTCATTTGATGAACCCATCGCGAATTCATCCATATTACATTTACCAATAATAACTGCTTCAGCATTTTGTAACTTTTCAGTAACTGTTGCATCGTAAACTGGGTCAAAGTTTGCAAGAATTTTGCTGCCACATGTTGTACGAAGTCCTTTCGTTACGATGTTATCCTTCACACCGATCGGCATTCCAAACAAAAGGCCGAACTGGTCCTTTGAACCAATTTCGCTATCAAGCTTTGAAGCCTGCTCTCTTGCTGCTTCTTCATTTAATGTAATAAATGCTTTTACATTATTTTCTACTTCACCAATTCGCTTGTAAGACTCATCTACAAGGTCGGTAACAGTAATTTCCTTTTTATGTAACATTCCATGTAATTCTGAAATTTTGTTCTCAAATAAAGACATGTTTTGCCCTCCTCTCCTTATTCAATAATAGATGGTACTCTGAATTGACCGTCTCTTTGTTGTGGTGCGTTTTTCAATGCTTCTTCTTGTGTTAGCCAGCTGCGTGCTGTATCTTCTCTTAACACATTTTTAATGTCTAAAACATGTGTTGTTGGTTCTACATTTTCCGTATCAAGCTCGTTTAAAAGCTCTGCATATTCAATAATCGCATCTAAATGCTGAGTGAATTTTTCTGCTTCTTCCTCTGTAACGGCTAAACGTGCCAAATGTGCAACGTGCTTTACTTGTTCAATTGAAATTCGTGACATGCCGTTCCCCCCCAATCTTATTTAAATATCGTTATAGATTAGTCTACTAAATTAGATATAATTCATTAGCACAATACATTGATAATACCAAAAATTAATACAATTGTTCAAGATATGTCGAGATTTGCATAGATTTTGCTGATGAAAACAAGTCTTCGGAATCGCGACCAGAGTTTGATTGATGCTATGATTCCCGCTTTGCCTTTCTCACACCGGTTTTGGGAATCATACAGTCGCTATGATTCCCACTTTGGCTTTCTCACAGCGCTTTTGGGAATCATATAGCTGCTTTGATTCCCGCTTTGGCCTTCTCACACCGTTTTCGGGAATCATACAGTACCTATGATTCCCACCTTGGCTTTCTTACAGCGCTTTTGGGAATCATATAGCTGCTTTGATTCCCGCTTTGGCCTTCTCACACCGTTTTCGGGAATCATACAGTACCTATGATTCCCACCTTGGCTTTCTTACAGCGCTTTTGGGAATCATATAGCTGCTTTGATTCCCGCTTTGGCCTTCTCACACCGTTTTCGGGAATCATACAGTACCTATGATTCCCACCTTGGCTTTCTTACAGCGCTTTTGGGAATCATATAG
>JAENZK010000085.1:0-11011 GCA_016841285.1 Guptibacillus hwajinpoensis | reverse complement strand
CAGTACCTATGATTCCCACCTTGGCTTTCTTACAGCGCTTTTGGGAATCATATAGATGCTATGATTCCCGCTTTGGCTTTCTCACACCGTTTTCGGGAATCCTACAGCCATATCCAACAGATTACCCTATCTATAAATATGAACAGACGGTTTTTCCTCGCCGCCATTCCATCTTATCAGTGCTTCCTGCCCATCAATGGAGGTTATATAAACCTGAACAGAGATATAGGGTGGAAAATGGTCCAGCATAAGTCCTGTGATATATTCAGTGAAACCGATGATTTCCGCTTTCCCGTAAAACTGGATTGGGATATCAATGGTCATCTCCTGCAATTGGTCATCAACGTAATAACCGCGGCCCACAACACCTACAAAGTTCGGAAAATACTGATCAATATCACTTTTAAAGTTAATCATTCTCGTATAATCATCATAATAGGAATCTTTTCCTTCTTGTGACGGGAACAGAACGTAGCGCTCATTAATTTTCTCCCATTTAGAAATTGAATTGCCGTTTCCACTGACATAAGCTTTTGCGACTAAATTCCCTGGAACTACAGCTTCCCTCGGTTTTTCCTGGAAAAGTGCGATGACAATTGGGACGCCCTCTAACGCCTTAATTCCACGTAATCGTTGCAAAACCTGTGTGGCAATTGCTTTTCCTTGCTTTTCAATTTCCTGAGGGGATATTGGCTCCTCTCTTGGATACCCCAATGTTGGCTCATTAAAATTATAAACCGATTTTATAGCTAGCCCGATGACGACCCCACCGAGCTCTACCTTATTTTCATCGTCCTTTTTCAAATAATTATGCTCCATGACATGGGATAGGTATTTCGGATTTTTCCGAAACTGCTCAGTTGTTGCCGTTTTTTCATTTAATGGCGGATTCAGTCCTTCCGCATTATTTTCACTTTGTCTCCCAACCCAATCCTCTATCATATCAGAAGTCACATATTGCCCTTCTTGAAAATAATAATTATTTGGATCAAAATGCTCCTGTGCTACTCGCATTAAACCCATTTCGATCTCATCAATATCCAAGCGATTATAAACAGTGTAATTGACTAAACCTCTAGCCTTTCCTTCTTTGAAAGGTAAAATTGTTCGATAATACTCATCTGAGATTTTATATTTTGGAATAATTGCTTGTTCCGTAGTCTCTTCTGTTTTCTGAACAATTTCTTCATCTTTTCCAAAATTAGGGGTACATGCAGTCAATACTAGTAAAACTACTAGTAATAGGATGGAACTTTTCTTCAATCTTCTCCCCCCTTATATGATCAAATGCGCCTTGGCGTATTTGTGCCCAGATTTTTTCGAGCTTGCTCGAAAAAATACCTTTTAAAATCTGAGGCATCCGCCGGAGGCTAACTTTATTCAGCAGAAGTTTGAATCCCGACTGTATTAAGATACTATTACGCATTCATCTCACCACTTTTGGGAGAGGTTAATTTCTGCTGAAAAAAGTTTAGTTCTTGAAGCATTCTTGCCTCATCCCAGACTTCTAATCCTAGCTCTAATGCTTTATCTAACTTCGAACCAGCATCTTCCCCAGCAATGACAATATCCGTTTTTTTACTGACACTGCCTGTTACTTTTGCTCCTAGTGCTTCTAATTCTTTTTTAGCATCATTTCTACCCATTTGCTCGAGCTTTCCGGTCAAAACAATCGTTTTTCCTGCAAAAAACGAATCAATTTCTTCAACATTTACAATTTTTGGTCCTTTATAGACCATATTGACATCATAGGATTTAAGCTCATCGATCAATTGACTAACTTCATTTTTTTCAAAATAAGCGACAATGGATTCGGCCATCTTTTCGCCAATTTCATTAATATTAATTAAATCTTCTATTGTTGCTGTTTGAAGAGAATCCATCGTTTCAAATACTTGAGCTAATGTTTTCGCTGCTTTAGCACCAACATGGCGGATGCCTAAGCCAAACAACAATTTTTCCAACGAATTGGACTTCGAAGCTTCGATCGCAGCTAATAAATTATCGACCGACTTTTCACCCATTCGCTCAAGTTTTAATAGTTCATCACGATCCAGCCTAAAAATATCGGCAACATCTTCAATTAAATTGGCTGCAAATAGTTGAGTGATGACTTTTTCCCCTAAGCCCTCAATATTCATGGCATTGCGGCTCACAAAGTGAATGAGCCCCTCACGAATTTGGGCATGACACTTTGGATTAATACAACGAAGAGCCACTTCGTCCTCTAACCGAACTAGCTCGCTGCCGCATTCCGGACAGCCTGTTGGCATCATGAACTTCTGCTCGTCCCCTGTACGTTTTTCTTCAACAACACTAACGACCTCAGGGATGATGTCGCCAGCCTTTTTAATAATGACATAGTCGCCTATTTTAATATCTTTTTCACGAATCAAGTCCTCATTATGAAGGGAAGCTCTTTTCACAGTTGTGCCTGCTACACGGACAGGCTCTAAAATTGCCGTAGGTGTTACAACACCAGTACGACCGACACTTAGCTCAATATCAATTAGTTGTGTCATTACTTCTTCAGCCGGGAATTTATAGGCAATCGCCCAGCGTGGACTTTTAGCTGTAGTTCCAAGCTGCTCCTGTTGTTCAAAAGAATCCACCTTAATAACAATACCATCAATCTCATATGGAAGGTTGGGACGCTTCTCTATCCAGCTGTTGGTAAACAGGATAACTTCATCAATGTTAGCGCATCTTCTTCGTTCAGGGTTTGTTTTAAAACCAAGACGTTCTAAATAATCAAGTCCATCACTATGTGAATCAATTGGCAGTCCTTCAGTAGAACCAATTCCATATAGGAAAATGTCTAAATTGCGTTTCGCTGCAATTTTCGGATCCAGCTGTCTTAAAGAGCCAGCTGCTGCATTACGAGGATTTGCGAATAACTCCTCCCCGTTTGCTTCACGCTCTTTATTTAGTGCTTCAAAAGAGCGCTTTGGCATAAAAGCTTCACCGCGAACTTCAATATCAATATTTTCTTTTAATCTTAGCGGAATCGATTTAATCGTCCTGAGGTTCGTTGTTATATCCTCACCAATCGTACCATCCCCACGGGTTGCCCCTTGAACAAACAAACCATCCTCATAGCGAAGTGAAATTGCCAAACCATCTATTTTCAACTCACAAATATAGGAAACTTGCTCGCCAACATCCTGACGAACACGGCGGTCAAAATCTCGCAAGTCTCCATCATTAAAGGCGTTCCCAAGACTGAGCATCGGCACCCTGTGTTCCACTTTTTCAAACGACTCTAAAGGTTTTCCTCCGACGCGCTGGGTTGGAGAATCCGAGGTAACAAGCTCAGGATACTTTTCCTCTAATCCTAATAATTCCTGCATCAGTTTGTCGTATTCAGCATCAGGAACCGTTGGTTTGTCGAGCGTGTAATACTCATAGCTATATTGATTTAACAAATCCTTTAATTCATCGATTCGTTTTTTATCCTCTTGTAACGTCATATAGTACCTTCCCTTAGATCTTAGTGATTGGTGCGAATTGTGCTAACAGTCTCTTTATACCGGTTGGCTGTGGAAAAGCGATATCAAGCTCTTTATCCGCACCATCCCCTTTTACACTTACAACTGTACCAATGCCCCACTTTTTGTGCTCCACTTTATCGCCGACACGCCAGCCTACTTGGTCACCGCCTGTTTTTGTTGCAACCGGGCGAACAACAGATTGCTGTATTCTTGGTTTTGACACTCCAAATGGCGTTCCAGCGGATGGTTGTCTTTGTGTTTGAGTTTGCTTAGCAAACTCTTCAGCAAGGTTTTCAATCAATTCATCTGGGATCTCACTAATAAACCGTGAAACAGGGTTCATTTGTGTACGGCCATATAAAGTTCGCATCCGTGCATTTGTAAGGAACAATTCATTTTCGGCTCGAGTAATTCCAACATAGGCAAGACGTCGTTCCTCTTCCATCTCTTCTTCATCCATTAAGGAACGGCTATGCGGGAATACACCTTCCTCTAAGCCCATTAAAAATACTACTGGAAATTCAAGCCCCTTTGCTGAATGGAGCGTCATTAACATAACAGAATCCTGACTACCTTCCTCTTCCTTATCCGCCTGATCAATATCAGAGATAAGCGCCAAATCTGTTAAAAAGGATACTAAACTCTTATCTTCATTTGTTTTTTCAAAGTTTTTTGTTACAGATAAAAATTCATCTATATTTTCAAGTCTACCCTCTGCTTCTATTGTTTTTTCAGCCTTCAACATGTCGCGGTAGCCTGTTTTTTCAAGAACCTCTTCTACTAATTCGGTCACTGATAAATATTCCTGCATTTGATTCCAATTACGAATCTGGTCACGGAATTCTATTAATGTATTTGTAAATCTTGCTGAAAGTCCGATGAAGTCTACTTCATTTAATGCTTCAATAACAGACAAGCCCGCATTTAAGGCATATTCACCAACCTTGTCCATTGTTGAAGCACCGATTCCTCTTTTGGGAACATTGACAATCCGGGCAAGGCTTATATCGTCATCAGGGTTAGCAATCAAGCGCAAATAGGCTAGGAGATCTTTAATTTCCTTGCGATCATAGAACTTCATGCCGCCGACAATATTATATTGAATGTTTGATTTAAGTAAAACTTCCTCCATTACCCGGGATTGGGCATTTGTTCGATATAAAATCGCAATGTCCTGGTAGCTGTGTTTCCCGCTTTCTACGATTTCTTTAATTTTGCCTGCAACAAAATGTCCTTCATCCCGCTCTGTATCGCCACGATAATAGACTAACTTTCTACCTTCGTCATTTTCAGTCCATAGCTTTTTCGGTTTCCGATTTGAGTTTTTTTCAATTACCTGATTTGCTGCATCCAAAATTCGTTTCGTTGAACGGTAGTTTTGCTCCAGCATAATGACATTTGCATTTGGGTAATCTTTTTCAAACGATAAAATATTGGCGATATCCGCCCCGCGCCAACGATAAATCGATTGATCAGAGTCACCAACTACACATAGGTTTTTAAAACGAGCAGCCAATGATTTCACGAGCATATACTGCGCTCTGTTTGTATCCTGGTACTCATCAACATGGATGTATTGGAACTTTCGTTGATAAAATTCAAGTACTTCCGGTACACGGTCAAAGAGCTGGATTGTCATCATAATGAGGTCATCAAAATCTAGTGATTGATTTTTCTTCAATCTGTCCTGATAAGCTTTATAAACATCACTAATCGTGTTTCGATAATAGTCGCTGGAACTTTTTTCGAACTCTTCAGTCGTTATCAGTTCATTTTTCGCACTGCTAATCGATCCTAAAATCGTTTTCGGATCGAATTTTTTCGGATCGATATTCTTTTCCTTCAAAATTTTCTTTATTACCGATAACTGGTCGCTTGTATCAAGAATCGAGAAATTACGATTAAAGCCGATTCGATCAATATCCCGACGTAAAATCCGCACACACATGGAATGGAAGGTCGAGATCCAAACTTCTTCTGCTGTTGGTCCAATGATATTGGAGACACGATCTTTCATTTCACGAGCAGCTTTGTTAGTAAATGTAATCGCGAGAATATTCCATGGAGCAACATCCTTCTCGCTCATTAGGTAAGCAATGCGATGTGTCAACACTCTTGTTTTTCCACTACCAGCCCCTGCCATAATGAGCAAAGGACCGTCTGTTGAGCGTACTGCTGCCTGTTGCTCAGGATTTAACCCACTTAATAGCCTTTCACTTGTTTGCAAAACGAACACTCCAATCTTAGAAAAGCGCAAGCGCCTTGTTCATCGCCGTACAAACTGGAGGGTCTTCGACTGAGATAAAGGATATCCGGCTACGAACGAAGTGATTCCCTTTGTTGACTTATCGTAGGGAGGAGACCTGAAGTTTGCTAGGCGATAGGCGCTGGAGCTAGACAATAATTTACTATATTAATTTAGTTTTTTTCACTGCATCTACAGTTTTCAAAGCCTTTTTCAAATCATCATACACACTATTTCCGACAATAATGGTATCGGCATATTGTGCCATTTCCGCAGCTTCCTTTTCATTTGAAATGCCGCCACCATAAAATAGCTGGGTGTTATGTAAGGCGCCTTTTACTTTTTGCACAACATTAGGCTCCCCATAGGCACCACTATATTCTAAATAAAAAATAGGAAGATTGTAAATCCGTTCAGCCATCCTTGCATATGCCACAACATCTTCCACATCTATATTTGTATTAGCCTCCGTTTGTACAGCGGCTTTAGAATCGGCATTTAATATACAATAGCCTTCAACCATAATTTCATCCCAATTCATAATCGCACCATATTCTTTTACAGCCTGGTGATGCAATCCAACAATCCACTTTGTATTCGTACTATTAAGGACGGTAGGGATAAAATAAAAGTCAAATCCAGGTGTAATCGAATCAATATTTGAAACTTCTAAAACACACGGAACTTGATATCTGCGAATTCTAGATAGCATATAGATCGTATTATCAAGAGTGACGCCATCCGTTCCACCAATCATAACGGCATCTGTGCCGGATTCACAAATTAATTCCAAATCTTGATCTGAGATTTCTTTATTGGGGTCTATTTTAAAAATGTGTTTCCATTGTTTAACATCATACATAATATAGTTCCTCCATCTAAACTTAACTAGTATGTATTATATCAAATTTTTATTATAGAAACAGAAAAAGCCGACTCACAATTAGAAATCGACTTAACTCCAATCTGCTATTTACTTTTCGACTTCGACATCATCATGTTCTTCATTTTCCTTTTGGATCCGATCGAGTGCCATCATATAAGCATCGTTTCCATAATTCAAACATCTTTTTACTCTAGAGATTGTCGCGGTGCTTGCTCCTGTTTCCGTTTCAATTCGGTGATAGGTAAAGCCTTCTCTTAACATTCGTGCAACTTCAAGTCTTTGGGCTAGTGATTGAATTTCGTTCACCGTACATAAATCATCAAAGAAACGATAGCATTCCTCAATATTTTCCAAAGAAAGAATGGCTTCAAAAAGCTGATCAAGTGATTTTCCTCTTAGTTTATCTATTTGCACGTCTTCGTCACTCCTCGTGTTCTTACTTAATAGAGACCATTTTTTCTAGACCTGGACTAGTCGGAATCACATTTACCCATGTTTTACCTGGAACAAGTCCTGCTTCCTTACCATCAATGTAAGGGGTAATACGGCCATTAACATTTTTCCATTCTACTTCCTGTATGACACCTAACTGGATTAGGTAGCCTTTGCCGCCTCTATCAAGGTTGATATCTCTTCGTCCTGCATTATCAACAACTCTGTGCGGAGCCTCTATGATTAAAATATTATCCACAGTAATCGGTGTTTTCGTTTCGCGGTCATTGGATTCTTTGCCGTTAACCAAACGTTGGTACTTTGCTAAATTCTCATCATATATAAAACCTGGTTTATACGATTTTGAATAGGTGATGGTAACTTCAGTAGCTTCTTCTCCACCTACAACTTTCATATCCTCATCAGATAAAAATGAAAAGGCCTCAATTTCTTTTGTAAGAGAGAAATTTCTTTTTTTAGCCCCTTCTAGCAAATTGTCAGCTGTCGTATACACGTTATGAGGCGCGTCTCGGAAGTCTGCCCGATAAAAAAACTGATCATCTGCATATCCTTTACGAACAATGCCTCCGATATAATCAGTAATTTCACGATACTGCAGCAAATCAAAAGCCTCTGGGCTTCCACCATAATTTACGTAAATAGCCCCTAAACCTTTGCTCAAATATATGTAGTAATCTCTCGCACTACGAACAGGCCCGACAACCTCAGGGAGTTCACTTTGAAAAACAGCCAAAAATCTCGTAACAGCACCTTCAGCTAAAATTTCATAGACGATGTCTGCCTTATGTAGTCCCGACTGAGGGCGGGCCTTAGGGTGATTGTTAATCATAACTGCAAATGCGCGTTGATTCACTTCACTATATGTTCCAATTCCAGTTAAAGGATAATACCCGGAAAATGGTATATTGGACTTTTTTAAGATTTCTCCTCTTAACTGTGGATCCACATATTCAATAGCAGGTTGGTCAACCGGAGTACCTGAAGTGCTCTTGCTACAGCCGGTTATGAAAATTGTAGAAATTGCTGTAACAGTGCATAATAATTTCATCGGATTCTTCATCTAACCCACAACCCTTTTTAAATGAAAGACATAACATCTATCAATTATGATAGATGTTATGTCTTTCTCTTTTATACTTTATCAGTTTAACGCATAATCGAAGGAAAGAGTATAGTTTTTTTCATAACATCAAAAATTCCTTGTGGTGTAACCCTGATATATGGTAAATGTGTTGATGATAAAAATAACAGTGTGTATACCGGGTCAATAAACTTATATCCTCTTTCTTTTAATAAAGTAAATAATGTATTTTCCTCTTTTATTAATTGTTCAAGATTTTTAGAAGACATGATTCCGTTAAGCTTCAATTCAATTTCATGAATAACTTCACCATTCTCTATGAGGACAAGACCGCCGCCAATTTCTTTCATTCTATTAAATGCAGCCAGCATGTCTTTTTTATTCTTCCCAATTAATACTATATCACCCGTATTGGAATATGAGCTTGCAAAACCACATACTTTGTTGGCGAATCCTTTAATAAGGGTATTAATTCTCCATTTTCCGTTTTTATCCACAAGCATTAAGAAGCTTTCATCATGGTCCATTGGCAATTCATCTACTGAAACATCAAATCCGATAGAATATGGCTTCGTTATAACTGAGTTTATCATTTCCATTCCAAATGGCATTGAAAATTGTAAATCATCCGCTGTTAATTCCCAGTCTATCTTCAAAGGTTCCAAGTTATACTGCTCCCATGGGAATTCAGTAACATTTACGATTTGCTCACCGTCTCTTCGGACCCATTTTCCTTTAGCAATAACCGAAACCGGACTCGGATTCCTTATGTCATCTAAAATATTTAAATGCGCTATTCTTCCAGGTCCTATCATACCATGAACATGATCAAGGTCATAATGCTTGGCAACATTATAAGATGCCATATTATAGGCGTCAATTTCAGGTATGCCTTTATCAATAGCGATCTTTATCATTTTATCCAGTACTCCATCCTTATAAAAAGCAGGTGGTGAACCATCAGTTGTAAAGATTATTCGATCAAAGTTGTCGATGCCAAGTTCCAAGATTTCTTCTAAAATTTTCGGTAAGTCAGGGCGTATTGATGAGTATCGTAAAGAGGCTGTATAACCTTGGGTAAGCCTCATTAACACGTCTTCACCAGTCATTGACTCATGGTCACAATCTACACCCATCAAGCGCATTTTTGTTAGTGTTTTTTCAGATGCGCCCGGCAAATGACCTTCAATTGGTTTTCTTAATTTTTTTGTCTCCTGCATCCAATGAAGCAGTAGATCATCCCCATCTAAAACCTTTGGCCAAGAGGTTAATTCCCCTCCCTGCATGACCAAATCATGTTCGAGCCATTCTTTAATATTTTCAGGAGAAAAAATTTGTTCCTCCCCCGGAATCTCTGTTTGTGGGTCATATCTGCACCACCAATACATAGAGCTTGGCAGGCAATTAAGTTCTTCAATCAAAGAAAACGCTTTCTTTTTAGGTAACATTAGTACAAACATTAGGTTGTCATTTATCAATGTTGTTGTTCCACTTTGAGATGCATATTGAGCAAATGTTTGGGGATTATATAACTGAAAAGGATGAACATGTGGCTCAATATAACCAGGTACAATATATTTATTTTCACAATCTACAATTTCAGTTTGCTCATAAATCTCAGGGAGATCGCTTCCTACGTATACAATGCGGTCTTCGTAAATCCAAATATTGGCCTTTAGCCACTTACGTAACGCTTGATTTAAATAGGTCGCATTTTTAAGTACGATTGATGGTGACTTTTTCCCATTAAGTATCGCAATTTGTTCACGGATGAGCTTTGTCCTCCATCGATAACGATCAGGCATAGTGATCCTCCATTCTCATAACACATTCGTACTTATATCCTACCATATTTCTTAATTTAACGCACTAAAGAGGCTTAAGAATTTTTGACAAAATAAAGGAGGTAAACTTTTCTTTATGGTTAAACCTAATATTGGCACAATTAATTCACTCATTCGCATGACATTCGGATTTACAATGCTAGCATGGGCAACAGCAAAAATGGTTAAAAACCCTTGGCGGGATTCCTATTTTTGGGTTGCTGCCATGGCGGCGATGAAGGTGGCAGAAGGAATTACAAAATTTTGTCCTTTGACCGCTCTTTTTGAACAATACCAGGATAAACAGCAGGACAAAATCCATGTCGAGGAAACCCCATTGGCATTACCAGATGATATTGCTGAAAGTATTACAAATCCGACATAAAAAGTTAAAGTGGCTAGCCCTTAAGGTTAGCCACTTTAATCTAATTCTTCCTAATTAGTGAGGTGATTTTTTTGTTTTGGGAATTCTTAACAGATGTGTCCTTTGTATATACCGCTTTAATTGGCGGGATTATTGCCATTCTTTTCGTCTTTATTAAAAGAAGACGAGCTGGAGAATAACAAATATATTAATTATTTCCCTTTGTGAAAGCAATCGCTCGATACCCAATGTCCTTGCGGTAAAATAGGCCATCACAATGAACTTTTGCTAATTGTTTATAAAGTTGATTCTGGGCTTCTGCAAGGTCATTGCCTTTTGTAGCAACAAGAAGGACGCGTCCACCATTCGTCATAAAGCAGTCTTCTGTTTTCTTCGTTCCTGCATGAAAAACAAAAATGTCATCTGACATAGCATGTAAACCATGGATTACATGTCCTTTTTCATACTCATTTGGATAACCTTTTGCAGCAAGTACAACCCCTATTACAGCTTCGTTCGACCATTTTAATTCAACCGGTTTGTCATCTAAAATATCGTTAATTAGCTCTGCTAAATCATTTTCAAGGCTCGGTAAAACAACCTGTGTTTCCGGATCGCCAAAGCGTGCATTAAATTCAATAACCTTTGGCCCTGCTGCAGTTAAAATA
>JAENZK010000479.1 GCA_016841285.1 Guptibacillus hwajinpoensis | reverse complement strand
GAACTTATTATTTCACTTCATTATTAAAAACATAGGAGGCTTAACTAATGGATACTGGCACCCACGTTGTCATGGGTATTGCTCTGGGAGGAATAGCAACCCTCGATCCTGTTGTTGCGAACCATGATATTACTGCTCAAGCCATATTGTTCGGAACACTTATTGGTTCTCAAGCACCTGACTTGGACACAATTATGAAACTCAAGAATAACGCAAAGTATATTCGAAATCATCGTGGTATCACCCATTCTATTCCCGCTGTACTTTTATGGCCTTTATTAATAACAGGCCTCATCTATGCTTTTTCACCAAGCTCTGATTTACTTCATTTATGGGCTTGGACATTTATTGCTGTTATCCTTCATGTTTTTGTTGATATTTTTAATGCCTATGGAACACAGGCGCTCCGGCCATTCTCAAAAAAATGGGTAGCTCTTGGTATTATTAACACATTCGACCCGTTTATCTTTTTTGCCCATATCATTGGAATTGCAGTTTGGCGTTACGGAATACATCCTGGTTATACTTTCTTAGGTGTCTATATCGTCTTAGTTGGATACTATTTGGTTCGTTACAATACAAAACGACTTCTTATTCATAAAGTTAAAAAGCATATTCCAGATGCTACACAAATTATCATTTCGCCGACCTACCGGTTTAACCAGTGGCATTTGGCTATTTCAAGTAAAACCAGATTTTACGTTGCCCGTGCCGTTAATAACGAAATTAATTTCTTAGATGAATACGAAAAAGTGCCAGTTCCAGATACTCCGGTCATGAAAGCTGCAATGAAGGATGAAAATCTTTCCGCGTTTTTATCATTTTCACCGGTTTATCGATGGGAAATTGATGAGTACAATGACCATTATGAGGTGCGGTTTATTGATTTACGTTACCGCTCTAAAGGATACTATCCCTTTGTTGCCGTTGTCCAGCTTGATCAGGATTTAAATATTGTAAGCTCCTATACAGGTTGGATTTTCAGCGAGGAAAAATTAATGAAAAAATTAGTAATTGCTCCGGAGAATTAAAGTTGAGAAATAATCAATACTATGTAATGGATGTTCAAAAGGACATTCATACATTTGTAAGGAGGGTTCCCTATGGTCCGGAATAAAGAAAATAACTTTCCTTCCCATATAAATATTGACGGAGAACCACGTGCAAAGGCAAAATATTCTTCATTAAGAGCAAATGGACAAATCAATACTCATCCGAAAGAACGTATGCGTAAGTCTAACGAAAACCGTCCACAAGAGTAGTACTACTTAAGGAGGATGATTTTTCATGGCTCAACATAAAAAGTTCTATAACAACCGATACCAGAATCCTTTTATTAGAGGACATGCAAATCCAAAGCACGCCTGGAGTCAAGTAAACGGTGAGACAATGGAACCGTTAAATACGATTATTTTACGCCGAGAAACGAGAAAACAGTCCTAGATAAGAAAAGCGGAAGCGCCTTGCTCATCGCCGTACAAACTGGAGCACTTCGCAATGAGATAAAGGAAACACGACGAGGTACGAGTCGATGTTGACTTATCGTAGTGGAGGAGTGTGAAGTTTGCTAGGCGATAGGCGCTGGAGCTAGACAACGATATAAAACCAGAGAAGCCATTACTTCTCTGGTTTTATTAATAATGAAATCGGTATTCCTTCTTCTACAGAGCTTCCTTCACGGAATCCCCAAGCAAATACACCTTTCAAGCGATCAATTTTAAAAAGCACTCCTGGCGCCCCTTCAATTTCATAAACTTCTCCAGGTTGGAAACTATTCGGACTTAAAAGATAAGCCTTAGCCATCGCAATTTTTCTTTCATAA
>JAENZK010000084.1 GCA_016841285.1 Guptibacillus hwajinpoensis | reverse complement strand
AGCCCTGACTAATACATCCCATCCCTTTCGTTTATTCCAATCAAATACAGATAAAAATTGGAATGATTTCGCATCTACCACTCTGTATGGACTCGCCCGTTCGGGATTATAGATTTGACAATCAATTACAGGAGGCACAATAAAGATTTTATCCTTTTCTACACCCGCCGTTATGAATGTTTCCTTATTGAACTCGGAAGGAACCCAAATTTCAGTGAAAAGATTCATTTTTTCAACCCATCCAGGGGGAAGCCCATCGGTTTCAAACATCGTACGGCCAATGGAAATCGGGGCACAAGGGTGGCTAAATTGATAGGCAGGTGCGGCTTGGTAATGAATTAATGGGAACGTTAGGTCATTGTTTTGAAGATTTGTTAAGTAATCATTTAATTCTATATCTGTTCCTGTCTCTTTTTGCTGGATGTCTGTAGCCTCCAGTCTTATTTTTAGAGGGAATGGCTTTAAGGCATCCATATAATATTTTTGTTCATTGGCATATCCAATTGATTGAAATACAGATGATTGCCATAGTACCTCGTAAGCATTTTTCTGTGCAATGACAAATAAATCACAGTTGTGATTGCGATAACCAAACTCTTTTACCGTTAGGCCCAGTGATTGTAGTATGGATGCTACCAATTTCGTCGGATAAGGCCGAACGTTGGTGATATCAAGCCAGAAATCCTCTAAAACAGGGGGATGCGCAATGTTTGGCGTTAAAATAATCATCTTTCCATTCGGTTTCAAGGCTTTCGTACACTGAATAAGGAGGTTTAATAAGTCCTGAGGGGGAATATGTTCAATGATATGCCCCATAAATATGCCGTCATAAACGCCTTCTTTATCTGAAAGAAAATCTTCCGCCTTCTTCTCTAGGATGTTTAACCCTCTTGCCTTACCCCGTGCCACATTTTCTGGGTTGAAATCAAGTCCATCAGTTTCCACACCCAGTTGATGTAACATTTCCATAAACAGCCCATTTCCACAACCAATATCCAACACTTTCTCACCAGGAAGGAAATAATCAGTCCATTTTTGGTAAAGTTGAGGTCTGAATTTTTCATCCCCCTCAAAATATTGTGTGATCCGCTGATACAATTCTTTGGCATCTCTCACGGCCCTGTCTGAAGAAGGATTAACATAGGTTTCTTTCACAAACATCATTCGTTTTTTTACGGCCTCTAATTTTTCTTGTATATCTAAGCGGTGAGTATCGAGTTTCAATGCTTTCTCATAGATCTCTTTAGCGTAAAAATCATTTCCTATTTGAAAATAAACCGTACCGAGCACGTGGTATAAATCAACTAGATCAAGTGAGTCTGTATTATCAGAAAAATCACGTATCATCTTCTGATACAATTCGATAACCTTTCCCATGTTTCTAGGATTCGACCCGATTCCTTTTTGAAAAGCCTCTGTTGCTTTCTTCCATTCTTTGAGATTTGTATAACATATCCCAATATGATTCCAGACCTCAGATTGAAGCCTTTCAGGATTTTCTTCGATAACGTTTATAATTTCTGATTTCATTCCTTTAGGCTGTTTTTGCACAATATCCGTAATAACAAGCAAGTGGTTAAGCGCAAATTGAAAGTCATTTGCTTTCAGATAGAAAAGGGCCGTAAAATACCTTGCAGAAATGGAATGTGGGTATATATCAAGTAAGCTTTGTAGAATTTTGAAGGACTGTTCTAGGGACAATTGCTGGGAAACTACTAATTTTGCCGATTCCATTATTTCTGAATGGATGATCTTTTGACGATCTGTAATAGATGAACGATCTTTTTTGAGTATCTGTTGCAATAGCTTGGAAACCTGATTGGAAGTATGCCTCCATGTAAAAGCGGAGAGAACCTCCTGGCTCGCCTTTTGGCCCTTTTCCTTGACAATTTTTCGATTCTCATAAGCAAACCTCATTTTTCTCTGTAATCCGTTTTTATTAATTTTTATCAACCAAGGATTAGTAATTGTTTCTATTTCGCCAAGATTTTTATCTGGGTAGGTTTCTTCCTGACTTGAAATAAAAAATGCGGTATTCTCATTACAAAAATCCATTGCTGGACCCAAGGAGGGAACAATGGCAGGTGTTCCGCAGGCCATTGATTCAATAATCGGCAACCCAAAGCCCTCACCGCGATAGGGGTGTACAAGGCAATCGCATGACTTATATAGCCCTGCCAAATCTTCTGCAGATAACTCTTCATTCAAGTACAGGATGGCAGGATTGTTTGGATTCTTTTTGATTTCTTCTATGGTTTGTTCAGCAGTCTGACCTTGATAAAATGAATTTGCCCCAAAATCTTTTATGACTAAACAAACATCGTCTTTGGCAGAAAATTCATCGAGGTAAGCTTGTAATAAAGTATCGATTCCTTTTCTGAAAATGGTTCCACCGACAAATAAAAAGTGGAATGACTTTTTCGTTTTTAACTCGAACGTTTTTACATTAAAATGAAATATGTTTTCGTCAACACCTAAAGGGATCACTTTGATCTTGTGCTCAGGAATGCCAGATCTCACGTAGCAATCTTTATTGTACGTACTATACACCCATACTTCATCTATCCAATGTTTCATGGGAATATACCATTTTCTTGGTATAGCGCCGTACTCCCATGGTTGAAACAATATCCACTTGTCGCTCTTCGGTTTATTGAAATTTGGGGGCCATTGATGTCGTATAGTAATATTTGCTGGACTGTTTGGTGGAACATAGTAGGCTCTTATTCTATTATCAACAATAAAAGTAGGATCTTCTTCATACGGTATAAGGCCCATGTCATATTGCTGTTCCCTAATTAATTGTTTGCATATTTCTCTATTGACTCGTGCAAGGCTATGATTAATAAAATAAGATCCTTCCCAATTGATCTTTATTTTAGGTAAGCCCAACTATATCACTCCTCTTGTTTTTGTAATAAATCTTTTTGTGATGCCTTATACTTTTCATACTGTTCTTTGTAGTTTAATAGAATGGGCTCGTTTGGAGCCAATTCTATTGCCTTTTGAAAGTGATTATCCGCTTGTTCATGATTATTCAAAGTTGAATAACAAGAACATAGTGTTAAATGTGGCTGCCATGTATAGGAAGAATGTAAGATAGGGCTTCCTCCTTTTGGTAAAGGCAATTGCAGGGACAGTGAGCTCCAAAATATAGAGTTTTCAAATTTCTTCTGTTCAAAAAAAAGTTGACCGAGACGTGAGGTAATTTCAGCACGAGGGATATCAAATTCAAATGATTTAAGACAATAATACATACATTGATCTTTGTTTTCTAATTTATAATGACAGTCTACAAGATCTATACAGATTGCCGAATGAAAGGTTGGATCAATAAATGGGGTGTTTAAAAAATCTTCAAATACATCCATTGCTTTTTCTATATAACCGTGTGCCATGAGTTCTTTTCCGTAGTGATACAAATCCCTTGGTGCAAGCTTTTCCCCGTTCTCCATTATTTTTTCATAAATTTTTATGTTTCGATTTGTAAATTCTTTCTCTTTTTTATGGGTGATGGCAATTTCAACTAATATCTTGGTTGCCTTTGAGTCGTAGTCTAGAACTTCATGAACTGCGCCAATCCATTTACAGTTTATCGAGCGTTTAATTAGTCGCTCTCTCCTTGTGCTGATAGAAGTGTTTTCTGAGGAATAGGCTGTGGAATACTGCATAAAAATGATATCTATGTCTTCAGGAAATACTTCTTTGAATTTTTTGAATTTTTTTTGCTCACTTTCACTTATTACGTCATCTGCGTCAAGCCAGAGAATGTAATCCATTGACGCTTTCTCAAAAGAAAAATTTCTAGCGGATGCAAAATTGTCGATCCATGTAAAATCGTAAATCTTATCCGTATAGGTTCTTGCAATTTCTTTTGTTTTATCTACTGAACCAGTATCAACGATAATAATTTCGTCGACAAGATCTTTTACAGAATCTAAACATCTTCCTAACGTGCTTTCCTCATCCTTTACAATCATACATAGGCTAATTGTTGGAATATACTGAATACCTCCCATATATTTCACCCCTTCCGTATAAAAATATGCTTATCAAATGAAAAGGTGACTAGCATCCGTAAACTGCTCCTGAGCCCGTGTTATTTGGTTCCTTAAAGGACAGTACCAAATCAAATTTCCGAAAAATTTTTCTATAATCCGCTCTTGTACTGAACAAAATTGTACAAACTGCATTTACTAAGAGTGTACATGAAGTACAAAATTATTGAAAAGGAGAATGGATAATGAGTTGTAGTAGTTCAAATCAAAATGGAGGTAATTGTTGCCCATCACCTCAGGTTTTTACAGAAAACCTGTGCGGTAATCTTCTTGGACCTCTCACGGAAGCTGCAGTATGGAGTGTTGTTGGAGTTAGTGACTATGCTCAAGGAACGTTTGAGATTTTTAACTCCTCTCAAAGTTTATCTGTAATGACTGGGGCTGTCGGAAACGGAGTTGATACTGCGATATTTACAGTACCAGCTGGGACAACTGAAGCTGTGTCTATTAGAAGACCAGCAATCTTTACTGTTTCAGTAGCAGACGGAGATAACGGCACATTTTGTATTAACTTATTTAAGCGTCTTCTAGCTTAGTGTAGTAAACCATTAAAAACAGAGGACTATTGTAGAATGCACCGTTTAAAATAGATAGTGAAAAGTACCCAAGTGGGTAACAATGCTTGATGGGATAATTTCTTACTAGTAAAAAGGGTAAAGGAAAAAGACGACCTAAATTCATTTACTGAATTTTAGAGTCGTCCCATTTTCCTTTATATGGATTTCGATAAGCGAACTTGACATGAAGAGCGGATTTATTTTTATTCATTCATTTCGATCTTGATGAATGGCTTATGCTTAGAAAAACCTCTGCATTGCGTAGGCCCATTGCTTATGTTTGATATATGTTTAAAAAATACTTTCATTTTTTTCTTTTTAGTACAAGCAGAGAGGTTATTGAGGACATAACCTAGTAGTAAAGGAGATGATATATTTGTCGTTTTATGGAAGAAAAAACGGAAGATACTGTCCCACATGCCGTGTCACCCACTGTTGTCCTGGACTAGCGGAAGAAGTATTAGACTTTGCAGATTTTTATGCATTGATGCCTCCTGATAATGCAGCAACAGTTGCTCCCGGTACAGACGTAAGTTTTCCTCAAGATGGACCTACTAGTGGGACTGCTATTACTCGTACTGGCCCCAGTACATTTAACTTACTTACAATGGGAACTTATCTGGTCTTGTTTCAGGTGAGTGTGGACGAAGCGGGCCAACTGATTTTAACTCTCAATGGTGCTGGCCTAGCCTATACGGTGGTCGGGCGAGCAACCGGTACTTCTCAGATAGTAGGAACGGCTCTTGTGCAAACGACAGTCAATAATTCAGTACTCACTGTACGAAATCCTGCTGGCAATGCTACAGCACTAACCATCACTCCTCTAGCTGGAGGGACAAGGCCTGTTTCAGCACACCTTGTTATAATAAGACTCTGATAGACGGAGAAATATTGTGGGAATATGTTAACTATTTCATCAGGGTTTGCATAGCATACAAAATACATGAAGCTTTTGCATTAGAATGCTGCATATAGGGAGGTTGAAAAGATGCCAAACAAGACCTGCCGGTTTTGTCACGCTGATTTAACGCATACTTTTATAGATCTTGGGGTTTCTCCATTGGCCAATTCTTTTATAAAAGAAAAAGAGCTTAATAAAATGGAGCCATTTTATCCATTGCATACGTATGTCTGTCATCATTGTTTTTTAGTGCAATTGGAGGAGTTTGAGGCTCCTGAACATATATTTAAGGATTATGTATATTTTAGTTCTTTTTCTGACAGTTGGTTAGCACATGCTAAAACTTATGTAGAGACGGTAGTACAGCGATTTGATATCAATACACATTCTAAGGTGATTGAAATTGCGAGTAATGATGGGTACTTACTGCAATATTTTAAAGAGAAAAAAATTCCTGTGCTAGGGGTGGAACCGGCTGCAAATGTTGCCATTAAAGCAATGCAGAAAGGAATCCCGACAAAAGTTGATTTTTTTAGCGAATCATTCGCCAGGGAGTTAGTTGTGGAAGGGCATAAAGGTGATTTAATTATTGCGAATAATGTTTTAGCTCACGTCCCTGACCTACATGATTTTATCGAAGGTTTCAAAAGATTATTGACCTCCCAAGGGATGATTACAATAGAATTTCCTCATTTATTAAACCTCATTTGTCAAAATCAATTCGATACGATTTATCACGAACATTTCTCGTATTTTTCTCTTTTAACAGTTCAGGAGATATTTAAAGCACATGAACTAGAACTATTCGATGTTGAGGAAATTCCGACACATGGCGGCTCTCTTAGAATCTATGTAAAACATAAAGAGGATCAGTCGAAATCGATTCATTCGAACGTAAGAAAAATGATTGAAAAAGAAAGATACTATGCATTGCAGTGTCTTGAAACATATGAACAATTTGCGGATAAGGTAACGAGAACTAAATTTAAGATTTTAGACTTTTTTATTCAAACAAAAAAAGCCGGAAAAACAATTGTTGGATATGGAGCACCTGCGAAAGGGAATACGTTATTAAATTATTGTGGAATTGGAAGGGAATTTCTTCCCTATACAGTAGACAGAAGCCCGTTTAAACAAGGTCTTTATTTACCAGGTACGCACATCCCTGTAAAATCACCGGACATAATTCGTGAAACAAAACCGGATTATGTTTTTATCTTGCCCTGGAACGTGAAAGAGGAAATTATGGAACATTTATCTTTCATAAGAGAATGGGGAGGAAAATTTCTCGTCACGTCTCCTGGTATAGAGGTGGTGTAAGGTGATTTTCACCGAAACCAAACTAAAAGGCCCCTATATCATTGAATTGAAACCGATTTATGATGAACGAGGTTTTTTTGTCCGGACCTGGTGCCAAAAGAAGTTTGCCGATCATGGCTTGAATACTTCCTTTGTGCAAAGCAACCTCTCATTTAATAAGAAAAAGGGGATGGTTCGGGGGATGCATTATCAAGCCCCACCTTTTGAAGAGGCCAAATTGGTTAAGTGTATAAGGGGCGCCATATATGATGTCATTATTGATTTGCGGCCTAAATCTGAAACGTTTAAACAATGGGTTTCCGTTATATTAACTGAAAAAAATCAAAAAATCTTATATGTCCCTGAAGGGTTTGCTCATGGATTTCAAACTTTGGAGGATCGGACAGAAGTATGGTATCAAATGAGTGAATTTTATCATTCAGAATGCGCAGCAGGTGTGAGATATGACGATCCTGCTTTCGGTATTACATGGCCAATTATGGATGGGGTTATCATTTCTACAAAAGATCAAGCGTACCGGGACTTTGAAATATGAAGCGGGTCCTTGTTACGGGTGCAAATGGATGGATTGGTCGTCATGTCATAAAGATATTAATGGAGAAAAACTATGAAGTTCATGCAGTAAGCAGGAGCAAAGTAGAAAATGGCAGTTTGAAATGTAAGTGGTACGAAGCCGATCTACTACAAGTACAGGAAACTAGGAATCTTATACAAACCGTTAAACCAACCCATTTACTCCATCTTGCATGGGAATCGACACCTGGACAATATTGGGGCTCACTAAATAACTATCTTTGGGTTCAAGCTAGCATGGAGTTGATTTATCATTTCGGGAAATACGGCGGGAAAAGAGCAGTGCTAGCAGGTACTTGCGCTGAATACGATTGGAAATACGGATATCTTTCAGAAGACATGACACCATGTTCCAACAAAACTCCGTATGCAGCTACCAAAAATGCAGTACAAAGTCTTATTCATTCCTTCTCAGAAACGGTCGGGCTAAGCAGTGCATGGGGAAGAATATTTTTTTTATATGGACCGAGGGAGCATTCTGCTAGACTTGTACCCTCTGTCATTACCTCTTTATTGAAAAATAGAGAAGCGCTATGTACACATGGAGAGCAATATCGGGATTTCTTACATGTTCAAGATGTCGCAGATGCATTTGTTGCTTTGTTGGAAAGCAATATTCAAGGACGGGTCAATATTGCTTCGGGACATTCCATTCAAGTAAAAGAAATGATTGATAAAATTGCCAATAAATTAGGCAAACCTGAACTAATTAAACTCGGGGCTATTCCTTTCTCTGAGCAAGAACCATTGTTTATCGGAGCAAATACGAAACTTCTAAGAGAAGAAGTAAAATGGAGCCCCAAATTCGACTTAGATACAGGTATAGACCAGACCATATCGTGGTGGGAAAAAAATCGAGTGTAGAGGTTTAGTAAAATTTTGAAACATTCATTAAACGTATCGAAATTGAATGGGGAGTTATCATGACTGAAAATATACCGCTAGTAAGTATAGGCTTGCCAGTTTATAACGGTGAAAGATACCTTGCAGAAGCAATCAAATCGTTGTTGGCACAGGATTATCAAAACATAGAAATCATCATATGCGATAATGCATCAATTGACACTTCACCACAAATTTGTCAACAGTTTCAGCAACAGGATTCACGTATTCAATATTTCCAAAACAAAACGAATATTGGTGCTTCAAATAACTTTAATCGGACTTTTAATTTGGCTAAGGGTGAATTTTTTATGTGGGCGGCCCATGACGATTTGTGGGATCCAACCTACATACGTAAATGTGTCCAAAAATTACAACAGTGTCCTGAAGCAATACTGTGTGTGACTGAATCTGAAATGATAGACGAAGAGGGAAAGGTTATTGGAAATGGTAATGAAGCGATTGAGACAATAAACCTTTCTTTTTCAGAACGGCTGCATCGATTTTTTTTAAACGTAGGTTGGATTGGTTCGAATGTCTACGGCTTATACCGTGTAGAATATTTAAAACGTACGAGACTATTTTTGGAAGTGTACGGACCAGACGTCATTTTAGGGTTAGAGATGTACTTGCTTGGCGATGTTGTAAAAGTGGATGAACGTCTATTTTCTTACCGTCACTTCCGAGACAAGACTCATTATGACCAAATAGCATCTATTTCTGCTAATCCCAATAAACAAAGGAATATAGCTCAAGCATCTCATACACAGTTAATAAAAAATCTGTATCAAGTTCTCAAGGAAGGCAATGTGTCCTCAGCCATTTTACAAGATTTTTTTGATGTTCTCGTTTTTCAGCAAAAGAGTTGGGTGAGAATGAGCTGTATGGAACACACGTCTTTATTCCAAGATCGAATGATTGACCCTGATTATATGTACGATTTTTTGAAAACAGTAGCTACTACAGAGAAATCTCCTGAACAAATCGTCAACGATTTAGAAAGTCCAGCCCTTAGATTCCAGCAATTATCTGCTGAGCGTCCCATCATTATTTTGGGATCATTCGAAGTAGGTGTCATGATCTGGTGGAAATATTTAAAGGATCATCCTATACCTGTTCAAGCGCTCGTTGAAGAATCTTCTGCATTTTCACAATCAAAACTCTACGAGACATTAGTAAATACGGTTGACCTTCAAGTTCGTCCGTTTGTCATTATTGCCTCTCAACAGCCTCATATCATGGAACAACAATTAGAACAAAGAGGCTATAAACATAAAGCGGACTTTTTACAAGTAAATATGAATATCCCATTTTTATATTTAATATAATGAAGGAGTAAAGCTTGGCAGTTGAAGCAAAGCTTTTCTCTTTCAAGTATTCTAGGAGGTTGCGATGAATAACAATTGCCCAACTTGTGGCTCTAAAAATACTTATTTATTTCTAAAGCGTAAAAATGTGCCTGTCCATCAAAATTTCCCTTTGAAAACTCAATCCGCAGCTATAAATATGACAACAGGCAATCTTTATTTAACTATTTGTCAAGAATGCGATTTTATTTTTAATAGTAGTTTTGATGATCAAAAGATGCAATATAATGAAAATTATCATAACAACCAACTATATTCTCCTTCGTTTAGACAGTATATTGACGATATTATTGACTACTTAATGACAGAACATAAAATTCAAAATAGCACAATCTTAGAAGTCGGTTGTGGTAAAGGTGATTTTATTAAAGAGCTTATTTCAAAAGGACAAGGAAATAAGGGAATAGGTTTTGATCCAAGTTATATTGGTTCAGAAGACATGTTTGATGGTAAGTTAAAATTTATAAAAGACTTTTTTGATTCAAGATATAATACTCTTCAAGCAGACGTTGTGATTTGTAGACACGTCATTGAACACATTTCCAATCCTTTAGTTTTTTTGGAGAATTTAAGAAAATCTCTGCGGAATAATCGTAAGGTAAAAGTCTTCTTTGAAACTCCTTGTGTAGAATGGATCCTAAAAAATAAAGTCTTTTGGGATTTTTTTTATGAACATTGTTCCTATTTTACTACTAATTCTTTATCAAAAGTATTTGAATTAGCAGGGTTCAAAGTAGAAAGTGTTAAACATATTTTTAATGATCAATACCTTTGGTTAGAGGCTTCTATTAATGAAACAAAAGGGAATGAAGTAGCAGGAAGTAATCTGATTGAATTCGTCACTCAGTATATTGAAAATGAAACACATCTAATTAATACTTGGCATCATAAGCTCCAAACTTTAGAGAACGTTGCGGTTTGGGGTGCAGGGGCGAAAGGAGTTACTTTTGCTAATTTATTAGACCCGGATAGAAAATTCATAAATGGAATTGTCGATTTAAATCCTAATAAACAAGGGAGATTCATACCCGGTTCAGGCCATCAAATCATTAATTATACCCAGTTAGTCGAACGAAAAATAACCTCTGTTATAGCCTTAAACCCCAATTATATGGATGAAATTAGTGAGTTGATCTCTAATTTAGAATGGAAAATTAAATTATTGGGAGTGGAACGATGAAAATAATGATAGATACGGTAAAGAATACGCTTATTCAAATAGAGGATGGCCAAAAGATTGAAACGGAGCTTTATTCCAAGCTTGGATTTGAAATTATTTCTAAATTATGGAACAAGGTTGGCTGGAACGAAAAGTATGCTTATACATTTACTTGGCAAGGACGACCTATTATTCAGCTTCCTGAAGATATGATAAGGATGCAAGAAGTGATTTACACATTAAGACCAGATGTGATTGTTGAAACGGGTGTTGCTCACGGAGGGTCGGTAATATATTATGCTAGTTTATGCAAATTATTAGGTAAAGGTAAGGTCGTTGGTATAGATATTGACATAAGACCACATAATAAAGTAGCCATCCAAGACCATGTTTTAAGTTCCTATATTACTTTAATAGAGGGCAGTTCTACTGAGGAAAAGGTACTAAAAGAGGTTGCCAAAATTATTGATGAAAATGAGAAAGTTCTTGTAATTCTTGACTCAAACCATACAAAAGAGCATGTATTATCTGAGTTGGAATGCTATAAGAATTTTGTTTCGGTTGGTTCTTATATGGTTGCAACAGATGGTGTCATGCAAGATTTATACGATGTGCCAAGAGGAAGCAGAGTATGGAAGGAAAATAATCCAGTTTCTGCTATAAAAGAGTTTGTAAGTAAAAACGCTAATTTTATTCTTGTACAGCCGAAATGGTTATTTAATGAAAGTATTCTTACAGAAAATATCACTCATTGGCCTATGGCGTTTCTGAAGAAAATGAAGTAGAGACAAAATATTCAACGTCTTGAGTATTTTCTTAAAAGACTTGTTTGTTTTAGGGAACAAAACAAGGAAAACAACTCCTATAATAGGAGTTGTTTTCTATTTCGTAAATACTTTATTTACCTGCTGTCCTTTACTTATCTATTTTCCATATATTCTTTTATTTGATTTAAGGTTATGTCCTTCATATCTTTTTTTCCTATATAAGCTTTGTTCCACTCAACGATTTTGCTTAAAGCAGCTTGGACATTCCAGATTGGATGCCAATTGAGTCTTGCCCTTGCTTTGGAACAGTCCAATTTTAAATACTGTGCCTCATGCAGCGTTATTTCTTGGTGAGCCTTAATAAGAGTGACATCAGTTCCCCAATCCTTCATTAGTTTTCTCACGATCCACTCCACTTTTTTTACATTATGATCATCAGGTCCAAAATTCCAGGCTTCAGCAAATTCTGGCCCTTTTTCATATAAACGTTCAGCTAGCATTAAGTACCCTATTAACGGCTCTAAAACATGCTGCCAGGGTCTAACAGCTTCTGGATTCCTAATGACTATATTCCTTTGATGGGTGAGTGCGTCAATACAGTCCGGTATTAAACGGTTTTTAGCCCAATCACCACCCCCAATGACATTTCCTGCCCTTGCAGAAGCTATAGCAACACCATGTTTATCAAAATGGTTGTGGTTGAAATAAGAATCACGGTAACAAGAGGTAACCAATTCGGAGCATCCTTTGCTATTGGAATAGGGATCGTATCCCCCCAATATCTCATTCTCTCGGTAGCCCCAATGCCACTCTCGGTTTTCATAACATTTATCAGAGGTAATGTTAACAACAGCTTTTAATCGCTTACTTTTAGCCACAACGTTTCGTACCGCTTCAAGCAAATGAACGGTCCCCATTACATTAACTTCATATGTTTCCACTGGATTTTGATAGGATTCTCTTACAAGAGACTGTGCTGCCATGTGAAATACAATATCTGGATTAGCTCCAGAAAGGGCACTATCTAACAATACCCGATCCCTTATATCTCCGGTGATAGTGTTTACAAATTGATTTAAACTGCATATTTCAAAGAGGTTTGGATTCGTTGGAGGTCCTAGTGAAAAACCGGTTATTTCTGCACCTAATGAATGAAGCAGTAAACAAAACCAAGAGCCCTTAAAACCTGAATGACCTGTAATAAAAACTCTTTTCCCGTTCCAAAACTCTTTATTTAACATAGTTACACCTGTCTATTTCCAGATTTTCCATGGCGCCTTTTCGGACTTCCATAATTCCTCCAAGTAATTTTTATCTCTTAAAGTATCCATTGGTTGCCAAAAAGAATCATGTTTATAAGCCATTAGTTCACCAGACTTTGACAAGTTCTCTAAGGGTTCTTTTTCCAAAATGGTATTGTCATCAATCAGATAATCAAAAATCTCAGGCTGGAATACAAAGAAACCACCATTAATCCATCCTCCATCACCTTTAACTTTTTCTTGGAATCTATCTACTCTTTGATTTTCGGCAAATTTTATAGCCCCAAACCTTCCTTTTGGTTGTATGGCTGTTAGGGTAGCAAACTTTCCGTGTCCCTTATGAAACTCTATTAACTGATGAATATTTACATCAGCTAAGCCATCCCCATAAGTCATCATAAAGGGTTCATCTCCAATAAATTTTTGGATTTTTTTTACACGTCCACCAGTCATCGTGTTTAACCCAGTTTCTGCTAATGTAATTTTCCAGGGTTCAGCACTATGATTAAGAATGGTTTGCTTATTATTGTCATTAAAATCAACTATGACATCAGACATATAAAGAAAATAGTTGAAGAAATAGTCTTTAATTTTATAGCCTTTATATCCTAAACAAATAATGAACTCATTGAATCCATAAGCAGAAAAGATTTTCATGATGTGCCAGATAATCGGGTGTTCTCCAATTTCAATCATTGGTTTAGGTTTTAGATGGGATTCTTCACTTATCCGTGTTCCTAAACCTCCCGCCAGAATAACAACTTTCATGCTATACCCCTCTTCCAAGTGCTTTGTAAATGGTTGTATCCCTATAATCCTGATATCTTTGGTTATTCCGCAATGGACACCTATTCCGAAGTTTTTCTTCATAATTCAATTAATTTTCGAAAAGCAGACAATGCGGGTAGTATATTCTAACAGCTTCGACCACCCAAAATCTCATTCCCATTCCGGCATACTCTTTTAAAAAGTCTTAAACACTTACTAACATATGAAGAAAAAATAGAAACCATTGGCTCAATAAAATTTGTAAATCGTAAAACATAATGTAGATTTACTCGTGTTATTCCATGACCATCGTTCGTATATAATATATGTTCAATTCTGATCTGTTGTTCCTCTTTATGTTTACCTAAAAAATCGAATGAGTAGAATTTACACTGGCGGTTTTTACATGACTTAAATGTTTGAAATTTATCAATAAACAGTTTTTAAAAGTATAGGTATGACGACAATTGAATAGAAGCAGGTAGTCACTTATCAGGAATTGTAAGGGTTATTGACACCCATAACAATCCATAATGTAAGCTCGAATTATATACAATAAACGCACCTTTTCGGTACACATCACAAATAGCCGTTTATTCTGATTTTTTTAATCGAATATACGGCCTATTTCATTTATTTACTACATTCCGCCTGTATCATTTTTGACCAGGGCATGTATTGATCTAAAATTTAAGGGTTTTGATGGATACCAAGATTCGGTAGATCTGATAGTAGTTTCTTTGTGTATTCATAGAAATCAACACCGTTACTTTTGGCTGTTTCTGCGATACTCAAACAAATGGCCTTCGCTTCTGCACCGGCTTCACTAACACTAAAGAGCCAATTTTTTCTTTTATGTTTTCAACAACATAAGAGAAATTATATTCAGTCATTATTTATGATAAGTTGACTATAAAAATATGTGCAGCATAAGCAATGCCTAGCCTCTGTTAAATGGTTTCTCCTCATCTATCTGCCACATCTATTCTCATTCATCCGGGGATATTTGGGACTTGGTTTTGTTTAGCAAACTTATCCTGGAATAGAACCTCAAATGTGATTCGTGTACCTGAGACCGAGGATTTGCCTAAGGCTTCCTTCAGATTTCGCGTCGCCACGGACACCCTTGCCTTCGGCTAGTGGTTCGCATATTCCTACTCCCACAGCGGACTTTCACCGCCTAGTTAGTGAACATGCCCGGCACACTAAAAAAGGTCAACCAGTCAAAACTGATTAACCTTGTAACACGAAGCACCTGTAAGTGAAAAGTAGTTTGTTTAGAGCCCCCGTCTATTTAAGTCGTGTAATAGCAAGTTGTGCTGAAACTGGCACATTTCCCCCAGC
>JAENZK010000083.1 GCA_016841285.1 Guptibacillus hwajinpoensis | reverse complement strand
CTTCTTCATTATATTTCCCCCTCAACTTAAATAATTTTATCGTGATCTCCCCAAAAGATGAGTTTACGATCGAGCCATTCAATAGCCAGATACAGGATTAAACCGATGACCGATAGTATTAAGATCAACGCATAAACTTTGGCCATTTCTAACTGAAAATTAAATGTATCTAAAAGCAAACCTAACCCTTCATTAGCACCTACAAACTCACCAACGATGGCTCCAATTAATGCGAATGTCAACGATGATTTGACACCAGCAAAAATATTAGGAAGTGCTGTCGGTAAAGATAGCTTAAAGAAAACATCCTTTTTCCTAGCAACCATAGATTGGAAAAGAAGTCGACTTTCTTCATCAACAGATTTAAGCCCCACAACGGTATTAACAAACGTTGGGAAGAAACAAATCGTGATCGCCATGACAACTTTGGCTGTCGGGCCAAAGCCAAACCATGTTACAAAAATCGGTGCCAAAGCAATCTTTGGAATCGCCTGAAAAACGACGATAAACGGATTTAATACTTTATAAAGTGTAAGATTGGAAGAAACGATAATCCCTAGAATGATAGCCAAAAAGGAACCTATCAAAAAACCGGCAATTGTTTCATAAAGTGTGACACCGAGGTGCAGATAGAAAAATCCAGACATTAATAATTCTCCTGTTGCAATTAATACTAATGACGGAGCCGGTAGAATAAGTGGATGAAACACTCCGATTCTACTTAATAATTCCCATACAGCCAGTAATACAACTAAAATCGCGGTAGAGAGAAAGGCCTCTCTTTTCCAAAACGGTTTTGGAGGTTTCTTGGCGTTATTTATGTTGATTGTTTGCTCTACTGCTTCTTTCATGTTCGACCCACCCCCAGTAGTTCGCGAATATGTAAGACATAGTCTGCATATTTTTTCGATGCCATCACCTGATCGGTTCTCGGTTTAGGAATATCAATGACTAGATCTTCCAGTACATGTCCAGGATTAATACCCATGACAACGATCCGATCTGACATCAGAACCGCTTCACCGATATTATGTGTGACGAGAATAACCGTTTTCCCGCTTCTTTCGGCAATATCCATTAATGAAAAATTCAGGGTTTCTCTAGTAAACTCATCAAGGGCCCCGAAAGGCTCATCTAACAGCAAAATATCTGGGTCATTCATTAATGTCCGGGCCAATGAGATCCGCTGCTGCATCCCCCCGGATAATTCTTTTGTATAATATTGCTCATATCCTTTTAAACCAACGAGTTCAAGCAATTCCCCTACTCGTTTTTTGGCTGCTCCAATATCACCTTTGGCAATTTCTACAGGCAGGATTAGATTTTGCTCTACCGTTCTCCACGGAAGCAGGACGGCCTTTTGGAACATAAAACCTATATTCTTTTTCGGGCCTTTTATCGTTTCTCCTCCGATTGACAACTGGCCACTGGACGGCTCTAATAAACCCCCAATCGTCTTTAATAAAGTTGATTTACCACAGCCACTTGGACCGAGAAGTGAAACAAATTCTCCTTTTTTAATTCCAAGATTAATATCTCGTAAAACAGTAACCTGCTGATCTCCTTTATTAAAGGCCTTATAAACATTTTGAATCACCAGCTGCTTTTCAGAACTTTGACTACTTTCTGCGACATGGCTACTAACAGTGCTCATTCTATCCCTCCTTCAAGTTATCGCAATGTTCAGTTCTTTTGAAACATTATAATAAACTAAACGTTATACACGGGACAACCGTAGTGTCCCTCGATATGGGACGTAAAATAAATATTTATTGAATTTTCTGATATTTATACACAATCAACCAAAATTTTACATTATTTGTATTCAAACTTTCACTTTTCGTTTTAGTAATATTTCCCTATTTATGTTTTAATTAGATTAGGTAGATGTTCATTTGATCTATTTTGGAGGGTGGGAGGCAGCATGTGGTATACAAAAGATGTAGAAAGAGTAGCCGATGAATTAGATACCAACCCGGAAACCGGACTAACGAGTGAAAAGGCAAAAAACAGACTTGCTCAGGTTGGAGCTAATGAATTTGGCGAACATAAAAAAGACTCGATTTTAACGTTGTTTTTTAGACAAATTAATAGTTTACTAATCTATATTTTAATTGGGGCCGCCCTTATTTCCGCGTTTGTTGGGGAATATAGCGATGCCATTATTATTGTTTTGGTGATCCTGCTGAATACGATTATAGGCGTCATTCAAGAATCCAAAGCAGAAAAGGCTTTAGAGGAACTTAAAAAGATGACAACCCCCAAAGCGATCGTAAAACGGGATGGAATGACCGTTGAAATTCCATCCGAACAAGTCGTGCCTGGTGATATTGTAATTATTGATGCAGGACGATTTATTCCTGCTGATATACGTTTACTTGAAACCGCCAATTTTAAAGTGGAAGAATCTTCATTAACCGGGGAATCCGTTCCTGTCGATAAAGATGCTGATTGGGTAGCAACTGATGAATTGCCCGTTGCCGACCAACGAAATATGGCTTTTATGTCAACCCTATCCTCCTACGGTCGGGCTGTGGGTATTGTCGTTAATACAGGAATGCAGACAGAAATCGGAAAAATCGCTAATTTACTTGGAAAACAAGAGAAAGAACAAACACCACTTCAAAAAAAATTAGCAGAGCTTGGGAAAATTCTTGGTATTGGTGCCATCATTGTATCGGTTGTCATCTTCCTTATTGGTTTTTTCCAAGGTAGAGACGTTCTTGATATGTTTTTAATTTCTGTAAGTTTGGCAGTTGCAGCTATTCCTGAAGGACTGCCTGCCATTGTTACGATTGTGTTGGCCATTGGCGTACAAAGAATGATCAAACGGCAAGCTGTTGTTCGAAAACTTCCTGCGGTAGAAACCCTTGGCGCTGTTAGTGTGATTTGTTCTGACAAAACAGGGACGCTGACCCAAAACAAAATGACCGTGACGAAAGTCTATGTTAATGATCATTATCTTTCAATGGACTCTCCGTTCATTAAACAACAGGAGTACGCTCGCTTCTTTGAAGCAATGGCACTTTGTAATGATGCTGTTTTTACTGAGGAGGAGCATTCTGGAGACCCTACTGAAATCGCGCTTGTGGCTGCCGCAAATGCAGCTGGATTACAAAAACAACATCTTGATAAAAAATATGAGCGCATTTTTGAAATTGCTTTTGATTCCGACCGAAAAATGATGACAACCGTTCATCACCATGATGGCCGTTATTTTGTAATGGTGAAGGGTGCTTTAGAAAGCATTTTACCAAAAACCCGCGTAACGAACCTTGATGTAGATAAAATTAAGAGTGTGGCCAATGAGATGTCGGCTGAAGCCTTACGTGTGCTTGCGATTGCCTACAAGGAAATTCCCACTTTCGATCACAGCATGACGAGTGAAGATTTGGAAAAAGATCTTATCTTTCTTGGCCTAACCGGAATGATTGACCCACCAAGAGAAGAAGTAAAAGCATCAATCGTACAATGTAAGCAGGCCGGAATCCAAACGATCATGATTACCGGTGATAACCCAAAAACAGCGTTTGCGATTGCTAAAGATCTTGGCATTGCTAACGAGGAGATTGAATCAATGGCAGGCTCTGAAATTGATCGACTGAGTGAATCAGAGTTATGCGAGAAGGTCAACAAGATCCGCGTTTTTGCACGTGTGTCTCCTGAACACAAGGTGAAAATTGTGAAGGCTCTTAAAATGAATGACCGAATTGTAGCGATGACAGGTGACGGAGTTAATGATGCTCCGTCTTTAAAACAAGCTGACGTTGGTGTCGCTATGGGGAAAAGCGGCACGGATGTCGCAAAAGGTGCAGCAGATATTGTGTTAACAGATGATAATTTCGCCACGATCGTTGCAGCTGTTGAAGAAGGTCGAAATATTTATCAAAACATTAAAAAATCGATTTTATTTCTACTTTCCTGTAACTTAGGAGAAATCGTAACACTTTTCATTGCGATTCTTCTCGGATGGCCAGCTCCCCTATCAGCGGTTCATATTTTATGGATTAATTTAATTACAGATACGTTGCCTGCCATCTCATTAGGGTTAGATCCGGATGATCCGGATGTTATGGACCAACAACCGCGTTCCATTAAAGAAAGTATTTTTGCCCATGGCAGCGGAATGTTTACCCTAGTTTACGGTATATTAATTGGTTTCTTAACCTTATTTGCCTTCGTTACTGGACTAAATTATTACACTGGTGCAGCATCGATTTTTTCAATCGATTTTAGTAACATTTCGAAAGATGCACTCGTTCATGCCCAAACGATGGCGTTTGTAACATTAAGTATTTCTCAATTATTCCACTCCCTCAATTTACGGAGTACGAAAAAGTCCCTTCATCAAGTGGGATTATTTACAAACAAGTTTCTACTTGGATCTATTATATTTGGGATTGTACTTCAAGCGATATTAGTGAATGTACCAGCCTTTAACGATATTTTTGGGCTTCACATTCTTTCTCTAAAAGACTGGGTATTCGTACTAACACTTTCCCTTGTTCCCGTCATTTTCAGCGAGTTGTCTAAAGCATGGAAAAGAATTTTTTAAAGACAGGAAGAGGGTCCCTAATTGTAACGGGTTCCGTTAACTATCGCAAACATTAAAAATGTAATGCAAAATGACCTTCAAATTGTATTGTAATTTGGAGGTCTATTTTGATGATATAAAGAGATTAATATTTTTTTTTATTTAAGGTAAGGTTCTGTTATAGCTGAGTGTTGATTTCACTACGTATGATGTGAAAAATAAACGGGAAAATTCCGGATAAATTGGAAAATATCCATATTTCTTTAAAAATAAGGGGAGCTTTTCCGGTTATACTGTCCAAATCTTTGAATTTTGTCTTATTTTAAGAAGTTAATCGGAATTTCTCCGCTTATATCTGCTTTTTTGGGCTGCTTTTATAAATTAACCGGAATTTCTCCGCCTATGAAAAGGTAGTTGCCCTGTTTTTTGCACCTCAAAAGAGAACTCGTTAGTTTTTCGAGTCCCCCCCTTTTCAATTTTATTATTTAACCATTACACCAAAATGTTTCTTCGCTAGATCTGTAAATTGTGTTTCCGCAATTTCCTCTTTGTGCATTTTTCCATCTTTCCAAATTGTCAAAGAAGAACCTGTTAAGGTGACTGTGCCACCATCCGAAATTTTTGTCAGCAATGGAGCCTTGTTAAATGGAGAATGCTCACTTTCAGAAATGATCTGTTTAATTTCATTTAATTCAGGGAGTTCCCGAATTGAATTTTCCGTATCAAATGCATAACCTAGCTTCCAATCGAAATCTTTATACTTTAACTTCATTTCAAAGGCATAATTTCCATACTCACTATCCAGCTTTTTAATTCGGAACTCACCGTTCTTGGAATGAACAGTTTCCCCGCTTAACGGAACAGGCTTTAACGGCAAATTTACTCCAAAACCAGTATCTAGTACATAAGTTTGATTGTTATGATTTAATAATATGGTTACATGTGTAAGACCCGTAGGTACCCAGTTTTGCGAGGAGTGGTCATAAACAGCGCCACGAACTAAAGAGACATCAAAGCCATTTTCTTTTATAAATAAAGAAAGAATCGGATTCAATTCATAGCAGACGCCGCCTTCGTTCCTATCAAGAATTTTAGTAACTAGGCTTTCCTTTGAAATATCACTTGCATTCTTGTTGATAATACATATATTTTCAAAGGGAATCGCTTTGGCTGTTTTTTCAAGGACCTTATCTAACCTTTCAAACGAAATGATTTCTTGTTCAGGAAAACCTATTCTTTTACGAAATAATGTATTAATATCAGGCATACCGTTCCTCCATCTATCAAATAATAAATCCTATTGAGGCGAAGACAACCCCTAATACTAGTGATGAAAGTACATATGTAAAGGCCTCACGAATCTTTTTGTCTTCTATCAACCTAATTGTTTCATAACCAAATGTCGAAAACGTAGTATAGGCACCGCAATATCCAACTCCAACTAAATACCAAAGCCATTCTTCGATACTGTTATTCATATGTAATTTAGCGATGATTCCAAGTAGTAAGGAGCCGGAAATATTGATGATCCATGTACTTAGTGGAAACCTATGTAGTTTTGCTTTTTTAACCCAACTTTTGTTTATAAAATCACCTAATAAAAATCGTACTGCCGCGCCGATGGCACCACCTAAACCAATGATCCAAATCATGCTGTTTCGCCTTCTTTTTTATCAAATAATGCTACTTTACTTCCCAGATAGGCTAGTAACAATCCACAGCAAATACTTATTAGTACATAACTTAAGCCACCAAGAACGAACCCCTTTTCAAACAATTGAATCGTTTCAACAGAAAATGTTGAAAAGGTTGTAAAAGAACCAATTACCCCAGTTCCAAAAAACAGCGTTATATAAGGCTTTTTTTTATTTCGACGGCTCATAAAGGTTAAAAGCCAGCCAAGTAGAAAGCATCCAATTAGGTTTACAAGTAAAGTTCCATAAGGAAAACCCTGGTTTGTATGAAGCCATTCCCCTACCTCAAACCTGCAGATCGCTCCTATAAACCCGCCCATCATGACTAATAAAATTTGCACAAAAACACCTTCATCCCACACATTTTTCTTTGTTCATTATACAAGGAAGAAAACCGCTTTCCAACTATTGCATATGAAAATTCCTGTCCCGACCTGTATAATTTCTATATGGAGGTGTGTATACACTTGGAATTTCTATTACTTGCTGTCCTCATCTTATTTCCCGTTTATTTTCTTAAAAATTTATTTAAAAAAGCCCATGATAACACGAAAGATGTTGTCATTAATAAGATAAAATTAAACGAAAATCTTGTACCCCCCTATTCAACGTTAAAAATTTTACAGTTATCAGATTTACATCTTGAAAATATATCGATTTCTCCGACTGAACTCTATGAAATGCTAAAAGATGAACCAATTGATTTAATTGCACTAACTGGTGATTTTTTAGACCGTAAACGTACCATCCCAAAGCTTGCTCCATACCTTGAAGTCTTAAACAAATTAAATGCAAAGCATGGTATTTATGCGGTCCTAGGAAATCATGATTACTTTCTCCGTCCTAAATACCAACAAAAATTAATTGACATGCTGGAAGAGCATCAGTGCAAGGTTTTAATCAACGAAAATGATGTTATTTATGTTAACGGAAGCCCCGTTAATATTATTGGCATAGATGATTTTAAGACAAAACGCAGTGATATTAAAACTTCTTACAAAGGAATCGTTTCCGGTACAAACTTAGTTCTTACCCATGATCCTAATATCGTATTGCATATGCAAAATTATCATTTTGATTATTTGCTTTCTGGCCATTTTCATGGGGGACAAATTTGTTATCCTAAAGCTTACCATCTAGTTAAGATGGGAAAGCTCGCACGAATGAATATAACCAAAGGGCTCCATCTACAAGACGGGAAACCCTACTATATTAATGAAGGACTTGGTCAAACAGGGGTTAACATTCGTGTCGGAAGCCGCCCGGAAATTACACTACATGAACTGCCATTAACGCCCGAAAAAGCTGCTATTTAATTACGAGCAGCTTTTTTTATATTCGATACATTTTATTTAAGGTATTTCTCGACATAAATAAATATTTTGGAGTTTGATGTTTTAAAATATTGTGTATGGATTGATTGGCACTTGATAGGATCTCTATTGGTAAAAAAGCACACACTTTAAACCACCTATAAATCGGATGAGAAATCTCAAAAATCTCAAAACCAAGCCGGTCACAGCCCTTATTTAAATGAGTAATCCCAACAATTCCTTTGATTTTTTCTGAACAGTTGCTGGTCCGAATGAAATGCTCAATTCCTGGCAGAGACTCTTGAACATGACGGTATAGAATTTTTGCTCTTCTTAGCTCACTTTTTATTTCAATTAATTCCCTTAATAGCTTAACATTATGAAGGTGGATTTTAACAAGGACATCATTTTTCGTAATTTTTGTTCCATCAGAAAGTACGACATCTCTCCCTCTATATTTTGTTAATCTAACTCTGAAAATATTGCTTTCCATACCTGTACGGGGCGGAAATGTAAGACGTGTACAGAAAAAATAAAAAGGATCAAAAAAGTTCCAAATCGAAAGAACGTAGCCTCGCATGTTGCCAGCTCTCCTTCGTATATACTTTGTTCCAATATATTTTTTTACATTCAAGGAAATAATATTTTTGAAAAATTTGGATGTTAGTTAAAAAGAAAAACGACAAGTTAATCACTTGTCGTTAATCTCTGCCATCAGTTTATTGTATAGTTCGTCTCCAATTTCTGCTTTTACATCCGTATAGATTTCATTCATAGCCCCTTTAAATTCCTCTTTTTGGCTATCAGATAAAACCGTTACACTCATTCCTTGTTGTTTAAGAAGCTCTAGTGCTTTCACTTCATCTTCCTTAGATAGCTCTCTATTATACTCTCGTGCTTCAACGGCTGCATCCATAACCACCTTTTGTAAATTCGTTGGAAGGCCATCATAAAATTTCTTGTTTATGACGACGGGCCACGGTGAATAGGTATGTCCAGTTAAAGTTAAATATTTTTGAACCTCATAAAATTTCATTGAGTACATCAGAGAAAGCGGAGTCTCTTGGGCATCAACGACATGATCCTTTAATGCATCATATAATTTCGTAAAAGCAATGGGTGTTGCTTGTGCTCCAGTTAATGACCAAGATTTGATTTGCATTGGATTTTCAAGTGTCCGCATTTTTAACCCGGCCATGTCCTGGACAGTTGAAACAGGCTTGATATTATTTGTTAAATGACGAAAACCATTTTCCCAATAAACAAGACCGACAAGCCCTTTATCTGATAGAGAATCTAAGACAAATTGTCCAACCTCACCATCTAACACCTTATGGGCGGTTTCTGCATCTTTAAATAAATAGGGAAGGTCCCAGATCGCCATATATTTAGAGGCAGCATCTAATGGTGCTGAGGCAGGAGCCATCATAGTTAAATCACCCAAGAGAAGCATTTCAAGCATTTCTCGTTCACCGCCAAGTTCGCCGGCAGGATGAATTTCAACGGTTATGTTCCCATCGCTATTTTTCTCGACAAGCTCTTTAAACTTTTCAAACGTTTTTTGACCAAAATGATCTTTTGCCGCTGCATGGCCAACTTTTATGATAAAAGGGCCAGACTTGCTAGCGTTGACATCTTCAGGTGGGGCTGGATTGCTTGAGCAAGCAACTAAGCCAACTAACAAAAATACGACTACTAAAATAAGAAATTTATTACGATGCATCACAAATCCCCCTCTATTTATTTTTCCAATTTGAATTTTGAAATAATCATAAGAAGGTCTTCTGCCATCTGGGCAAGGAATTGGGCCGCTGATGCAATTTCTTCTAAGGCTGCATACTGCTCTTGGGTTGCTGCTGCACTTTCTTGGCTATGCTCTACATTTTTTTCAGTAATTTGTTTAGCTGTTATAACGGCTTCCATTATTTGATCGCTTACCGCTATCATTTGTTGAAGGGAGGCTGTTACATCTTTTACTTTATTGGATACCTCGGCCATCGCCTGAGAAATCGCTTTAAAGGCTTTATTTGCTTCTTCTGTTTCTTCTAATCCTAATACGACCTGCTGATTTTCTTCTGCCATCATTTGTACGGATTCATTTGTTTCAGCCTGGATATGATTAATCATTGTCGTGATTTGACTTGCGGAGCGTTTTGATTCTTCGGCAAGCTTCCGAACCTCATCGGCTACAACGGCAAAACCTTTTCCATGCTCCCCTGCTCGTGCCGCTTCAATAGCAGCATTTAAGGCTAGTAGATTCGTTTGTTCAGCAACATCTGTAATAATCTTCGTGATTTGGCTAATTTCATTTGAACGATCCCGCAAGGAATGTATCGAATTACTTGCCTTCATCACTGATTTTTGAATTAGATTCATCTGTCCCACGACATGATCAATGAACGCTTCCCCTTTTAGAGTGAGCAGGCTCGTATTATCAGTTAACTCCAGCATTTCCTTACTATTATCGGCTACCTTTTGAATGTCACTGTTAAGGTTATGAATAGCATTCATTAATTCCTTAAATTGGCCTTCTTGTCGTTCATTCCCTTCCGCGCTACTTTGTGTCATCCTTGAGACCTGCTCTGATGCCGACGTACTCTGTTCAGCACTTGCTGCTAACTGTTCACTACTTGCAGCCACACTTGAAGATGATTCGTAAACTTTGCCAACCACTTCCCGTAAATCTTGAACCATGATATTAAAGGAATGGGCTAGGTCTTCCACTTCATCCTTCGTTTTAACCTTTAACGGTTGTACTTGTAAATCACCTTCTGCAACTTTTTGGATCGCTTCACTAGCCTGTCTTATTGGTTTTGAAATAGCCCGACTAATGATGAGCGCTAATGCAATACCGATGATGAAACTAAATATCCCTATGAGTAGAACAAGCAATTTTGTCTTATTCACAGCAACACCCAAAGATTCAATACCACTAAATACGACCTTTTCTTGGATTTGATCTAGTTCAACAATTTTTGCCCGAAAGACATTTGTTACTGTTTTTCCTGATGTATTTAATAAATTAATATAACCCTCTTCATTCCCAGCTTTTTTAAAAGCAACGGCTTTTCGAACAATTTCATCATAACGCAGTTGAAAAGCAGCCAACTGATTCACGGTTTCTTTCTCCTCCGGTGTTACAAAAGCCTCCTGCATCGCTTTGATCGTTTCGTTTGCTTCTTTTAACGTATCCTCATATTGAACAAGATAACTATCGTCTCCAGTTAATAAATAATTATTGATTTCACGAGTTTGATTAAGATACAGGATATCTAAATCTTTTGCCAACATCGCATTTTCAACATTTCCCATTATAAGTTGTTTAAAAGACTCATCAGTGTAACTAATTCTATTAATTGAAATACCGGTACCAATGGCTAATAAAAGCAAAATCACCAAAAATCCGCTCAAAAGTTTCTTACTAATAGATAAATGCATAGTATCACCTCCGCTTTTTTATACGAAATATCACGTTAAAGAAAGATGAAATTATGGGAATATTTCCCTCCTTTTTCCTATATCTAAATAGGTATATTTATCTACATCTAATCTTTATTATAAAATCATAATTTTCTTAACCCAGTACCAAATAAGTTATTTTTATGAAATTTTAGCCAAAAAAAGAGCTGCAGTGTAATAAAACTGCAACTCTTCTTTCGTTATGCCAGTTCAACCTGACGTGTTTCTCGACCCACAAAGGCAATAGCCAAAACTCCGATAATAATGCTCCCACAAAAAATTGTAAAGATAAATCCAATTGAATAACCAGCACTAACTAACGATCCTACTAAAAGCGGTCCTAAGATCCCGCCGATTCTTCCAATCGAGGCTGCCATTCCGGTTCCGGTTCCACGAATGATTGCTGGATATTGTTCCGGTGAATAGGCATACAAGGCACCCCATGCACCAAGATTGAAGAATGATAATAACATTCCGGACCCGATTAATAATGCCGTCGATTCTGCTGTACCAAACACAAATGCTGATGCTGCGGTTCCTAATAAATAGGTAACTAACACAAATTTACGTCCTATTCTTTCAATAAACCAGGCTGCTGAAAAATAACCAGGCAATTGTGCGAGTGTCATGATAACTACATATTCAAAGCTTTGAATCATATTAAAGCCTTTCATGACCATCACACTAGGGAGCCATAGAAACATCCCATAATAAGAAAAGACGACTGTAAACCAAACCGTCCATAGGACAAATGTAGATCTAGCGTACTCTTTCGACCATATTTCCCGCATATTTTGTGATACGGTTCGTTTTTCAGCCTTTTTAGGTGAAAAAGCCGGTGAATCAGGCAACTTTAGTCTTAAATAAATAGCATAGAGAGCTGGTAGAGCACTTAATAAAAGAGCAACCTTCCAGCCATATGATGGAATGACAAAGTATGAAATTAACGCTGCTGCTAACCAGCCCACAGCCCAAAAGCTTTCTAACAATACTACAATTCGGCCACGGTCCTTTGCCGGTACAATTTCAGATACTAATGTTGAAGCTACCGGTAATTCTCCCCCAAGGCCCATTCCTACGAAAAATCGCAATAAAAGAAAGATTGAAAGTGTTGTTGCAAACGCTGAAAATCCACTTGCTAAAGAAAACATAACCAATGTTATGATAAAAATATTTTTTCTACCAACCCGATCGGCCCATATTCCAAATACAAAGGCACCGACCGCCATTCCGATCGAATTAATACTCCCGATCCAGCCCATTTGTCCTGGTGATAAATCCCATTCCACCTTTAGGGCAGCGATGATAAATGACAACATACCCACATCCATTGCGTCAAACATCCAGCCAAGTCCTGCGATCCCTAATACTTTTTTTCTTGATATTGTTTTTTCTCCCATGTTGTGTGCCCTTCCTCCTGTCATGACAACTGTCTATATATCAACTATAAAGCATGATTTTAAAAAAACAAGCCTTAACTGTGCTAAATTCGTAACGAATATGTCACCATTTTGCTACAGGACCTTCAACAAATTTACTACTTGATGAATTAAAATAAATATATAGAAATAGATAGCGCTTTCAATCTCCTATTTTAGAAGGGAATGTTGAAAATATGAACTATACAGATATTATTGGCAATCTTGAAGAAAATAAAAGAAAATTAATGGAAAGATTAGAAAAAAAAGATTTATCAAAAGAGGAATATGAATCAGTCCAAAATTCAATAAATAATTACGATTATATAATCGAATTAACAGAAATGAATCACTTTGAACGTGGATTTATGAATTAAAAAGGAGCTCTTATGCAAGCTCCTTTTTTTGATTTATCGATTATTCATTATTTTCAATTTCATACTTCGTGCGATCGACGACTGTAATGTAAATCATGTAAACGACCAACCCAATACTTGTAGTAATAAAAGCCCACCCAAGTGTTACTTGTTCAATCTTCAAATAATTGTTGCACAATTGAACAGGAGAATAAATATAGAGCCACCCCATTAATAAAAATAAAACAGTAAACAAAATGATTATCCCATTTTGAATTTTTTCACTAAGTTTTTTCCAGCTGTCACGGAGCGGAACCCCAGCCAAAATCGGTAAACTAATGAATTTAAAGATCTCAACATTTAATTCGGATAATGCCTCGTCCATGGCCCTCGGCAACATCCAAAATCCAATGATAATGATAAATAATAAAATTCCAGGTATACCATTTCCATTCCACTTTTCAAAAAATTGCGGAAAACGTATCTGAAAGAAACGGGCCATAAGCATTCCTGCTATAACGAGCATCGGCATTTGCATATGCATGTGTAAGTACATTATGGATTCCATAACGTAAGCAACAGGGGGAGCAGCAAGGAAAATAAATAAGATTAAACCATATTTAGCTTGTTCCACTCTTTATTCCCCCTCTTCCTTTTCAAGAATGTCAATCACCGTTTGTGCTGCTTCATCAATTTTTTTATAATCCATTACATGGGTTAATGTACCTTTTCTGTCAACAAAATAAAAAGCGGAATTGTGGGAAAAATTCCCATAGTTATCAGGTATTACAATGACTCCAAAGGATTTTAACAAGGAATCTAATTCGGCCTTATTATTAATTCTAGCCATTCTCCAAGTTTCCCCATCACTATTAAATAGTTCTCTATATTTTTCTAACGTTGCCGGATCATCCCTAGTAGGATCAAAGCTTATACTTAAAAATACAATATCTTTATCGAAGTATTTTTTCGGGATCTGTTCATAAACTTCTGACATATTCTTTTCTAATTGCGGACAAACAGATCCACAGGATGTGTAAAGAAATGTAATAAAAACATTTTTCCCTTCAAATTCGCTGAATGAATAGGTGCGACCCTTACTATCCTCAAGCGTGACGATTGGGAATTTTGGTTTCTCATCTGTAAGCTTATTTACCCTTGCCGTTTCAGCAGTAAACGCACTAAATCCATCGGTTCCGAAAAAAAATAAGCCAAGTCCAAATAATAGAACGAGCCAACAGGCTATTGTTGTATGGCGATTTTTGATCACGGAGATCACTTCCTGAATCATAGTTTTTCATATTAGCATAAAGAGATAGCCCATAAACATCGAGCTATCTCTTTATTTAAGATATTACCAGGTTTTGAATGGTGGTGATCCTGGAGGACCATTCACAATCATTTCAACTAATGGTACAGTATAAGCCATTGCAATTGTGATGATCATTAATACAACCCAGATACCCCAACGCTCTGTCCAGAATGGAGTCTTTTCATCATCACTTTGTGGTTCACCAATAGGGAACTCTGTTACACCTTTTGGTGCAAAGAACATAAGATTGAATGCTGCATAAACTTGGATACATACAGCCGTAAATAATAAGACAGCTCCGATACCAACTGCAAACATCCATGGTTCCCAAGAAAGTGCCATTGGATGATCAAAATATGTTGAATAAGATGTTCTACGCGGTGTACCGCCAAATAATCCGATATAGTGCATTGAGAATGACATAATCACCATACCAATAGTCCAAAGGATTGTTTGGAAGACACCTAATTTATTCATAGCTGGTGTTAAAACACGTTTTGAAACATATGGAATTAACCAGTAACTTACACCAAAGAAAGTCATTACTACAGACATACCTAAAGTTAAGTGGAAGTGTCCAACAATCCACATCGTGTTATGCACAGTTTGGTCTAATTGGTTCGTACTTTGAACAATACCACCTGCACCCGCTGGAGCAAAAGCAGCCATCCCAATAAATGGATCTAGTAAGCGAACATCACCCCATGGTAATTTTTTAAACCAACCAAAAGCCCCTTTTCCACCTTTTTCTCTACCTGTACGTTCCATTACTGCAAACATTGCGTAAGCAGTCATTAAAGATGGGAAGCCAATGGCTAAACTCATGAACACGTGCATAAATTTAATTGGTCCTGCAATACCTGGGTCAATGATTTGGTGATGGAATCCACCAGTGATGTTCATAATAATTAACGCAATAACTACTACACGAGTAAGTAAATCACTAAAGCGTCTACCACCGATAATTTTTGGAACAATAACATACCAAGCAGATACAGCTGTTAAATACCAAATATTTACGGCTGTATGTCCAAATGCCCAGAATAGGGTACGAGAAACCATAACATTGATTGTA